>CAXMPK010000195.1:0-7799 GCA_964195405.1 uncultured Acidimicrobiia bacterium
TGACTGCAGCCAAGAAGCTTCATGCCTTCGCGGCCGCCCAACAATGCCGTCATGTGCGAGAGTGCAGGCCGCGCTTTTGCGTAGCCCCACGTGGCCAACGCCGCTACTGGCTTTCACTCTCTTCGTGTCTCCGAGAAGGAAGCAATGCACCGATCAAGAGCAGTCCTCGTAGCCGATAAGCAGGCCAGGAATTAGATAGTTGCGCCCTTCCGCCACATAGTTGGCGATGTAGGCATCGACTTCCTGCTGGGTCCCCTCAAGGACGATACAGGTGCCAGGATGCCCTTCGGTGTTGAGGTTTTGCTCATCAACGGCGTAGAGACGAGTGGTTCCATCCGACGACTCGTTAGCCCAATTCGCTCGCCACGACAATCACCTCCGATAGGAGACAACACTCTCAGCGACCGCTACTTCTGAGTGTGGTTCATTCCGGCGCGACTGCACGAAATCGGAAGCGATCCTTGACTTGATCAACGGACACGTCGTGGAACCCCGCTGCGATCAGGCGCTCGGGAAACCTATCCGGATCCACAGGATTGTGAATATCGAAGATGTGAAACAACCGGAAGCTGAGACTTGTGCGACTGTCGCTTCCTGCCAGCACCCCACCCCGGCGAAGCACACGACGCGACTCGACGAGTACCCGATCCTGGGACTCCCGACTGGGGACGTGGTGCAGCATGGTGCAGCACAGCACGATGGCGAACGATGCATTGGAGAAGGGCATGTCAGCAGCGTCTCCAACCTCGACCGTCACCCGAGTTCCATAGCGCCGGCGAAGACGCTCGGCCGCTTCGGGTTCGATCTCCAATGTCGTGAGATCCTTGACGCCGAACTGCACGAGAGCGTCGGTGACCAAACCGGGACCCGGCCCGATCTCCAGTACCGGGCCATCGAGCTCCATATCTTCGAGGACCCAAGGCAGAGTTTCACCGACCATTTCGTCACGCCACTTCTCCGAGACGCAATAGCGCTGGTGGAGCCGGTTCACGCCGAGAACTCTACGACAGGTGATTGCCATGCGCTGGGGCGGAGAACGTGGACTCCTTGGATGCCTTTGAGTTGGGCGTTGATCGGTTCGCCGAACTCGAACTCTGTGGCTTCGATCATGCTCACCGCGCTTCAGGAGACCAGTATTTGGCAACCGTCGGCGGCCGCGGCGACCCGTGCCGCCTTTTTTGCGCTCAGACCGAGGTAGTCACCTTCATCCCGGATCACGTCGCCTGTATGGACACCCAGGCGGACACTCAACACGACACACCCGCCTCGATCACTGGAGACGCTCTCACACCACACGTCCGGGAACTTGCACGACAAGAACTGTAAGCGACCCAGCTCAGGGACCTGTCACCGCGACTGAGGCGACGCCGACACCAACCGTTCTCTATGTCTTCGAGCGTAGCCAAGAGAAGAAAGCTCGCCCATAAGTGCCTTCCTGAGGGTCGATACCCATTGGGTATCCTGAGCTTCACCAAGACGAAGGAAGCATGCATGAAGCTAAAACTGTTCTCCGTGCAGTCCGGCAACCGAAAGACACAGTTCGACGCCCTAGAAGCCAATGTGAATCAGTGGCTCGCTGACCATCCGAACATTCTCATCGAGAACACAAACGACCTGTCCCAACCAAATATCAACTGGTCCCATTTAGCTTTGGCCGTCTGGTACACAGAAAAGTAGTCATCCAGGGGCGTCGAAAGACCCCAATTCACCGGGCATCATGGAGCGCATATAACCGCGGTCTAGGAGCGCGCACTGGAGTCATTGTCGTCGAGCCAGCATCCACGCCACGCCCTCTCCTTCACCCTCATGGAGAACGTCGAGATCACCTTGGGAGAAGGCATCGTGCAGTTCACCCGACCGAGCATGGAAAGTACCGGGACCCTGGCCGACCTCGCTCAGGACAGCCACGGCTAATAGCCCACCTGGCCTGAGTCTTTCGATCATGTCTCGGTGGAGTCGAGGGTCTCGAAACTTGTAGCAGTAGAGCAAATCGACGGCTAGGCCTTGGGGAAGCCCACCGTCAAGGTCAAAAACCTCAAACCGACACCTGCCGCCTACACCATTCAGCGTCGCCAATTCACGGGCAAAATCGATAGCCACCGGCGAGACGTCAACACCCCAAACATCCAACCCACGGCCCGCCAACCAGACAGCACCTTGCCCACATCCACACGCAAGTTCAAGTGCATAGCCCCCAGTTGGAAAAACCGCCTCGAACTCGGCCCATACAGGAGGAGGCCCGTGTGCCTCCACAGCAGCCGTTCCCCCTGCGGAGTACCTCACATCCCAGCTGCGACGATCAGCTTCGCTCATTGACGGGCATCATAGGAAGACGTCGCCTGGCCGCCCTGAAGTCGCCGCCGTATGTGTGGCTCGCAATCTCGTACTCACGCCGCATCAACATCACTGTCCGGACCGTCATGCCATCCAACCGCTACCAAACCCGCCCCGCCCATGGTGAGAGCGTCCAAGCCTGGTTTTCGGCTGCATTGAGATGCACCTGAGTCCAGTTGATCCCGTCACGTACAGATACGGCGCACCAGGTCGTCGCGCTAATCTGCGGTATTGCTGCTTCTGAACCCTCCCTTTGCATGCCTGTCATAGCGGACGGGTCGCCATGCCAGCGTGAGCACGTTTCATTTGCTGCGCCTCAAACCGCAGGAGTCGAAGGGCCAGAAACTCCGCTCGATGGATCCGCCCCCGCATGGAGCAGACGATGTCCAAAGCACAGGTGATCCACAAGCTGGGCCCGCCCAACGCAATGCAATGGGAAGACTGGACCGTGGCCGATCCCGGCCCCGGCGAAGTGCGGCTGCGGCACACGGCAGTCGGGGTGAACTTCGCCGACTCGTACCACCGCGGCGGGATTTCGCATCCTTGGCCGGTGCCGCCCTGTCCGGTGGTGATCGGGTTTGAGGGCGTTGGCATCGTCGAAGGTGTCGGCGAGGGCGTGGCCGAGTTTCGGGCCGGCGATCGAGTGGCGTACGGCATCCCGCCCCTAGGCAGCTACTCGGAGGTGCGGAACTATCCCGCCGACAAACTCTTACATCTCCCCGACGGGCTCGACGACAAGCAGGTTGCGGCGCTTCTGATGAAGGGCATGACTGCGCACTATCTGCTCCACCGGACCTATGCCGTACAACCGGGTGACACGATCCTGGTCCATGCGGCGGCCGGCGGCATGGGGCTGATCCTATGTCAATGGGCCAAGGCCCTCGGAGCGACAGTCGTCGGCACCGTCAGCACGGAGGAAAAGGCCGAGGCCGCCCGCATGGCGGGTTGCGATCATCCGGTCGTCCGGTCGCGGCAGAGCTTCGTCGACGTCGTCCGGGACGTCACCGGTGGGGACGGCTGCGCAGTGGTGTACGAGGCCATCGGCAAGGACACGCTTCAGGACTCGCTGGACAGCCTGCGGCTAATGGGGGTCTGCGCGGCCTACGGCCATGTCTCAGGCCCGCCCGATCCGATCGACATCATTCAGGATTTGGGACGACGCGGCTCGCTCTTCATCACGCGGCCCACGATCATGCACTATGTGGCCAAGCGCACGGACCTTGAGAGGACTGCGCGAGATCTGTTCAAGGCCATCGGCGATGGGATCCTGGACGCGAACATCAACTACGAGTACCCGCTGAAAGATGCCGCGAAAGCACACGAGGCCGTCGAGTCCGGCATCACTCTGGGTGCGACGGTCCTGATCCCGTGACCCTCGAGGAGTTCAATTTCCGAGAATGTCATCGACAAAACTGGCACCGCCGGAGTAACCGTCGGCGGATCGTGTTAACCCGCATCAGGTCACATCCCGAAACCAGTGCCTACGTGACAAACAGAAGAATTGACGGCCTATCCACTCCAGAGATCATGCGGTGTCTCAAACGGTATGTGCCCGCCAGATTTACAAACATTTACCCCACATGATCTGACAATCGTGGGCGAGGTCTGACCCCACCAACCGGCTGACATGCTCACCAGCATTGTCCTGATAATGAGCTGTCGACCCCACCCACCCCACCCGGTGTGGCCCACCCAAGTCCTGTCCACCCGCCGGCAACTCGACAACATAAAAGATCATTATGTGCGGCTTGTGGCTGGCGAATGGAGCGGGTGTTGGTGGGATGTGTGATTTTCGATGCGTGTGGACGATTCGGAGCTGAAGTGTGCAGCATTCGCACTCAATGAAGTGCGAGAATTGTCTAGCAGGCCAGCGGAATCGTTAACGCTCGACTTTCAAGCCATGATCTGGATGTATGGATGACGCAACGATGAGGGCTGCGGTGCTAGATGAGTACATCGGCGCGGCTGGACTTCGTGTCGAGGACGTGGCCAAACCGCAACCTGGCCCTGGAGAAGTACTGGTGCGGGTGGTCGCGTCGCCGATCAACCACCCCCAGCCCAGAATGTTGTTGACGACCACGACGAGTAAGACGTTGATACCAACCGCTACTGCGTATCCGAACCGTCGTGCTCCGATCGAAGCTCTGTTCGTTTCGGCGTTGTCAACTGTCATCAGTCACTCTGGAAACTCAGTTCCTACTTTTGAAGGCATTCCAGTCGGTCGACAGAACACAAAGTCCAAAAACGTTCGGTGACTCGGAACTAAGAGACTTGGCAGCGGACAACAATGCTCGCGAGCCTCCAAAGGACCCGCCAATCCAACCGACAGTCGGCACACAGGTGCCGCAATGTGCGGGTCGATATAGGCATGTCGAGGTTCTACGACCTCACGAAACGAATTGGTCGAGAATATGAAGAATGTCTTGCTTCGGCCTCACCGACGATTGTTCGATTCGAAGAGACCCGAAGGGTGGTTTGCACCGAGTAGCGACCATCATTGATTCGAGCTGACGAAGGGATCAGATGGGCAACTACAACGGTCGTGCCGAACTCTTGGATGTGTCGGGCCACGTGGTCGACACCGTTGAAGTAACTCTGGAGTCCAGTTCGGTGGGGAGCAGGAAGTCCAGGGAGTGGAGTGGGACTATCGACAAGGCAGCGGCGACCGGCCCTGTTTGGAAGGATGTGGCCCGCATTCGATTAAACGGCGGACGTGAGGGCCAAGTGAAGATCGTTGGCGACTACATCGGTTCTGCTTCACGGTTCGGGCTAATCAGAGGAATCGGGCCCGCTCCGTTCTAGAGCCAACGCCCCCGCCCATAAAAGGTGCCGCCGTTATGGGAGGGGGTGGCCGTCCTCGTCAGGCGGCTGCCCGAGCCTGAGCCGCCGGTTCCAGGTTGTCGACGAACCCGTTGAGGCCCTTGTTCATCTGCCGGTCGATCATTAGCCCCAAAATGAAGGCCAGCGGCCCACCCTTGGGTTCGTATTCGTAGCTCATGGAGAACAACGAGGTTTCGCCGCCGTCGGAAAGGGTGTACGTCATCCTGGCCTGCCTGACAGGCATCTTCTCTATCTTGTCAATGGCAATCACCATCCTCTCTTCGGGCACCCACTCGTCGACGGTCTCTCTCATCCTCATCGCTCCGTCCGGGACTAGTTCGGTCTGGCGCTGGGCTCCGACGCCCTCGGTCGCATCGCCGATGGCGTAGCTCTTCTTAAGGCCGTCGTTCCAGTCAGCAATATTGGGGTAATCGGCCAACACGGCCCACACACTGGACCGAGCTACAGCCAACGTCCGCTCAAGCTTGACGTTCCGCATCGGAACTTCCTCTCTATTGATCTGAACCAGAGCTTAAGCAGTGGCCAGTCAACCGTGGCCAACAAGGGGGCGCCGAGCGATATGGGGGTAGGTTCCGTCAGGTACCTGGTCGGAGTCGATTCTGGCGTTTCCATTGGAGGCTTTCGAACTGCCACTACGTCGGAGGCGCTCGCCAAGAATCCACCGACCCCTCAGAAGACGTCAACGGCGTCTACAACAGGAAGAGTTACGGCGGTCTAAGAGAGGTGGAAGGCGACCCACACGAATCGGGCCGCTGGTCTCGTTGCAGGCGGTGTATGTTCGCGGATCCCATATCGCGGCGTTACGACAATCACTGACGAACCCGAAAGTCGTCTCAATGGGCGCTGGGACCATCAGTGTCGTCGAGTATTCAGCCATGCAGGCACCCTAGACACGCTCTGGGTCAGCGCACCCCGCCCTCTCACACACCGCTTCGTGAATCCAGGGCACTGAGCGCTGCACCGCCATTCCAGCTGCTACTTTGCAGCCGCCGAGCCGATTGGAACATACACACCCAGGAATCTGTCATGCGCCGAACCCCAACAGCGACCGATACCAACCCGCGGATATCGAACCTGCTCTTCTGGGTGACCAGCGTCGAGTCGATCGTCCTTCTTGGCGCAGGGGTGGGGCTCCTGTTGCTGCCGTGGGTTGTCGCACCGGAGTGGCCATGGGGACTCACCCGATTCAACGCACTGCTGCTCGGCTCAATCTATTCGGCCTCGCTCGTAGCGACCGTCATGACCGTGATCTCGAGACGCTGGGCCCCAACACGCATCGTGCTCCCGATGATCTTCCTTTTCACCTCGATCGTGCTCGTCGTTTCGTTGGCAAATATTGATCGATTCGATCTCGGCTTCTACAGCTCCTGGCTCTGGTTCCTGCTGTACTTCGTCATCCCAGCCAACGCCCTCTACCACATGTGGCTGTATCGTGACCTCGCTCCACACAATCCCGTTGCCGTTGCTCCACCGTGGCGGACGATTCTCCTGGTTCCCACGATGGCTCTCGGACTCTACGGCTTGGGGCTCCTCATCGCACCAGCAACGTTCAGCAACTTCTGGCCGTGGCCCGTAAACGACTTTCACGGTCGGATGTACAGCGTCGCGTACTTGACGCCAGCACTCGGAGCACTCTTGGTCTATCACGGCGCGGCCCACATCGAGCAACGGACACTCGGACTGACCATGGCAACCGGGGGAATCATCCCGATCGTCGGTCTGGCGATCGTCGACGCCCAACTCGACAAAGTCGACTGGGCTGCCACAGGAACCTGGCTTTGGATGGCGTCCTTCGCTGTTCTCCTCTTTGCAGGCCTCGGCCTCACATGGCAATCCAAATCGACGAAGTAGCCACACCACCGGGTACGTCCAAAACGTTGCCAGATCGGGCCTCCGTCTACAGACCGAGTCCTCGACCACACATGCTCGGACTCGCCTACAGTCTCCTGGTCGCCGGTGCCCACGACGAAGAGTTCCTCGACATCTACTGCACTGGTTGGGATCAGCTCCGTTCGTATCTACTCGGCGAAAAGGACGGCCTGCCGAAGACAGCAGAGTGGGCTGGGAACATTTCGGGTGTGGACCCCGATCGGATTCGCTCTCTTGCGTCCGAGATGGCGACCCAGCGACCGCTAATCACAGTCAGCTGGTCTGTTCAAAGGAACGACCACGGTGAGCAGCCCTATTGGATGGCCGCCGCCTTGGCAGCGATGTTGGGACACATAGGGCTTCCCTGTGGCGGAGTCGGATACGGATATGGAGCTGTTGGGCTCAACGGTCATGGTGTCGGCTATCACTCGTTGCCCGTCCTGCCCCAAGGAAAGAACAAAGTCAGACATCGTCCTGCCAGCGACCACAACACTGGAAAGGAACGACATCGGCGGCAGCGGGATGGACGACTTCTTGTTCTGGATGGAGAAAGTGATCGATCCCGTAGGCGAGGCAAGAAACGATTCGACATCTTCTCTGACCTTGCCCAACGCCTCGACGCAGGAGACAGGTTTAGCGAAGGCCGAACATCGGACGAGTGGCTCGAGCATCTCTACAACAAATTCCGTTCATATCACCCGGACTATCCGACACTCGAAGAGTTGAAGGACTCGGGGCACTTCCAGATACCCGAG
>CAXMPK010000196.1:0-4895 GCA_964195405.1 uncultured Acidimicrobiia bacterium
TCAAGATCAAACACTTCAACCGCCACGGGGTCGCAGCATTGATCTTGAGATGATGTGTCTTTGGATCTCACTAGTCCCGTCCCAGATTCGGTCGACGCGGGTGTCCCGCCACATCCGTTCCAGCGGAAGCTCGTCCATGAGTCCCATCCCTCCAAAGATTTGGATCGCTTCATCGGTCACGAAGGTGCACATCTCGGTGGCCACCAGCTTGGCCATGGCGGCATCGGCATCGGTCATGGTTCCCTGATCGTCCTTCCAGGCAGCTTTGAGTGTGAGCAGTTCGGCCGCCTCGTATTTGGTCTGCATGTCGGCGAGCTTGAACGAGACGCCCTGGAACTTTCCGATTGTCTGACCGAACTGTTGACGACTCGATGCCCAGTCGGCGGCTAATTCGATTGCGCGACGGGCCCGTCCCAGGCATATGGCGGCAACTTGGATTCGGGTACTGCCCAGCCAATCGTTGGCAACGTCGAATCCATGGTGAACTTCGCCGAGAACGCTCGACGCCGGTATCCGACAGTCTTGAAAGGTCAGAATCGAGTTGTGGTAGCCACGATTGCTCACGCTGTTATACCCGCGTGAGACGGTGAGACCGGGGGTGTCTAAGTCGATGAGGAACGAAGTGATCCTCTTTCGTAGCCCTCGAGTCGTCTCCTCCTCGCCAGTCGCCGCAAACAGAATCACATAGTCAGCCAGGTCGGCATGGCTGATGAAATGTTTGGTGCCGTTGATCACGAACCCATCGCCGTCGGGGACCGCCGTGCACTTCATGCTGCGGATATCGGAGCCGGCATCGGGCTCGGACATAGCCAGACAGTCGACCCGCTCACCCTTGATCGTGGGGACCAGATACGTTTCGACCTGCTGGCCGACACACGCCTGGAGAATGTTTGAGGGCCTGGCCACGATGTAATGCAATGCGTATGAGGTAGCTCCAAGTTCGCGATCGACCAGGCTCATGGTGAGCGTGTCGAGCCCTCCTCCGCCGAGATCGACCGGCATGTTTGCCGCATAGATTCCAGCGGCGAGCGAACGATCCTTGATTTGCTGCACCAATTCGGGGCGCACGGTGCCCGCTTGTTCGACTTCCCCCTCATAGGGCATCAACTCGGTCTCAGTAAACCGCCGAGCCGTCTCGACGATCAGCTGTTGTTCGTCGGTGATCGAGAAGTCCATTAGAGCCTCATCGTTGGGTCCATCCCCAGGTCGACGCCCTCGTGTGCATCTGCAACTACGGCGAGTGCAATGCGAATGTCGGGCAGGATCGGAGAAGATCGACCCTCACCCATGTCAACATGCACCAGCATTTGCTCCACTGTGCAGGCGATCTCGCCGGAATCTGGGTTGCCGATGAAGTGGACGAAGTGGAGTCTCTTCTCATCTACGCCAAGGACCATCGTTGCGATGTCGAGTGGTTCGTCCACTTTCGCCTCGCTCTTGAAGTTGATGTGGGTCTCGACCGTGTAAAAGGAATGACCGTTCTGGCGATATCGATCGTCGATGCCCACATAGCGAAACAGTGCGTCACTCGCCCATCCTGCGGCAAGAAGAAAAGCGCTTTCGGTCATATGGCCGTTGTAATCGACCCAGTCCGGTTCGACCGGTGTGGAGTAAAGCCGGAGGGGAATCGGAACCTCCTCACCGGCGAGCCACCGTTGACCGCCCTGGCGATGGATTCGTTCTTCATGGCTGGCGACTACCTGGCCGGCACCAACGTTGTGGGTCCGGAGCGCCCGCATGACGGAGATGAGATAGTCATCTCGAAGCCTTTCCAAGTCGGCGAATGATCGCCCGGCAGCTTGAGTCTCTGTACCCAGCACCATCCGTTCGACCAGCTCATCGGTGAGTTCCGGCGCCTCGAGATGCGTCCATGGCAATTGGAGAGCCGGGCCGAATTGCTCGAGCGTGTGTCGCATCCCGCCTTGGCCCCCTGCGAGGTAGAACGTGAGGTTGGTTCCCATTCCTGCCCAGCGCAGACCGGGGCCGTGGGTGATGGCCTCATCGAGTTCCTCTGTTGTGGCGATGCCATCGTTGACCAGGTGGAGTGCCTCTCGCCAGACAGCCTCCTGGAGTCGGTCTGATAGATACCCCTCGATCTCGTTGCGGACGACCAAGGGGTGCATCCCAAGATCGAGGTAATGGTCGGTGGCGAAGTCGACTGTTTCTGCAGATGTTTGTTGACCGGCTACCACTTCGACCAACGGCAGGAGATAGACGGGGTTGAACGGGTGCCCAACGACAAGTCTTCCTGGGTTTTGCAAGGTCGATTGCATTTCGGATGGGAGCAGTCCCGACGAGCTGGAGGCGATAACAACATCGGCGGAAGCGTGATTGTCGAGTTCGGCGTGGACCTCTCGTTTTGTTGATGGGTCCTCAGGGACACTCTCCTGAACGAAGTCGGCCGAACGAGCAACCTCGCCGACGGTGTCCACCCACGTGACCTGGTCCGGGTCACCCTTTGGAAACAGGCCGAGTTTGCGTGCGGATGGCCATGCCCGCTCGATGCCATCCCTGAATCGAGCCTCCGCTCCCTGGTCAGGATCGGTAGCCACAACTTGGTAGCCCCGTGCCAGGGTTCGCACCGCCCATCCGGTTCCGATAACCCCCGTCCCAACCAATCCGACGCGTTTCATGCCGGTGTCAATGGCACGTCAAGAAGGAGGCCCCACTCTTGCCTGGCCCAGACGCCAACTGTCGCGTGGATCGAGCCTTGACGATTGTCGTAGCTTGCGCGTTCGGCCAGGGGTAGGGGAGCGGTGTGCCACACCCCCGGGTGCATGTTCATTCCGTAAGTGCCGTCGGAGTAGACGGCCACAAATTTGTCTGGAGTGATGTCATCGCCGGGTGGAGCGAGGAGGAAGACCGTTGGAACGCCGGGGGCGATGAAGGCTTGCCCGCCGTCGTCGTGATAGTTGACCTCGTCGACAAGAAGGCGAGAGCGGTCGACAGGTTCGCGATCCTCGCTGGCCTCCGCTGGGTCAACCCGCCAGCCCAGAAGGTCTTTGCGATCAACGGGATTGTTCTGAGAGAACATCAACTCCCCCTTCCAAAATATGTCGAAGGGCCCCTCCACGGTTTCTCCGCGACCACCACTTGTCATGGGCCTTCTTCCATAAGGATTCCATGGGCGTTGTTCGATCGAGGCTTCGTCGATGGTGCGAATCAGGGTGCCGAGCCCGTGAGCGATCTCCTCGCTCAACGGAAACAGCGGAACGTCATGTGTATCAGAACCCGACATTGGCCAGCCCCTTCAAATCCAGGATCTCCCTGACTTCAGCCGATGTCGCCAGCTCCTTGGAGAGCTCGTCCAGGATGCGGACCATCTTCTCCACTTGCTCCTGGTTGGAGTCGGCGAGTCGTCCTTTGCGTATATAGATCCCATCTTCGAGGCCAACCCGGACATGTCCGCCGAGAATTGCTCCTGCCGTCACCAGATCGAACTGAAATCGCCCCCCACCCAGAACCGACCATTCGATGTCGTCGCCGAACAAGCGCTCAGCCGTCTGCTTCATGGCGACGACGTTCTCAACGTCGGGCCCGATCCCGCCGAGGGTTCCCATCACAAACTGCATGAAAATTGGTGGCTTCACCAGACCCTGGTCTGCGTAGTAAGCCAACGTGTAGAGATGGCCGATGTCGTAGGCCTCGAACTCAAACCGGCATCCGGTCTCTTCGGTCAGCTCGGTCAGCATGTACTCAATGTCAACGAAACGGTTGACAAAAGGCTCAGTTCGCGTGCTTTCCAGGAACGGTTCCTCCCAGTCGTATTTCCACCGTCCCTGGTACTTCGGAATCATCTGGAAGAGCCCATAGTTCATGGTGCCCAGGTTGCAGGTGGCCAATTCCGGCTGGAGCACCTTTATCACGTTGAGGCGCTCCTCGATCGTCTGGCCGGTGCCGCCTCCGGTTGTGATCGAGATGACAGCGTCGCACTGCTCCTTGATCCCGGCGCAGTATTCTCGGAACAGACCCACGTCCGCCGTTGGCCGACCGTCGTTGGGGTCGCGAGCATGAATGTGAATGACCGCCGCACCGGCTGCATGGGATGCAACAGCCTGGGACACATGGTCTTCAACCGTCATTGGAATGTCGTTGTTCATTGTCGGGGTATGGGACGCACCGGTGATGGCGCAGGTCAGGATTCGCTTACTCACTTCGCCCTCCTCCTATGAGATCCGAAATTCTTCGCCGTTGCGCTCGAGCACGCGGAGACGGCTCATGAAATCGTCGCGCTCAACATACGTGCCCTGAAGGTGCCTGGGGCCGCTGTTCGGATCGAATGGGGCGCGAGCATGAAGCACTCTTCGGTTGTCGAACACCTGGCAGTCACCCGGCTCCATCTTGAAGACGTACTCGAGTTCAGGGTCACGCAGGATTCGGCCAAAGGTCTGCCACGCGGCATAGAAGGGCTGGATCAGTTCTGAATCGAGGTCAATTGCCCCAAGAAGAGCGCTATGAAACCTGACTTCTGTGTGGTTCCCGTCGCTGTCCAGGCTGATGATGCATTGATGGTTGCGGACATCGTGACCTTCGTCGACGAAGATGTATGGGATCTCCACGGTGGCCAGGAGATCGTGCATTTTCGGATGCTGTTCGCGGAGTCTCCGCGCTGCCTCAAATCCGTCAATGAGAATGCTCTCACCCCCTTGGGCCTCGAATTCGATGCAGTGGAGGAATTGAAGGCCCGGCAGGTTGCGTCGGTTGACCACATCGGTGTGGGCGGTCAGCTTGACCGCGGTGTAGGCCAGGTTCTCAGGGTCGGGCTTCGAGATCACCTGGAACTCACGTCCAAAGTGAGTCTCCTGGATGTGGGCGATGCGCTCGGCCAATTCGACCACAGCACCTACTCGGGTGGGGACATCTGTCACGATGGTGAAGCCGAAATCCCGAACCAT
>CAXMPK010000197.1:0-4746 GCA_964195405.1 uncultured Acidimicrobiia bacterium
TCCCGTCGAGGCTGCCATCTGGCTTGGAGCTGGACTGTTTGGCATTTGGCACGTCGGTCCAGGAATCGATCAGGCCCAGGCCGGTAACAAGACAAAACCTGCCGGTGCGGTCCACACACTTATCACTGTGGTCGTAACCACTATCGCTGGCTTGTTCCTCGTGTGGCTTCGTATCGAGACGGGGTCGATTTGGGCCTCGGTCGCAGCCCATGCAGGCATCAACATGACGATGGCCCTCTTTGCCCGCTACGCGGGCCGGGTCAATCGGGTTCGCGCCACGGCATAGCGACCGTGGTCGCTGATCGCTAGCTTCCTTCTGACACAAAGGACAAAGACCAAATGAACCCACTCCTCGACGTTGCGATAAAAGTCGCCGACCGACTCAACCCAGTCACCAGCGGCCCGGCCGGCCCGTTGAAGGCCAGCGCCCTTCTTGACGCATATGGGCCGTCGCTCATGCCCCGTAGTTCCCTGCACCAGGGTCTCGCGGCTGGACTGGCGGTGATGGTCGCTGAGGGAGTGGGACTTGGCGTTGACGCCGTAGCGAGGCGGGTGGCTCCCGACAGTTCACCTCTTGCTTGGCGCGTAGGAGCACGAGCGGTCCTCGCCGCGGGTGGTGCAACTCTCGGGCGTATCGACGAGTCCGATGATGAGCCGACCTCTCGGGCCGCCATGCGCACCGCCGGGCAGCTGCTCAGCGTCGCCGCCCTGGGTGGGATCATTCACGAGGTCGGGTCTGACGTTCAGCAGAAAGTCGAACTGCCGATTGTGCCGATCGTCACTGGGGTTGGCGCCTTCGCCTTCATTGCCAGCCGCCTTTCCAAGGAGCTGGAGACACGTCGTGGTGTCATAAAGAGGTGGACTGAGGATGACAAGCCGGCCACGGTGGCGGGTTCGATCGGAATCGGTTTCGCTGTCGCTGCCGTAGGTCGGTTTACCGGACGCGGGTACGTATCTTCACGCAACTCGATTTCGTCTTACATAGGGGACTCCCCGGGCCACTCTGTCATTGGTCGCGTGATCAATGCCGCCATCTGGGGTGCCGGTGCTGTCGCTGGATATGGCGCCGTGGTGGGTCGTCTCTCCAAACACAACTCCAAGATGGAGACCAACTTCAACACTCCGCCGAGCAATGAGTACGTGTCCGGTGGTCCCAACTCGATTTCCCCGTTCAAGGAGCTGGGTCTCCAGGGAAGACGATTTGTCACCGAGGTGGTTCCCCCCCACGCCATAGAGGAGACCCTGGGTGAGCCGGCCAAAG
Source organism: uncultured Acidimicrobiia bacterium (assembly GCA_964195405.1). Classification (GTDB taxonomy): domain Bacteria; phylum Actinomycetota; class Acidimicrobiia; order Spongiisociales; family ZC4RG35; genus CAXMPK01. The sequence continues at coordinate 1,262 of CAXMPK010000197.1, forward strand.
CCCACCCGATTCGTGCGTATGTCGGCGTCGAATCCGAGCCGATCTACGCCACGGGACGCTCGGAGCTGATGCTCGACGAATTGGAGCGTCTGGGCGCGTTTGACCGTGAATATCTCCTTCTGGTGTCACCTACTGGTACGGGTTGGGTCGATCACACCATGGTCGAGTCGGCCGAGATTGTGGCTCGAGGCGACATCGCAACGGCCTGTATCCAATACGGCAAGGCGCCCTCATTTCTAGAATTGCAGGGCGTATCTCTGGGTCGGGCACAGTTTCGACAACTACTTTGGGGAGTGAGACAACGGCTGAGGACCGTACCCAAAGAGGATCGACCCAAGGTGCTGGTGTTTGGCGAAAGCCTCGGAGCCTGGTCTGGCTCGGACGTGATCATGCATCAGGGAATCGGCGGTTTCGACCACTATGGAATCGAGAACGCGCTCTGGTTTGGTCTCCCCGGGTTGGCCCGCTGGTCGCGGACCGGGATGAGGGAGGGTCGTAACGCGTTGACACCTGAGGGCACAGTTTCTGCGTTCGACCACCTCGACGATTACCTGGAGTTGTCTGACGCTGAGCGTGGAGCTCTTCGAGCAGTGATCGTCGACCATGCCAACGATCCCATCGCCCAGATGTCACTGCGCAACGCGGTCAAGCGGCCCGTTTGGCTGGACGGAGAGAGAGGACGAAACGTTCCTGAGCAGATGAACTGGACTCCGATGATCACATTCGTCCAGGTTCTCGCCGACGCCATGAACGCCATGGTCACCGTGCCGGGTGAATACAAATCGTTCGGTCACGACTACCGAGGCGACACCCTCGACTTTGTTCAGGCTGCCTATCGGATGCCGTCGATCAGCGACGAGCAACGAGAGGCGATTCACGCGACGCTGCTGGCTCGAGAGGTGGATCGCGCCTTCAGGATCAAGGCCGAAGACCCTGCCGGCGAAGAAGTCCCGCTCGACCATCTCAGCGGGTCCATCCAGTAGTCCTGGGTGGCCACGCCGGCGGAGTCCTTCGTTGTGGTCATCAGCCTCCTCGGGCATGTGCAAACTAGGAGACCAGGTTGCGCTCGTGACTTCTGACAGATCCGCACCGACGGTTATCCTTGGTCTTCCAGCGCTCGTAGCTCAATTGGATAGAGTGCCTGACTACGGATCAGGAGGTTGGGGGTTCAAGTCCTCCCGGGCGCGCAAGTAAAAGTTCCTAATTAGCTGGATTTTGTCTCTGTATCGCCTCTGCGGATAGTCAAAACGGTGTCGTTAGGTCACAGAATGCTCACAGAACCAGACGAACAGGTGTGCGAGCGACCGCACCACGACCCGACCCATCATTGACGGATCTAGCCGCACATAAGTGCCGTTATGGGCGGCTTAGATCGCCGCGAATCTCGGCGACGGCGAGGTATCTATTGCCAGTGAAGCGGGTGGAGGTCGTGAATACCGTCGAGGCCTTTGAGTTGGGCGCGGATCGCCACGTCAAAGTCGAATTCCTTCAGACCGACGATGTCGGTGGTGGTCGCAGAGACCAGTATTTGCCTGCCTGTGGCCGCGGCAGCGATTCGGGCAGCTTTGTTGACGGTCATTCCGATAATGTCGCCTTCATTCGAGATCAGGTCGCCGGTGTGCATTCCAATTCTCAAAACGAGGCCACCGTCCCCTGTATCGAGAAGCCTCTGCACCCCGATTGCACCTCGTAGGGCTGCAGTCGCCGAAGGAAACAGGTACATACCCCCATCACCGAGCGTCTTTACCTGCTTTCCCCCCTGTTCTTCGACAATCGTTTTGACCGATTGGAAATGTCCCGAAATCGTTTCGGACCATCTTTTGTCTCCCATTTCTTTTGAGAGCGTCGTCGAGTCCACCAAATCTGTGAACATCACCGTTCCCGTGATGAGGCCGAATTGGCCTATGGCCCCGTAGGCAGCCTCCTCATCAACCGAATCAAGCAAATCACTCAGACTCTGTGGAAGATCGACTGGCCTCAGAAATGCTTCGTCGTCTTCAGCGGTCGAGAAGTGAAGCTGGATCACCTTCCAAACCGATGACTCCAATCGAAGAACCATCGTCACCCTCAGAACGAATGTTTGGCCACCAACAAGTGTTCGCTCCTGTTCTGCAGCTGCCCAGCCAACGGTCCCGTCCTCGAACGCCTCGAGCCTGAGGATCTTGGAATCCGCTACCGCCCAATCTTCAGGGTCGCCAACGAACGACCCGGCAGGCAGAACCGCATCCTGTCCCTCAATCCAGGTGTCATCACTCCCTATAAGACGTAGATGTTCAGAGTCGGAATGGAGGCTACGCATAGCTTCCATGTCCATAGCCACACGCGCTTCAAGAAAGCGTCGAACCACCGATTCGACTTCAACAGACTTCTTCACGCAAACAACCTAGAGGAGACCGCCAACCCACGGCGACGAAAACCACCCGCCCATAACCGGCATTATGTGCGGTCTCTAAGACGTGACCTGGGCGTACACAAGTGCCGTTGTGTGCGGCTTTCTGGCCTCGGGGCCTTCGTGGCGCGGCCGCCGTTGTTTGCCATCGTGGGTCGCTGAGCTAATTTTCCAATCATTCCAGGAGAAACGTGACAACTGCCCGACATCTGACCTTGACCAACTGGGGCGCCTACGAGATCGAAACGGATGGCGAGGAGATCACCGCTGTACATCCCTTCGCTAAAGATCCCGACCCGTCTCCGATCGGCCAGTCTCTCAAGGCGGTACGCAAGAGTCGTGTTGCCAGGCCTGCGATTCGCGAGTCCTGGTTCAGGAATGGTCCGGGCTCCAATCCGGAGTTGAGGGGGCAAGAACCCTTTGTCGAAGTCGAATGGGATGTTGCTCTCGACCTGCTCGCAGCGGAACTGGACCGGGTTCGCTCCGAATACGGCAACCAGGCCATCTTCGGGGGTAGCTATGGCTGGGCCAGTGCAGGACGTTTCCACCACGCTCTCAGCCAGATCCATCGATTCCTCAACTCGATAGGCGGATACACCTACTCAGTGGACGACTACTCGATCGCTGCCGGACATGTGATCACACCACACATATTCGGCTTCTCCTTCGATGATATGGAGGAGGCGCAGCCCTCCTTCATCGAGATGTCGGAGAACACGGACCTCATTGTCTCCTTCGGTGGAATGCCGATCAAGAACAGCCAGGTCCAGTACGGAGGCCAAGGCCGACACATGCTTGCCAGTCGTCTGGAAACGTGCCGCGACCGCGGAGTGACATTCATCAATCTTTCCCCGCTCGGCGAGGACCTGATTGACGCCGTTGAGGCCGAGTGGATCCCGGTCCGTCCCGCCACCGACGCCGCGATCATGCTCGGACTCGCCCACAGTCTCCTGGCCGCCGGTGCCCACGACGAAGAGTTCCTCAACACCTACTGCACTGGTTGGGATCAGCTCCGTTCGTATCTACTCGGCGAAACGGACGGCGTGCCGAAGACAGCGGAGTGGGCTGGCGACATTTCGGGTGTGGACCCCGATCG
>CAXMPK010000198.1:0-6551 GCA_964195405.1 uncultured Acidimicrobiia bacterium
CCACAACGACCACATCGCCCGCCCCAACCACAACGACCACATCGCCCGCCCCAACCACAACGACCCCTGCCGAGGGTGCAACCGCGCCTAGTTCAACTATCTCCACCATCGTTGACGACGATTCGTTGCCCGACAACTCCACCACGACGACCTCTCTCGTTGTCATACAGGAAACCTCGGAATCCCCAGATTCCGGAGTCATTGCTGTCACGACAGATAGCAGTGACCCGCCGTCTTGGGCGACCCAGGAAGTGGAGTCGTCCTTCGAAGGCTCGACGATTGCGCCTGACAAAATTGTCGCCATTGCAAGCCTGAATCCACAACAAGGCCTGTTGGTCTCCTTCTCCACGGCGGTCCAGACCTTCAGTACCCACCTGCTCACCGTCCTAGCTCTGGGCCTGTTAGGCGCATCGCTCTTCTTTGTCGACTTGACCCGGGACGACCAAGCCAAAGGGCCGGAAGGTCTGCCTCACGCACCGGGCGGCTGGTGGTTCTCGTCCTGATCCAGCTGACCGCACAGAACGGCTCAGTGTCATGTTTTGGGTTCGCCCGGCGGGTTGGTTCTGCATAACGGTGCCCGCGGTTTGTGTAGCTTGTTGAGTGTTTTGCCGCCTCGTTGGGCGCGCCGGACCGGCCGGGGTGGCTTGATAGGAGATTGACCTTCGGGCCTGGCATTGAGGCGTGCCCACCGACCGGCCCTTGACGACCCCTCAACGATGAGAAATCGGGGTCATGGTCGTATTCGGAACCGACGCGCACAAGCGGAGCCACACGGTGGTGGGGGCTGATGAGGCTGGTCGACCACATCGACCAGCTGTTCACAGTCCACACCTCGATGGTTGCTGAATTGGGGAGACGAGAAGTGGTCAGGATTCGGAAGTTGACTAGGGAAGCGAACCAGTTGGAATGTGACATCGCCAGACGGGTCACCCAACAGGTTCCGAGGCTCCTCGAAATCCCGGGCTGTGGAACTTTCGGATAGCAAACACCCAACTCCGCATCCACCCTGACGCTAAAGCGTTCATCGCCCGCCGTTTAGAAACCGGGTCAACCAAACGAGAAGCCCTCCGACTCCTCAAACGAAAACTCGCCAACGTCGTCTACCGGACCCTCATCACCGATGCTCAACAACCCGCCCTAGCGGACGCCGCTCGACATAGGAGAAACACTTATGGACGCCTGATCAGGCCCTCACGGACGGCAAATAATGCCGGTCATGTGCACGGTTTGGCTTGGGGGTCTAGTCATGTCGGGTTTGTTGGGTATGGCCCGTTAGTTGTGGGGATTTGTGGTCGATGTTGGTGTGGATGAGCAGAAATGGTGTTTTCGCGCCTGCTGGCGTCGCCTCGGTGTTGTGTAGGCGGGCGCCGTTTTGTTCTTCGTCGCGTCTTCTTCTCTTTTGGCGGTATGGGTCCTGGGACCGGTTTACTCCTTCTTGGTTTGGGTCATGATGACGGGCATGTCTTTGGGTCATAGTTTCGACTCGGTTTTGGATGCGGCCAAGCTTGGTGCTGATTGGGCTTGGTCGGCTTTGTATGGGGAGATCGCGGGTCCTGTCATGGGGTTTTTCCGGTGTCGTGGTGTCGCGGATCCGGAGGAGGCTGCTGGAGACGTGTTCTTTGAGGTGGCTCGGGGGTTGACAGATTTTGAGGGGGGTGAGGAGTCGTTCCGTACGTTCGTGTTCGTGCTTGCGTATAAGCGTCTACTAGTAGAAAACCGGTATTCCACTCGGCGGTCGCGGACGGTTCTCGCTGATCGGGTGTTGGACCACCTCCGGGCTGATGTCGAAGTTATGGGTGTTGTTGACGCGACAGAGATTCCCGGCGAGGTCCGTCGGGCGTTTGAAATACTCACTCCTGACCAGCGTGATGTACTCACGTTGAGGATTGTCGCCGGACTGTCAGTTGACCAGGTTGCTGAAGTGTTGAACCGTGGAGCGAAAGCCGTCAGCGATCTCCAGAGACAGGGGATGGGACGTGTCCGAGGCCAGCTCGATGAGGCCGTGCTGGTATGAGATCCGAAACCGCACTCCGAGACGGCATGTGGAACGAACTGATCGATCGCGACCTCAACCTCTTGATCGACGGGAAAGCACCACTCAACGAGGACCTGGCTCCGCTGGAGTCTTTCGTGATCTCCCTGGCCGGTTTCGCTGAGGTTCCTGTCAAGCCTGAATTCGTCGAATACCACGCTTCTGAGGCTGCTAACAGGGTCCAACCTGGAGACAACGAGACCATCGCTAGTCGCCGTCCACGAAGCCGAATCCTGATGTTCACTCTCAAAAGACGAGTTACTGCCGCGGCGACCAGTTTGATGATGGTCGTTGGGATGACCGGTGTTGCCTGGGCTGCCGACTCTGCTGTTCCTGGTGACTGGAACTATGGGATCAACAGCGCCCTCGAAGCAATCGGTATTGGCGCGGGAGGAGCAGAGGAGCGTCTAACAGTACTCGCCGTGTCGGGTGGGGAAGAGAACGCTGGTAGATCGGAATCCGCATCCGGTCCGGATTCTGCGAACTCACAAGACGAGTCAGCCGCTGGGGCTGATGTGACGGGTCTCACTAATGCTGCCGCCACTGTCGCCGAGATCACCGCAGGAAGCGGACAAGCCAACGAAACCAGAACCGCGGTGTCAACACTGCTCGCCTACCTCGCCAGCACAGGCGAGATAGGCGGCCAAATCGTCGCCGACTACGCAAAACAGTTGAGACCAGAAAACGTGATCCCAGGGTCGCAACGACCCGAGGAAGCACCCGGAGCTGAGAACCGGCCAGAAAATGCCCTGCCTTAGACGTCGCTGGTTCTATCGGGGACTGTTCAGTGTCGGCCCACCTCGTGAATCGGACTATGAACCCGGCAATTCGGAATGCGGCACGCAGCAGGATGGGGCGATCCAGGAAGTTGACGATGCGGGCTATGCGGGTGCGCCAGGGGAGGGCCCAGAGGATCCAGTGTCGGTGCAGCCGCCGCCGATAATCGGAGAAGTCGAAGTCATCGCGGCTGAATGCGTCGATCACGGAATCGGCGGCAACGTCTCCGTAGGCGAGCGCCAGTGAGATGCCCTCACCGAAGAGCGGATCGACACCAGCGGCGTCTCCCACCATGAGCACTCGGGGTCGCGACACCGTAGTGGAGCGGTGGTAGGAGCGGATCGGATGGCCCTTGATCTGGTGGTCCTTCAGGTCGATCGAGGCTCCGCTTAACGCTTCACGGAGCACGTCTTTGAGCCGCGCCCTGGGCCGGCTCGGTAGTACTCGACTGTCGAAGACGCCGCGGCTCATCGCTGGTTGTCCGGCGATGTAGGTGGGGAATTCCCAGTTGTAACCCTGCAAATCTCCGTTGAGCGGCGAAGCATCGAAGAATGCCACGCCGCCGCTGAACCTGGCGGCATCAGACTGTTCAGACGGTGTTTGGACCTTGATCAGACGGGCAAGGCTTGCACGGGACTTCGCTCCGTCCTGCTCCTCGATCTTCCGTCGCACCGTGCTGAGAGCGCCGTCAGCTGCAATCACGCATCTTGCCCGGATTTGGCGCTTTTCTGTCGTCACCAGAACATGGTCATCGTGTGCCACAACATCGGTCACGCCTCCCCCTCACTGGGTACCCGAGGGTTCCTAGTTGAAAAGGAGGATGACGATCCCGGCGATTGTTTTATGGCGTTCACCGTTCTCGTATTACGAGTTCGGCCTCTAGGAGCCAAAGAAAGAATTCAGTTCGGTTGGGTCGTTCAGTCATTGGGAAAGTACTTGTCAGTAAACATCTTCATTTCCCGTTCCTTGACCCCATCGAGGGCCGCGCTCAGCTTCTCTAGGGATTCAGGGTCGAGGTCTATAACCGCGGCCCAGAAGGTTTCCATTACATGAGCCTGAGCGCTCTGCTCCCAAGCTGTATGCCGCTCCTTGTGCCAATAAGTCGCCATTCCTCTAGCGAAGCTTTCGGCGTCGTGCTTATCGCTCATTGCATCCCCTCCAACTGAATAGGTGAGAGGTTAGGGAATCGGGTTCAATGACGCTTTTCGGTTACCCAGTAAACGTCTACCCGTACTGATCGGGGCTAGTTCACAAGCCGCTATGTGCGCGGTGCTATCGGCAATGCCTCGTTGGGATACATCTAGATTCGGTTGTCGCCAATCCAAGGAGGTTATGTCGTGTCCGAAGTCCCAGACGCAACTCAGGTCGATCCCGATGGACACAAGATCGTATTCGAGAACGACCATGTGCGCGTTCTTGAGGTGAGAAGCCTCCCAGGACAGCACATCCCGATGCACTCGCACCCTTCTCGACTAGTTGTCGCTGTGGGCGGATATCGGCTCAGGTCGGTCAGTGATCAAGGCGTCGAAGCGATAGTCGATCGGAGACCTGGCGAGGCCATATGGGTCGAAGGCGAGGTGCACGAAGCCGAAATCCTCATCGGACCAACACATGTCATAGAGGTAGAAATCAAAAGCGCCCGGTAGCCATCAGCCGCCCATAAGTGCCGTTATGTGCGGCCCCAGTGTCGGGTCACTGACAGCACATGCGGTAGGTGTTCAGGCCTCTACGTCAGAATGGTCGAAGGGAACAAGGCTCTTCAGCTACCGGCCTGGATTGTTCAGGGTGAACTGTCAGCTAGAGATCATGCCCTGGACGTCGAGGATCGCCAGGTCCGCGACCGACACGGACGTGTAACGCACCCGACCGGTCCGTGCCGCACGGCGAGCAACGACCTTACGTTCGGCGGCCATCGCCACTCTTGCATCTTCCAGGACGGCACGAGCCTGAGCGATCTCGACAACGTTCTCGGAGGATCTCGGAACGTCGTCATACCGCAGAAACACCGAGACGAGACGTCGGAAGAGACGCTGAAATCGAGCCGTCAACATGCCCTAATTGTATCGGGTTTGACGCGGGTGGTCTAGTGAGCACGCCAAGGTGTTCGGACACTCAACCGGGTCATAAACACAACCAGGACCCCGCACATAACCAGCATTATGTGCGGTCCGTGGTGGCCTGACTCAAGCCGCACATATGTGCCGTTGTGTGCGGCGCGTCACCACGTGGGCTGTACTTGCGAGTTTCAACGCGGAGAGTGGCCATTTCGGTGTAGGTTCAGAACATAAGCAAAAAGAAGGGATGACCCATGGCCGTCGACAGGCTCCGAAACATGCTCGCTGGGCGAGGCGACGGACGGCGTCTCCCCGGTCGGCGGGCTGTCGTCGTCACGATCGTTGTGGTGATGGTGTTCCTCATCGGTGGTGTGGTCTGGGCGGTGGTGCCGACGAGCACATTCGGATACGTGACGCTCTGTCACCGCGCCGACACTCCCCGCCAGGAAACCCTGATCATCCCCAGCGGACAAGCGAACGGCCACATAAGCCATGGTGACCCTCAGGTTCGGTGTGCTGATCCGATCCCCGACACCGGTGGAGGCGTTCCCATCGACCCAGCCAAGGGTTATTTCGTTGAGGAGATCAGCGACGGTGTCTTCTGGATCACCGAAGGCAGCTATCAGGTCATGTTCTTGACCACCGGCGCAGGCGTCATCGTCGTCGACGCTCCACCGTCGATCGGTGCGAACATCCTTGCCGCCATCGCCGAGGTGACCGCAGAACCCATCACCCATGTCATCTACAGCCATTCCCACGCCGATCACATCAGCGCCGCCAGTATCTATCCCGAGGACGCCACCTACATCGCCCACGAGGAAACCGCAGCGCAGTTGGAGCGGGATCGTCCCTTCCCTTACGGGACATTTGTTGGCGGTGGACCGGTTCCGCCGCCAGATGTTGTCTTCTCGGACAGTTTCACGTTGACCGTGGGCTCCCAGACCCTTCAGCTGGATTACCGGGGACCCAACCACGAGCCGGGCAACATATTCATCCACGCTCCCGCCCAGGGGGTGCTGATGCTGGTTGACGTGATCTTTCCAGGATGGGTGCCGTTCGCCGATCTCGCCCTTGCTGAGGATGTCCCCGGCTATTACGAGGCCCACGAACAGGTACTGGCGTACGACTTCGACGTGTTCATCGGAGGCCATATCACCCGTCTCGGGAGCCGAGCCGATGTCGAGCTGGCGAACGAGTACATCCTTGATATTCAGGCCAACGCAGCTACGGCGCTCCAACAGGTCGACTTCTTCGCTATAGCTCAGGAGACCGGGTTCGAGAACCAGTGGCTGCTCTTCAGCACCTATCTCGACGCGGTAGCAGCAAGATGCGCCGATCTCACCTTGCCAGAGTGGACAGGCCAGCTCGCAGCCGTCGACATCTGGACGTACGACCACTGCTGGAAGGTGGTCGAGAGCTTGCGCATCGACTGATCTCCCCGGGCGTTCGGGGCCTACGGCCGTCGGATGGCGAGCGCATCCAGCTAGCGCCACCCATAGCCGACCCTTTACCTCCTCGTGGCACACGAAACGCCTCGGCTGAGCCGCACATAAGTGCCTGATTGATACTTGTGGCGGGTGTTGCGGCGTTTCGTAGCATCTAGAGGATCCGGCTGGCTGTCTCTCTGAGTGCCTGCCACCTTTGGGTTGGCTTTGCAACGAGTTGTTGGCCGGTTGGTGTCCTTGCTG
>CAXMPK010000199.1:0-1814 GCA_964195405.1 uncultured Acidimicrobiia bacterium
CTGCATACCGGTCGATCGCCTGGATGAACAGTTCTCGTTTGTTTCCGAACGTCGAATACAGACTGGGACGGTTGATGCCCATCGCGTTGGTGAGATCTTCGACGGAAGCTCCGTCATAACCCTTTTCCCAGAAGACGAGCACCGCAGCGTCGAGCACTTCATCATGGTCGAAGCCTCGGGGCCGTCCCCGGGGCCGTTTCTTGGTCATCTCGGATGTTTTCATACTGATACGTACATAAATGGTTGACAGTTGAGTTCGACTCCGTTAAGTATTGTACCGATCAGTTCGAAAATCAAGTATTGGGAGGACCAAAATGAGCAGACACTCCGCCACAGGCCGCAAAGGAAACAGGCCATGACCCAAACAACAGAGCCCCTCGCCCCTCACCTCGCCGAACCTTCGCTACTAGGTGAAGAGTTGAGCGTCACCGGTAAATGGGTCCCCACCCGGCAAGGCGGGCTATTCAGAAAATCAGCCGAGTCCAAAGACATGCTCACCGAATGGGAAGACATCCATGTCGGGGCCAAAACCGATGATGGCGTGCTGTCCACAGAGATCAACCATGCCGTTGGCGACGATGCGGTACTGGTCCACCACGTCTTCAAGAACGCCGACGCATTGGTTCATTACTTCTCCACGACAGCCACTCAGCACATGGGTGCGCTCACCGCGGTCGCCAAGCCCGAATTGCATCTCATACGCGGAGTCAACATCCCCACGACAGCCCGCGAAGCGATCCAAGCCAAGAACGTGCCCGCAGCGTTCGGGGAACTGCTCTTTGGGTACGTCAAAGACGACTACAAGCTCCCCGACCAGGAAACGGCCATCAACGTCACGGCCAAATGGACCTCCCATCCAGGCGTCCCAACTCATATCGACGATCTCAAATACTGGTGGCAGCGAGTCGGCACCGACGCCTATTCAATCGAAAAGGGGCTGCTCCGGTTCGAGGCCTACCAGGTAATCGGCGAGGACGCCCTGATCATCCACGAAACCTTCAAGGACAGCGACACACTCAAATACCACCTCACCAAAGGCACAGCCGAGAAATACAAGAAAGACATCGACGAGGTCGCAGCCCCCGAAGCGTATTTCTTCCGCGGCCCCGTCTCGTGGACAATCAGAACGTACTCAAAGTTCCTACACCTACCAGCTACCTACTCCAGCCAAGGAAGCCACTTCACCCAACCAGGGGGGAGCATGAGCAACGGAACCACCGCCTGATTAGCAAAAGCCCCACACCACCAACCCGCTGACTTCAGGTCTGCGGAGCTAACACGGGCTGTTCGGCAGCCGCCCATAACCGGCATTATGTACGGCCACTTGCCACGCTGAATACCGCACATAAGTGCCGTTATGTGCGCGGCTCGGTCCATGTCACCCGAATGAGAGCGCCATTCGTCTGTATGGGTGACGGCTTGAACCGTCCTTAGTCATCACTATCCGGTATTGAGACCGGAGCAAGGAGGAAACGTGCGACGTTCGCTAACGGTCTTGATTCTCGTTGGGGTGTTACTGGTCTTAGCGGTATCGCCCGCGATGGCCCATGGGAGACACCACTCATGTGATGGGCTGACCAATGCTGCCACCGTGACTCATGATCGAAACCCGCCTGGACACGGTGTTGTCCATGATCTGCGTTTGGTGGTCGGCTGCTAGCAGCGAACCAGGCAATTAGGGGTAACCCGGCAAGCTGATGAAACCCCTCCTCGATCACCGATTAGGGAGGGGTTTCTTCGTGTCACGAATTGACGACCCAACCGCATGTTCATCCCTCGTTAAATACGGAGAGCGATAGAGCAGCCGCCCATAA
>CAXMPK010000200.1:0-2888 GCA_964195405.1 uncultured Acidimicrobiia bacterium
AAAGCTTGGTCTCAACAGCTTCAGCCAGGCGAGGACACTCCTCAAGCTTCATCACTTTGGGACGTTTAGCTCTTCGTCTCGACGCCCGATGCGCCACCACCGCTCGATACCCGCGGCGGCCACCATTGGTCTTGACTTCACGAGACACCGTCGAGGGTGCTCTTCCCAGCCGGCGAGCAATAGAACGCAACGACTCATTCCCCGCCAGCCCTCTCGAGATCTCCTCCCGGTCAGCCATAGACAACCGCAACGAACGCCACTCGACAAGAGGACTCCGACGTCTCCAACCCGACGAGACCAAACGAGTTCGGATCGTTGACGGTGACCGGCCCAGCCGACGACTTATCGACCGCTGCGACTCACCAGCCTCCCACCAATCCCACAAATCCTCCCGCTCAACACCAGACAACCCTTCCACAGCACACCTCCACCGAGACAAGACTCGCTCAAGGTGATACAACGACCCCCTGAAACCACCGCACTTATGTGCGGCTTGTTGGGGTGGTACGCGTAGGGTTGGTGCTGGTCTGGAGGTAGCCGTTTGGGTGATGTCCGCTTGGTGAAGGGTTCGTGTCCGCTGGACTGTCAGGACACTTGTTCGTGGGTTGCCCACGTCGAGGATGACCGTGTTGTCAAGGTGGTGGGAGCTAAGGAGCATCCGTTCACGCGTGGGATTCTGTGCGCGAAGGTCAAGGATTATGAGCAGCGAACCTACGCCGAAGACCGGCTGTTGTATCCGTTGGTGAGAGTCGGGGCGAAGGGCAGCGGCGAGTTCACTCGGATTTCTTGGGATGATGCTGTAGACCAGATCGCCGACAGGTTTTCGGGCATTGTTGACGAGTATGGAGCCGAGGCGTTGATGCCGCTCTTCTTTCTGGGTTCGCTTGGTGCTGTTCAACACGATTCGTTGCGTCGTCTTTTTCATGTGCTCGGTGCGAGCCGCCCCACTGGCAGTGTTTGTGGACAGGCGGGTAACGCATTGGCCGCCGAAGGCCACCCACGGGGCTTCGACCCCGAGGAGATCGTTAACGCTGACCTGATTCTGGTTTGGGGAGCGAATCTGCTCACGACGGCGCATCATCATTGGCATTTCATCACCGAAGCGAGAAAGCAGCACGGTGCTCGGATAGTGGTGATTGACCCGGTTCGGACCCGAACGGCTAAGGGTGCAGATGAGCACATTGCAATCAAACCAGGAACCGACTCGGTGTTGGCTCTTGGGATGGCTCATGTGCTTGTTACCGAAGGGTTGGCCGACGTTGACCATGCGAGGGAGTGGTCCTCCGATGTCGATGAGTTTCTGACTGAGGTCGAAGCGTGGCCACCAGGCCGCGTAGCCGAAGTATGCGGCATCGCCGAAGACGACGTGATCCGTCTCGGTCGCGAGTTCGGGGCTGCATCCCCCGCCGCCATACGCGCTGGAATCGGACCGCAACAGTCGGTCAACGGTGAGGCCTACCTGCGAGCAATCTCAGCTCTGGCAATACTCGGCGGGCACTGGTCGAAAATCGGAGGTGGCCTGTTCGTTGAGGCTTACCCCGAGTTCGACATTAATAAGGCTGCCGGTTCAGATCTGGTGAACGGCGCTCCTCGGGAACTGGACATAGCTCGGATGGGACCAAACCTGACCGACTCTGCCCTTTCCCCGCCAATAAAGGGACTGATGGTGTGGAACATGAACCCAGTCGTTGCAATGCCTGACACCAAGACCGTGAGACAAGGATTCGCCAGGGAAGACCTTTTCACTGTCGTAGCCGAACACTTCATGACCGACACTGCCAACTACGCAGACATCGTCCTCCCCTCAACCACCCAGCTCGAACATTTCGACATCCTCGGCGCATGGGGTCACCACTACATCTCGGCCAACAACCCAGCAATAGACCCCCTCGGTGAAACCAAATCCCACGGTGAGATGATGCGACTCATCGCCAGAGCCATGGGACTCGACCATCCAGCATTAACCCACAGTGACGAGCAGATAGCCGCGGCTGCGCTCCCTGACTGGGTTGACTTAGACCAACTCAAAATCGACGGATGGCAGAAAACGTCACCTACCAAACCGAAACCCGACCCGAACAACAAGATCATCCTCTCCGGCTCAACCAGGGGACCTCAACCCCACACTCCCGACGGCATGCTGAGAATGTTGACCCCTAAAGGCCACTTCTTCATGAACACCAGCTTCGCCAACATGGAACGTCAACGGAAGGCGATGAAAACCCCCACACTCGAAATCCATCCCGATGACGCCTCAGAACGAAAGCTTGAAGACGGACAAAACGTCACCATCTCCAACCACCAAGGCGCCATCAACACTGCACTTCACATCACCGAAGCAGTACGCCCCGGAGTCGTCGCCCTCCCAGGCAAATGGTGGAGCCAACCCGCCGAAACAGGAGCCGTCTCAAACATTCTCTCACCCCCCGAATGGTCCCCCGGCGGCCAACCCGCCTACAACGACATCTTCGTCAACGTCACCACAGCCCAAGACCAGTAGGTCGAACCACCCCGCCCATAACCGGCTGGGAGGGATGATGTGGGCTGTGTGGCACGCATCCTGTCAGGCGGCGAGGACACCGGTTGAGCTGATTGAGTCAGCTGGGTTGGTTCTCATTCCGTCTGGCAGTAGTGGATGCCACCGTGTTTACCCGAAGCGAGTGGAAGGAGTAAGCATGACAACACTCATGTCCACGGGTCTCATCATCCGGCCATAACGGCATCGGTTAAGGGCGGGTGTGGCCACGGACCAGGTGCGTATAGGATCTGGGCTTGACCAGACAAAGCATCCATTTGAGGGTGCAACGATCGTGATCAACGCGGTCAGCCGGGTTGCGCAATCCATCCTGAAAAGGGCTTCCCACGACTGGCTAATGCTTAGCGCGGCA
>CAXMPK010000201.1:0-4704 GCA_964195405.1 uncultured Acidimicrobiia bacterium
TCAGATGGTGATGCCGGGCGATAACACTGAAATGTCGGTTGAGTTGATCAATCCAATAGCCATGGACGAGGGACTCCGCTTCGCTATCCGCGAAGGCGGCCGCACCGTCGGCGCCGGACGAGTCATAAAGATCACCAAATAATGGCTGACTCCCAGAAAATTCGGATCAGACTCAAGGCCTACGACCACAACGTCGTGGACGAGTCGTCGAAGAAGATCACCGAGACTGTGCTTCGGACGGAGGCCACGATCAGGGGCCCGATCCCGCTTCCAACCGAGATTCATCGCTACTGCGTTATCCGTGGACCCCATGTCCATAAGGACTCTCGCGAGCATTTCGAGATGAGGATTCACAAGCGTCTGATCGACATTCTCGAGCCGACTCCCAAGACGGTTGATTCGCTCATGAGGCTGGAATTGCCTGCCGGCGTGGATGTGGAGATCAAGCTGTGAGCGGTAAGAAGGCTCTTTCCCGATATTTGCGCAGGAAACGCAGATGATGAAGGCAATCCTCGGACAGAAGTTGGGCATGACCCAGATCTTTGATGATGAGGCCAAGGCAATCCCGGTCACCGTCGTCAAGGCTGGTCCTGTTCATGTTGTTCAAATCAAGACCATGGAGACCGATGGTTACAACGCCGTCCAGATCTCCTATGGCGAGATGAAACAGGGGCAGGCGAACAAGCCGACCGGTGGGCATTATGCCAAAGCCGGTGTCGCTCCGGCACGTCATCTCGTGGAAATCAAGGTCGATGATCCAGCCGAGTACACCGTCGGTCAGGAAATCAAGGTTGAGGAGTTGTTTGAAGTTGGGGCCAAGGCCGACGTTGCCGGTGTTTCCAAGGGCAAGGGTTTTGCCGGTGTGATGAAACGTCACAACTTCAAAGGTCAGTCCGCCTCTCACGGTGTACATAAGACCCATCGAGCCCCCGGCTCCATTGGCGCCTGTGCCACGCCGGCTCGTGTCTTCAAGGGCATGAAGATGGCGGGTCGAATGGGTGGCGAGAAAGTCACCACCCTGAACCTCGAAATTGCCGGTGTCGATGTGGAGCGCGGTCTGCTGCTTCTCAACGGGGCGGTTCCCGGGCCCAAGGGCTCGGTTGTTCTGGTTAGGGAGGCGGTGAAGGCACGTGGCTGACATAAAGGCCCCTCTTTTCAAGGCTGACGGCAGCCAGGATGGCGATATCAAACTCGACGCCGAAGTATTTGGCATCGAGCCGAACCTGGACGTTCTACATCAGGTAGTCACCGCCCAGCTGGCCGGCGCTCGAAGGGGCACCGCAAACACCAAGACGCGCGGCGAAGTTCGCGGTGGTGGCCGCAAGCCCTGGCGTCAGAAAGGCCTCGGGCGAGCTCGTCACGGTTCGATCCGCTCCCCACAATGGGCTGGCGGTGGTGTTGCCCATGGTCCCAAGCCACGCGATTTCAGTCAGCGCACACCCAAGAAGATGAAGCGTCTCGCACTGCTTAGCGCTCTTTCTGCTCGTGCCTCGGAGGAGGCAGTCATGGTTGTCGACGACGTCGATTGGCCCACCCCGAAAACAAAACAAGCTGTTGGGCTCTTGGACGCCATGAACGCCAGCGGTAAGACACTGATGGTGCTGTCGGCACTCGACGGAGCGGCTGGCAAGTCATTCCGCAACATTCCCCATGTTCGAATGGTCGAGCCGGGCCACCTCACGCCGTACGACGTTCTCTGGTCTGATCAGGTGGTCTTCACCTCTCACACCGTTGGATCCGTTGGGCGTGGCAACACCTACGAAGTCAGCGCCTCCGACTTCATCAAAGATGAAGCTTCCGCCTCCGGCGGAAGTAATGACTTCGCCTCCGGCGAAGATCATGCCTCTGGCTCCGGTGACGATGCGGGAGATGAGGGCTGATGAAGACAGCTCACGACATCATTTTCGCCCCGGTCGTCTCGGAAAAGTCCTACGAACTCATCGACCACAACAACAGCTACACCTTCGAAGTGGATCCCCGCGCCAACAAAGAGGAGATCCGGGATGCCGTCGAGACCGTTTTCGACGTCAAGGTCCTCCGAGTGAACACGATGAACCGCAAAGGCAAGACCAAGCGCTCCGGCTACACGCTGGGCACCCGCAAGAACGTCAAGCGTGCTGTCGTGACACTTGACGAAGGTGACTCAATCGACCTTTTTGGAGTCTGAGATGGCAGTAAAGAAACGCAAACCGACTTCTCCCGGACGTCGTTTCCAGACGGTCTCGGACTTCGCCGAAATCACGGATTCGAAGCCAGAGAAATCGTTGATAGGTAGCAAAGTCAAGACCGGTGGCCGCAACACTTATGGCCGGGTGACTTCGCGTCACCGCGGTGGCGGACACAAGCAGCGTTATCGCGTGGTCGACTTCAGACGTGAAAAGGATGGTATTCCCGCCCGTGTCGCGTCGATTCAATACGATCCGAACCGGAACGCTCGGATAGCCCTTCTTCACTACGTAGACGGGGAGAAGCGTTACATCATTGCCCCGTTGGGAATCAAGGTCGATGATCGTCTCGAGTCCGGCTCCCGCGCCGAAATCCGGCCCGGCAATGCCCTCCCGTTACGCAACATCCCGGCGGGAACCTTGGTTCATGCCATCGAGATGCGCCCCGGGGGCGGTGCCAAGCTGGCTCGCTCGGCCGGTGCGTCGGTGCAGCTGATGTCCAAAGAAAACGATCTGGCGCTGCTCCGTCTCCCATCCGGGGAGATGCGGCAAGTTCACCTCGATTGTAAGGCTACAGTTGGTCAGGTTGGCAACACCGAGGCCGAGTTGATCAAGATTGGCAAGGCCGGACGGAACCGCTGGAAGGGTGTTCGACCACAAACCCGTGGTGTTGCTATGAACCCCGTTGACCACCCCTTAGGTGGTGGTGAAGGCAAGTCCTCCGGTGGCCGGCACCCGGTCAGCCCATGGGGCAAGCCCGAGGGCCGCACCCGCAGCAGGAAAAAGACCTCTAACAAGTACATCGTGAGACGTCGCACCAAGAAAGGTAGGCGATAATGGCTCGCTCACTCAAAAAGGGCCCATTTGTCGACGAGCACCTCGCCAACAAGGTCGACGAGCTCAACCGAACCGGTCAGAAGCGCGTGATCAGAACCTGGTCACGTCGCTCCACCCTCATCCCTGAGATGATCGGGCACACATTGGCTGTCCACGACGGCCGCAAGCACGTGCCTGTGTATGTCACCGAGTCTATGGTCGGTCACAAGCTCGGAGAGTTTGCCCCAACCCGGACCTTCCGTGGCCACGCCGACAAGGCGGCATCAAAACGATGAAGGTCAAAGCCCACGCCCGCTATATCCGTCAGTCGCCATTCAAGGTCCGTCGAGTGCTCGATCTTGTACGGGGTCTCGCCGTTGAAGATGCCGAGCACGTTCTTCGGCTCACTCCACGGGCGGCTGCCGATCCGATCGCCAAGGTGCTGAAGTCGGCCGTGGCCAACGCTGAGCACAATCACGCTCTCGACTCCGAGGATCTGATTGTCGCCGAGGCCTTCGCCGACGAGGGCCCAACTCTCAAGCGGTTCCGCCCGCGTGCCCGTGGTCGAGCCACTCGAATCGACAAACGCACCAGCCACATCACCATCGTGGTTGAAGACATGTCAGTGCTGTACGAGGAGGTGAACTGATGGGTCAGAAGACAAACCCCTACTCGTTCAGGCTTGGGGTTTCGACTGATTGGAAGTCGAAGTGGTTCTCTGAAAAGGAGTACGCTGCTTTCGTCAACGAGGATTGGCAGATCCGTGCGTACTTACGCGGTGAGCTGACACGTGGCGCTGTATCGCGTATCGACATCGAACGCACTCGCGATCGTCTGATCGTTGACATCCATACTGCTCGGCCGGGCGTTGTCATCGGTCGCAAAGGGTCTGAGGCCGAGCGGCTTCGTACCGGGCTCGAAGCCTTGACCAACCGTCGAATCAAGCTCAATATCAACGAAGTCAAGGATCCCGATCTCGACGCCGCATTGCTGGCCCGAGGGATCGCCGACCAGATCGAGAATCGGATTGCGTTCCGTCGAGCCATGAAGCGCGCTGTTGCGTCTGCTCTCAAGGCTGGCGCCGAAGGTGTGCGGGTGGAGGCCAAGGGCCGGCTGGGTGGCTCCGACATGGGTCGTCGTGAGTGGTACCGCGAAGGTCGCGTGCCGCTGCACACCCTGCGTGCCGACATTGACTATGGCACCGCTACGGCTCGTACCACCGTCGGCGCAATCGGAGTCAAGGTTTGGGTATATCGCGGCGACGTGATGGGTCGCGTTGGGATGTCGGGAGCACGCATCGCTGCTGAAGCGGACTTGGCCACCGGCGGCCCAGCTCGTAGAACCCAGAAGAGTCTCAAGTCCCGGGCCGAAGAGGCCGCAGGAGTCGAGAAGGAGCCGCGTCTCATTGAGGCCGGCGGAGGTAAGCGTCCGGTTGTCGAAACGGCAGCTACCGATGGCAAGCCGAAGCTGATCGAGGCTGGAGGGGGGCGTCGTCCCACTGCCGCCGAGGCCAAGGTCGCCTATGAGAGCGCTCAAGAAGAGCAAGCTGTGACGGCGGCTGACGCAACTGCCACCAAGGCGGAAGACACAACTGCCGCCGAGTCTGACGCAACCCACGAGCCGACTGCGCAGGCAGATCCAGCGGCACCTGTCGGTGACGTTGCAGAAGCGGAAGCTTCTGCTGCTGCAGATCCTGTCGGTGACGTTGCGGAAGCAGAATCAG
>CAXMPK010000202.1:0-12298 GCA_964195405.1 uncultured Acidimicrobiia bacterium
CAGATCGAGGCGAGGGAACGGCGCGGCCGCTGGTTCGGCGCGCTGGCCACCCTCCTCTCAATGTCCCTTCTCCTTTCGGGTTGGGTCGGTCTCTTCGCGTTCCTGGGGGCTAGTTCGGCCTACGGCACTTTCGAAGAACTAGAAGAGCAATGGGTGCCAGACACCGGTTCGATGGAGTTGACGCTCCCCGACCTCAGCCGTGTGAGCCGCATCTACGCCGATTCTGGTGAGGTCCTCGCCGAGCTTCACGACGGTAGGAACTCCGAGCCGATCCCTTATGAAGAAGTACCTGAGGTTGTGGTCCACGCGATTTTGGCGGCTGAAGATTCTGGATATTTCGATCATGAAGGTGTCGACTTCTCGGCAATTGCTTCTGCGGCCATCGACAACGTGATCTACGACACAACCCGTGGTGGTTCAACTATTACCCAGCAGGTTGTCAAGAACGCGTTTGTTGGCAATGAGTTGACGATTCGACGCAAGGTCAATGAGGCGTTTGTGGCTGCCGAATTGGAACGTCGATTCCCCAAAGAGAGGATTCTCGAGTTCTATATGAATTCGGTGTACTTCGGGTCTGGCGCGTACGGCGTACAGACCGCCGCTAGGGAGTTTTACAACGCAGACCTCAGCGATCTGACAATCGACGAGGCCGCCGCCCTAGCCGTACTCGTTCGCAACCCTTCGCTTTACAACCCGCGTCGCCGGCCCGAAATAACTCTGGATCGTCGCAACGACGTGATCTCACAAATGCAGCAAGAGGGCTGGATCACAGAAGCTCAAGCCGAGCGAGCCGAGGACCAGCCGCTTGGTGTTGTCGACTCACCACTCCGCCGTGGTCAGGCTGACCACGTAGTGGCGGAAGTCAAGCGTCAGCTGCTCAACGACGACGAATTCTCGTTCCTCGGTGAGACCAATGAGGAGCGTAAGAAGTCGATCTTCGGCTGCCCTGCCGACGATGTTGCCTGTGAGGGTGGTGGCGGCTATCAGATCATTACCACCATCGACTTGGGTCTTCAGCAGGAAGCCAACCGAATCCTCAACGAGTGGCTGCCGCTACCGCCGTATGAGGAGAACCTGGCGGCGTGTGGGGCAATCTTCGACGACTTCGAGGACAACCAGGTGTATTACACCAAGTACGCCGAAACCCACGCCTGCAAGCCGACCGGGGCGATTTCGATGGTTGACAACCACACGGGTGCGGTCAAGGTGATGGCGTCGGGTCTGCCCTTCGAATTCAGCCAATTTGACCTGGCCATCCAAGGGCGACGAAACCCGGGATCTTCTTTCAAGCCGATTGGTCTCGCAACAGCCCTTGAGCAAGGTTTCACGTTGGGTCATCACTTCAGTGGGAAGAGCCCTATCGACATCAAATGCGAATTCCCGTGCTCACCAAACGGCTCGAATATTTGGCGCGTCAGTAACGCCGGATCCTCTAAGGGTGTGATGAGTCTCCAGGCCGCCACCTATGGATCAGTGAACGCGGTCTACGCCCAGCTCTCGCTTGCCACCGGTCCTGAAAATATCGTGGACATGGCTCGTCGCATGGGGATCACAGAATCGGCCCTCAACCCCGTCTTGTCGATCGTCCTCGGATCCTCGGCAGTGTCGACCCTGGAGATGGCATCGGCATTCTCCAACTTCGCAACCAACGGCTTACACGCCGACGACTATGTCGTTGCTCAGATCATTGATCACGAAGGCAGCGTCGTTTACTCCTACGACGACGAACCCACCCAGGTGGCAGACCCCGCCATCTTCGCGGCGGCCCGCCGTCCCCTGGTTCAGGTGCCCAAGATCGGCACTGCGGCCCGCGCATTGGGTTCATTCGAGTACGGAAGCTTCGATGACGGCGACCCACGAATCGGTGGCAAGACAGGCACTCACCAAAGTTACCTGGACGCCTGGTATGTCGGCTTTAGCCCCGAGTACTCAACGGCGGTGTGGGTTGGTTATGAAGCGGAACAGATCCCTCTAGAGAACATCGTCGCCAAAGGGCAAAGCTACAGCCGGGTCTTCGGCGGCTCGATCCCGGCACCGATCTGGGGTGAGTTCATGGAGGTCGTGATGGCGAACCTCCCGCAAACACGGTTCCCTGACGAGCCCAACAACATCCGTGAGTACTTGATCCCGCCACCGACCAGGGTGCCGGTGGTTGTCGGGCTCGATCTCGAAGATGCCGAGGATCTCCTCATGATCGAGGCCCGACTCAATGTCGAGGTGATCGAGATTGCGTCGCTCGACCCGGTGGGCACCGTGGTCAGCCAGTCGCATGAGCCGGGTACCACAGTCAGTCAGGGCACGTTCATAACCATTTACGTCTCTACAGGCGAGACCCCGGTGGCGCCGCTGCCGAGCTTGATCGGGCAGACGGTCGAAGAGGCGATCGGGGCGATCCGTGAGTTCGAACTGGTGACCGGTGTCAAGATCAGCGTCATCCAACAAAAGGTGGACACCACCAACCCCGCTTTGGTCGGCAAGATCATTTCGACCAACCCAGCCCCGGGGGCAGTGATCACCGAAGCTGCAGCGGTGGTGCTCTCGGTTGGTCTACTGGCCCCACCCGATTCGTAGTTGGTCCGTCTTACACGCCAATAGCGGTTTCTTTCGCGTCTCTGTCTACACCCCTTGACGTTGGTTAACAACATGTTGTAGTTGTTACAGCATGAGAGCTGAAGCACCTGCAAGCGGTCGGAGTCGTCCTCCCTCCAAAAGCGCCGTGGGGCATGTGGGTGCTTCAGCCAGGCCAACGGTGCGGGTCAGACCCACCGTCCCGGTTGGGCATGACAAACGTCGAGGTCGTTTTGAGCCGTCCGATCCGTACGTGCGAAGGTTCTGGGTAGCCGCGATAGGGGCCGGCGCCGTTGCCGAACTGCTCCGTCTGGTCCGTGCCGCCGGTGCGGGAGAGGATGTCCGGCTACCCAGAAGTCTTCCCACGTTGCTGAGAGCGGGACTGGTCACTGTGGAGAGTGGGACAATTCTCGTCTCGAAGCGTATCCCTGCTGTCCCGCTCGAACTTCGTTGGCGTTTCCCGCCGAGTTTGGCGGCGGAGCACAGCCGAGTAATTGCCCGCTAGCGACGAGTTGCCAGCACCCCCATGAGGCCGAGTGCAACAAACTCCCCTATTGCAAAGGAGACGGCGACCCGGGTGTCTGGCTCTCCGTTGACCACGAGCAGGACAAGTACCGCCACGACGAGACCACCAAACCAGGCGAGTGAGAGTCGGCGGGTGCGCCCTTCTGCCACCAGAACCTGACTGGCCACCTGAGCCGCAGCGGCGGCCATGACGCCTGCCGCGGCCAGCATCGCAACGATCTGGCTCGGAGCAAACTCCTCTCCGAATAGCAGAGTGACCACGCCGCCACCAAAAACCCACCCAACCAGGCCTCCGGCGAAGGCGAGAATCACACCACCAAGGACCACTCCTCGGGCAATCTTCCTCAGCCTCTCGTGATTCTCCTCATGAGCCAGACCTACCAGGTAAGGAAGGATGCGTCCTTGCAACGCGAAAATCAGGGTAAGTGGCGCACGAAAGAGGGTGAAGGTGACAAACACGATCGAAACCAGCGCAGGAGACCCTGCCAGTGCCGCGACCGCTATCGGTGCGGCGCCCAAGAGAACCTGCGACGAAGCCGTGCCTGTCACATAGCCACCTAAGAAACCCGCCGGAGGCGCGGCGGGTGCCTTTGATTCCCCATTGTCCCGGCGCCACCAGCGAAGCCCCAGGACCGCAAAACCGCCTAGAACCATGGCCCATCCCAGAGAAGTGGCGCTGGCGACGAGTTGGAGGGCTATGAACCCAGCGGCAAGCCGGGCGACGGTCTCGACGATAAGTATCCAACCGACATCCCTGAAGTGGCGGGTGCCTGCCAGCACTCCTTTGCCCATGAAAAGCAGCGAGTAGCCAAGCATCAACAGTGTTATCTGGAATACATACTGATAACTCCCCTCAAACAGGTCATCCAACGTCGCGAAGACAAATCCACCGCCGACCAGTGAACCGATAACCGCCATAGTCAGTGTCGGTTTGAGATCACCAGGAATCGCTCGGCGCCCCGACGCCACTTCACGTGTGACGTATTGCTCCACCGGCACCAGGAGGACCGTGGCGAGGATGAAGAAGGCGGTCCAGAGCACGCTGACCGGCGCAAAAGCCTCGGGACCGAGCGTGCGAGCTCCGTACACCTGAAAGAGATACGCTCCAAGAGCGCCGATCAGGGCGCCCGTAACCATGAACCCTGTTCCCGGAGCTTTGAATCCTCGTTTGTCGGCTTCGATCACTGGTGCGCTCATCGAGCCCCGGCGCCGGTCAGCACGGTCCAGACGCTCTTCGAGAAGATGCGAAGATCCATCACCGGCGACATGTGTTTGATGTAGTACAGGTCATAGGTGAGCTTTTCCACTGTTTCCGCTTGATCATCGGCATATCCGTAGTTGACCTGAGCCCATCCGGTAATACCGGGACGCACCATGTGTCGATGGTCATAGAAAGGGATCTCGCGGCGGAACGCCTCCACGAACTGGACCTGTTCGGCACGTGGGCCGACGATTGTCATGTCGCCTTTGAGGACGTTCCATAGCTGCGGAATCTCGTCCAGGCGGGACTTTCGCAAAAAGGATCCACCTCTAATCAGCCGGGGATCGTGCTCAGTTGCGAACTGTGGACCGTCCTTTTCGGCATCGAGGCCCATGGTTCGGAACTTGTACATCGTGAACGTTTCACTGTTCAGTCCCACACGTTCCTGGCGGAAGACTGAGAATCCTGGGTCGGTCAGCTTGACATAGGCGGCGACCAATATTCCGAGAGGAACCCATATCGGGGCGAGAAGAACAGTGAGTGCCAAGTCGACGAACCTCTTTCCGGGTAGCCACCTGGCGACCTCGAGAAGTGGCGCGGAGATTTCCCATCCTTCGGCGACGTGGACAAGTGGAACCCGACCCGTGTGGTCACCGTAGATCGACGAGAAGGGTCTGATGGTGTAGCCGGCGACATCACACGAGGAGAGGTACTGGGCGACATTCTCTGAAAGCACCGCCCTCAGGTCGATCGCGATGGTCACACCTTTTTCCGGAACGTCGATGGGTCCGTCGAAGGAGGGGGCCAGCACCCACACGACATTGGCGTGATCAGAATCATGGAGATCATCTGCCAACTGTTTCTCTTGAGTAATCACACCGATTCGTTCGGTCCAAGGTCTCCGGCGACGCAGCCCTCTGTGCGCCGTCGCCGGAATCAACCAGATCGCCGACGTATAGGCCAGGAAAGCACGAGAGAAGTAGACATCCCTGAACAACACGATCAGGCCGGCGGTCAGGAATACGGTGCCAAACAGAATCGCCAGCATCCGCCCGTAGGTGGGACGGGGCACTCCTGGTCCCGACATTTGCTCGGTGAGAACCGAGCTTGTTGTCATCGAAAGGATCAGGAATACCAGCATCGGCAGGGTCGACCCGACCACGGCAGCGTTCCATGGAAGAAAGGTTCCGAATACCAACGCCGAAGCGATCGCCATGGCCAACGCAAGCGATGCCAAGTCGCTGACCGCTACCGAGGTGAGAAATCGTCTCCGCACTAGGTGGGCAATGCTACGTGTATGGCTTGGTGTTCAATCGGTTTCAGCCATTCGTCGAGCTAACTCCACCAGCGTTCGCACACCCATACCAGACGCTCCTTTGACATTTTCGCCAGCCGTCTCACGAGCCCGAGCCGGCCCGGCGATGTCGAGGTGAGCCCAGGCCCCGTCACCGGCATACTCGGCTAGAAATATCGCCGCTGTAATCGCCCCTCCGTATCGACTCCCTGAGATGTTCTTGATGTCAGCGATGTTGGAGTCGATTGACTTTCGGTAGTCCTTGAACAAGGGCATCTCCCAGAATTCCTCACCGGCGATCGACGCCGCCTCGAGGATCTGAGCCGCAGCATCGGAATCAGATCCGAAGACGGCTGCGATCTTTTGGCCAAGAGCAACCACTGCCGCTCCGGTGAGTGTTGCCACATCCACAATGAGATCGGGTTCGAGGGCTTTTGCCAGGCCAAGACCGTCGGCCAGAACCAGTCGGCCTTCGGCGTCGGTGTTGAGCACCTCGATCGTGGGGCCATCCACGGGCGTCAGAACGTCGCCAGGCCTGATGGCATCGCCGCCAACGGCATTGTCTGTGATAGGCGTGATACAGGTCACCTTGACCTTGAGACCTAGCTCGGCAATGGCGATCGTGGCTGCGGCCACGACGGCAGCGCCAGACATGTCGTCTTTCATCTCCTCCATGGAGGCCGCCGACTTCAGAGACAAGCCGCCCGAGTCAAAGGTGATGCCCTTGCCGACTAACACGAGGTGTGTTTCTGCCCCGCTCGGCGAGTAGGTGAGCTGAACAACCCGCGGGTCGCGGTCTGAGCCAGCGGCCACACCAAGGACCGCACCCAGGCTCTCTTCTTCGATGCGTTGAAGATCCCATACCTCAGCCCCCAAACCCGCCGCAATAGCCTCGGTCTCGATCATCGATGCAAAATACTCAGGTGCCTTATCTCGGGCCGGCGTGTTCACCCAGTCACGGGCGAGTGCCGTTGCGGTCGAGGTGATGACAGCTGCGTCGAGCGAGGATTGGTCGGCACCGACAACGTCGACACTGGAAACGGCGAGTGCGTCGTCGTCGTCGGATTTGTAGGTCCGGAATTGGTAGGCGCCAAGAATCGAGCCTTCCACCACGGCCCGGGTTGCGCCTTCCACAGAGGCTTGCGCCAGGAGTGTTACGGCTCGCTCTGTTTTGACCTTGCGGGCGGCATCCCCGGAGGCTGCACGGATCGAGGCAAATGAGACTTCGTCTCCCAGGCCGATCAAGAGCAGAGCGGAAGCCTCGGAATGGGGAAGCTTGGCTATCTGACCTGTCTTGCCTTCGAACCCGGCTGCGCTGAGCAAGTCCGGGTCTACCTCGTCGAGCAATTCCGAGCCAGGCAGGGCCTCGAGGCCCTCCATGACACCGACGATGACCGTGGCGTCGGACATGTCGACATCCGTGTTGGCGGCTCTAACTTCCATTCTGGCTCCTATCAACTGGCGAACGGTCCGAGGCCAGCGACAAGCGCACGCCCCAGGAAGACAGCCCCCAGGGTGGTGAGAACGGCCAGATAGGACAAACCAGTAGCGGCCATCACTCCTGAGTAGGCCGGATAACGCAAGGCTCCGAGGACTCCGACCATCAGAACAATCGAAGTGACGAGAAGAACCCAGAAGGCAAATGTTGCTCCACCACCTGGGAGTCCGCCAGCGAAGGCAAGGAGCAAAGCGTCTACAGACAAGCCAACGATTCCAGCCACGGCTAGCGTCCGCAACGCCCACCTGGGAAGACGGGGGTCAATCAGATACCAGTGACCGAGAAGCATTTCGCCGGTCACTCCGCCAAGACTCAAGGATGCTGTCATCGCCAACAACCATCCTCCGAGGAGCGCCGCCTCGATCAGGTAGCCGATACCGGCCAGGAGAAACATCACTCCGGCAAAAGGTCTGTTTCTGGCCCATATCAGCCCGACTACGAGGGCTATTGCACCGATACGCGCCCACCACGCACCAGCGGCCAGTGTTCCTGCCAAACCAATGAAGCCGGCGGTGCCGGCGGTGAGCCAATTGAACCCGGGACCAACTAGCTGTGCCAGCGAGACAAAGCCGGCAACCATGGCGAGGCCAGCCGCCCAGGCGAGCAGGATGAAGCGGGGGTCGGCGATGGTCTCCAGGTCAAGGGCCATTGACGTGAACGATATGGCGGCCACCGTGTGCACAGGGTGTGACCCGGTCCACTTCCCTGCACACGCTTCAGGTGTTCAGCCGGATCAGACGGGCGAGGAACGAGGCCATCTGCTCCCTTGTCACCTGACGGTCGGGGCAATATCGGGCGGGATTCACCTCGCAACCCTTGGTCACTCCAAGAGCGAAGATCTGGTGGACCGCTATAACGGTCTCCTGCGGATGACTCCCCATGTCGGTGAAGACGTTCGACGCCGACGGCGGGTCGAAGCCGACCAAAACGTGAAGTCGGACGAGGAAAATGGCCATCTGCCAGCGGTCGATCATCCGGTCAGGTGAATAGGTCGAGGGCCCGGTTCCTATTGTGATTCCCAAGATCGCCAACTGGTTGATGACATCCTGGTCTGTCTGTGAGAGGCCACTTATGTCGTTGAAACCCTGGTCCAGCGGCACCGGTACATCTACGCCCATCCACTGGGCGGCACGAATCAGGAAACCTGCCATCTCGCTCCTCGGGATCTCCTCCAGGGGACCGAACGACGTCTGGGAGAACGCTGGAATGACATCGAGGGCGGACACGCAATCGATGTCTCCCTTATGCACGCTGTTTGGTGAGACGTCACTGAAACCGGCGTCAGGTGGCGGAGGAGTCTCACACAGACCTGCTGTTGCTGTTGGCACGACCGATCCAGCGGGCACGGTTACCGAGTAGTAGGCGGAGCGCAGCCCAATGGCCCTCTTGAACGACCTGCCAGTCCGGGTGATCGTCTTGTCGACACCCGCGAGCGTTCCTGAGATCGCCACCTGGTCCACGCTCCCGGACACGTGTCGGGCTGTGATCGCAACACCGGTGACGGTGTCGAGACCGACGGCTGCGGCGATAGCCGATGCTGTGACCGACTTCGACCACGAAGCAAGTGGGTTCTGAGCTTCCGGCGAAACCGACCAGGGGTCAGGAGTTCCGAGCAGGTAGGGAAGCAGGGTGCTGTGCCCAAAACCGTCGACGTTGCTGTCGGTGTGGCCACCGGACGACGAGCTGTAGTACGCAATGATTACGGTCGAGTCAGGTGCCTGGGGATGTGTGATGATGAGACCCGCCGTCGCGTCCACCGCCACCTTCCACGGAATGTCGGCGGACTCGTTCTCTTTTAGCCATCCCACATAGGCCTGATCAGCCGTCGTGTCGTAGAGATGGCACCAACACTGCCCTTTGCGTGTCGACGAAAAGCTGGTTTCGGATCCATATTTCAGAGCCTGGCGGATGCCGTAGGTGCGGCCGGCGATTGCCTGCGCCTTGAGCGCCTCGGAGTGCCATCCGGAGGGCATCTCCCCCAGTCCGTAGATGTACTCATCTATCCCGATCTGCAGAACGACGTGGAACCCACTCCCGGACGGGCGCATTTTGAGCGTCCCCCTGCCGTACTCGCCATGACCGTCCAGATGGACCCGTGTGTTTGGCTGGTTGGTCCAGGTGATCTCCCCACGACAGGTTCCGGGGTTGCCGATCGCAACCTCGTTGAGGAAGAACTGACAGATGCCCCCACCGAGAGCACGGAACTCCCATTGCTCATTGGCATTGGCAGTTTGGGTGGGACATTCGCCTTCGCCGTCATTTGCCTTGCAGAGACCAGCGAAACCTGCGGTGACGTGGAATTTGAGAGACGTCTGGTTCTGAGTGATCCCGATCCACAGCGGAGTCGGGTCGGAGTTGAGCCAATGTGACTCACCGAGTACTTGATCAACCGATTTGAGAGTCACGCCCGAGTAGTACGTCGTGAGTATCTGCTCAGCCGACATTCCCGACTTGGCCATGGCGCGAGCCCCGTATTGGCTCATCCCAACCCCATGACCCCATCCCGAACCGTCGAACTTGTATACCGGATCGGTCTCAGCCAAGGCGCCAGTCGCCGGAACCAGCGTCGCGATCAACGTGACCAGGCTGAGCACGACGATTCTACTCTTGGCTGACCTCATGCGATTTGTAGTGTCCTCTAGTTGTCGCCGTCCCCTACCCGGCTTGTCACTCTACGAAAACGGACTGTACCGACCAAGTATTGTTACAGCACAAGCTTCGACATCGGGCGGTCAGGTATCGGTCTCCTCGGCACCCAACGCGGTCGCCCCGGCGAGATAGATCCCTGCGGCGAACCACCAGGTGGGCTCGAAGAGAACCGTTTGGGTGATCGAGTGCAAGAAGGCAGCGAACAAGGCCACTCCGCCCACGATTCCCCCACCGGCCACGAGCACTGTGCCGAGCACGAGCCCGAACCCGATCAGCCCCAATATGCCGGTCTCGCCCGCCAGCTCGAGAAACAGGTTGTGGGGCTCCTGGCTGATCGACGTG
Organism: uncultured Acidimicrobiia bacterium; assembly: GCA_964195405.1. Classification (GTDB taxonomy): domain Bacteria; phylum Actinomycetota; class Acidimicrobiia; order Spongiisociales; family ZC4RG35; genus CAXMPK01. The sequence continues at coordinate 10,078 of CAXMPK010000202.1, forward strand.
GTGAGCCAGCCGACCCCCAGACCGACTCCATTGAGCGGCCGATCGACGAAGAATGCCCAATACTCCGGCCACACATCCGCCCTCTCTTCGCTCACTGCAAATCGATCGGAGAAGTCTTCGCTTGAGCCGAACCATCCCGTTGCTGTAGCCAGAAGATCCCATCCCTGGCTCGCTCGAAAGGCAAATTGGAGATCCAGATCCCCACCTTCGCCCGGAGCATCCAATGCCCACACACCGGCAACGAGTACCACCGTGGTCACCAGGGCCACCACCAGTCGAACTGCCACCTCACGTATCGGGACACGCCATCGCTGCACAACCATCGCGGCCGCTACCGCAAGGGCCAGCGGGAATGACACCCACCCGGTCCGGCTGAACGCCATGATCGACGCGAACCCGAGGCCGCCGAGGACGATCCCGTCCAGCCACCACCGCCCCGATCCCCTACCACGGAATATCGCCATGAACGCCAGCACCGCCCACAGGACAGACCATGCCGCGTTGTAGCCGGGGTCCTGATGCCAGTTGGTCAGTGCAAGAAAGCCCTCATCGAGGTAGACAGGCTTGAACACTCGATAGACCCCGGGGATGTCGTTGACTGTGTCGATGAGCGGCGCACCAAAACCTCCCACCAGTACGATTTCGACGGCCACGGCGGTACCTGCCATGACGGCAGCGGTCCAGAAGACCACGCCGAGAGTGCGATCCAACATCCCAGGCGTCCTCAGTCGTCGCTCAGTGACCAGCATGACCAGAGCTCCCGCCACCAGAGCGAGGCCAAGCCGGAGAAAGCGCTCCAGGTAGGCACTCTCTGGCCAGCCGATCAGCACGGCGACACCAAGCACCACCAACGCCAGGCTCGTGTTGCGATGCCAAGGCCAGGTTCTCGCCCGCATCCCGTCCACCAGGTCACCCACCGCGAGGGCAGCCACCGCTACCAGAAATGGCTTCCACGACACCCACACTTCGAGAAACAGCGTGTGCAAGGGCAGCACGGCAACCATTGCCAGAAACAGCCAATCCCGCCATGTCAGTCTGGCTGTTTCGGCAAGTGAGGCAGGTGCTGTCACGATCCAGGCAACGATACGAGGTCGTCGACAACTATCGGGATACCCGTAACACGGGGTTTCGTTCTATCGTCTCTATTACAGATGCGTACTCGCCTCCTCGCGCTTCTTGGCGCCCTAATCCTCTCTCTCCTGGTGGCTGCGCCGGCAAGCGCGGCCGAAGATCCATACGGGGCAGACCCACATCGGCTGGTGCCTTTTCAGGACACCGTCCAGCAGGCATATACATCCGGAACCGACGTGTGGGAGGTCTGGATCTGCGATGTCGCCAACTGGAACAGTCCGGTCAACCTGGCCGCAACGGTCTCGGCCCTCAACTCGACGATCAGTCCATATTTCGGGTGGCTGTCAGGAAATGACTACAACGCCTCCTTCGTGGTCGGCGGAACGGTCACCGGCAACGACATCATCACCCGGGAACAGATCGAGACGTTGGACAAAGCATATGCTCCGGACTGCGAGAATCAGGTGGCGGCCGCAGCCGGATCCAGCCCCAACGGAGCGCTCATCCTGGTCGACATCCCCTTTCCTGAAGGATATGCCACCGCCGGAGCCAGCTGCCCAGAACCACCCTTCAACGGCTGTTCATCCACCTACCCCGGCAATGGCCGGCGGGCTGTAGTGGGAGCGGCGACGGTCACCGCTGTCTTCCCGTTTCCCGAGCCATTCTGGAATGTGATCGGCCACGAGATAGGTCACACTCTCAACTGGGCGCACTCATATGGTGGGTTCACCACGGACCCTGATACCGGTTCGATCTCCCAATATGACAACCCGATGGACCTCATGAGTGGTGGAGTTGCTCCCGGGGCACCCGTCGGAGCCATCGCATACGATCGCTATGCGGCCGGTTGGATCGACCCGACCAACACGGTCGTACATACCCAGGGAACGGCCTTGTACCAACTGGCTCCGATCGGCGGGACCGGGCTGGACATGCTCATCGTCCCCGGCGACAGCGAGGGCCACTTCTATGCGATCGGGGCCCGTCGCAAGGCCAATTTCGACGCCAGACTTCCCGTGGCGGGTGTCGAGGTTTATGAGGTGGATCAACGTCGCGAGATTGCCTGCGCCGTGCCCGCTACGTGGCCCGAGACCTGGCCATGTCTGGCAACGCAGGTTCGCATCAAGCAGATGCTCCCGGTCCAAGGAAG
>CAXMPK010000203.1:0-2479 GCA_964195405.1 uncultured Acidimicrobiia bacterium
ATATCCGAGAACGGATTCAGTCGCTGACGGGCGCCGAGGCCGAGGAGACCATCCAGATCCGTCGCGTTCAAGTCAAAAACTTGTTGATGACAGCCCTGACTCTGTTCGCGGTCTACTTCTTGATCAGCGCGCTGTCTGACATCGATTTCGTTGCGGTGTGGGACATAGTCAGCGGTGCCACCTGGGCATTGATCATCGCCGCGTTCATCGTCGGCCAGTTTGTATTCTTTCCTGAGGCAACTGCGATGCTCGCCGCTGTCGGCTATCCAATTGCGCTGAAGCCCGCGGTCGTTCTTCAGTCGGCGATCAAATTCATCAGTCTCGCAGTCCCCAGTGCCGCAGGTCGAATAGGTATGACGGCCGCTTTCCTCAGGAAATATGGACTGTCTTTCACAGCATCTCTGGTGCAAGGGTCAGTAGACACCATCTCCGGATTGATCGTTGAGGTCTTGATCATCGTGATGGCAGTTGTTTTCGGGGGTCTCAACTTCGGACTCACGACCGGTGACCCAGAATGGCTTTCGATCATCGTTGTCTTGACCGTGATTGGCATCGCCGTTGTTTCGTTGGTGAAACGGATCGAGAGGCTCAGAAACTGGGTAATGCCGATTGTTGGGGAAGCTTGGGGAGCGTTGGGTGGAGTGATCAAGGACCCAAAGAGGACACTCCTGCTCCTCGGAGGGAACTTCGCCGCACGCTTCGTTCTTGCCATCAGCATGTGGCTCATCCTGCAGAGCATGGGGGTATCGCTCGGTATCTTCAGTGTGCTGGCGGCGACGGTTCTCACGGGGCTGCTTGGGGGTGTCATACCCGTCCCTGGCGGCATTGGGGTTTCGGAGGCGATCCTCACCGCCTCGCTGGTGATCTTCGGCGTAGACGAGACGACTGCCTTTGCCGCTGCTGTCGTTTATCGGTTTGTAACCTTCTACATCCCCTCCGGTTACGGATGGTTCTCGATGCAGTGGCTGGACAAGAACGGCTACATCTAGAAAATCAATCACCCCAAGAAAAAACCCCCGGGAAAACCGGGGGTTTTTCTTTTGATAGTTGAGCGGGGACTTAGGCGAGAGCTTTCGCTTTCATGGCGGCATACTCATCGTCAGTCAACGTGCCGTCGTTGTGAAGCTTTTTCAACTTCTCGATCTCGTCGGCGCTGGATCCGCCTCCCGACACCGACTGGATGTATTCGCGTTGCGCTGCTTGTTGGTCGGAAGCCTGCTTCATCGCTCGTTCCTGCATGTTTCCACCCTGGGCGATGAGGTAGATCAGAACACCGAGGAACGGCAGGATGATCACGAAGATGACCCATCCGGCCTTGGCAAATCCTGACTGCTCACTGCGAAAGATGTCTGCGAAGATCGTGATTAGAAGCCAGATCCACACAAAGAACATGAAGAACCAAAGCATGGTCCAGAAAAGGTCAAGTAGCGGCATTCATTCTCCCTAATAGTTTCGATTCGCTGAGTTTGTTGCTCAACCAGCATGGGAGACTACTGATCCACCGCTTCTCGGGCCAGTCGGTTTCAGTTTTCGCGGTCTACCAGGGAGAGATATGAGAGCAACCAGGATCGGTGCAGCAGTTTCTGCCCTGGCGCTCCTCCTCGCAGCTTGCACAAGTGGGACCACATCGACCACGTCCACGACAGGTGCGGTCGCCGGGGGGTCGTCTGACAGTTCTGCCGCCTCGGTGGTCACCGACGACCCTGCCCTCGACGCCCTGTTGCCGGTCGATCCCGACGTGATGATCGGTGTGCTCGACAATGGGCTTACTTACTACCTCCGTCACAACGACTCTCCGGGAGGCAGGGTAGAGATGCGACTCCTGGTGAATGTCGGGTCGATTCAAGAGGACCCCGACCAATCCGGGATGGCCCATTTCCTCGAACACATGATGTTCAATGGAACAGAGCGGTTCCCCCGCAACGAGTTGATCGCCGTTCTCGAGTCTTTCGGACCTCGTTTCGGGCCCGACATCAACGCGTTCACGTCCTTTGACGAGACGGTCTACGAGCTCTCGCTGGTCGCCGACAACGACCTGGTCGACCTGGGTGTGGTCGTGCTTCGCGAATGGGCGGGCAGGGCCACCCTTACCGAAACCGATGTCCACGAAGAACGAGGCGTGGTTCTCGATGAGTGGCGTCTCCGTACCCAAGGGTTTGGAGGGCGGATCGGGGATTCCTTCCAGGATCTCATCCTCCCCGGAACCAGCTATTTCAATCACTTGCCAATCGGAACTCCCGAGTCGATCGAATCGGCCGAACCCGAGACACTCCGTCGCTTCTATGAAGATTGGTATCGGCCGGAACTGATGGCAGTCGTGGTGGTCGGTGACTTTGAACTGGGTGAGATGGAGGACCGCATTTTTGACGCCTTCGATGATCTCGAAGACCGCGGTCTGGCCCGAGAGAGGGAACCCTCCGAATACACCCCATCGCAGGCGTCTCGGAGCGGGCATCTTGCCGATGAGGAGGCCGGCGGC
>CAXMPK010000204.1:0-2774 GCA_964195405.1 uncultured Acidimicrobiia bacterium
CCCATCCCAGTCCTGTCCACAAACCGCCGGCACCTTGACATAAGAGAATCATTATGAGCGGTTACGTGAGGGCGTGATCAGCCGCCCATAAGTGCCGTTATGTGCGGGTCGGTAATGGTCTAGTAACTCTGGTTCTGCTACACATCGGGGCAGGAGAGGGCTGCAAACAGCGGCCTGGGTGGAGGGAGAAAGAAATGGAACCGCAGGAACAAGCTGGCGCGTTGTTAGGCAACGCAGCTGGGTACATCGCAACGAGGACTATCCGAATCGGCCTCGATCATGGGTTGTTTGAGCTTATCGCTGAGCGGGGTCCGGTCAGCTCGGCGGATATCGCAGAGTCGGCGGGGATAGACGGGTTGTATTCCGAGGTGTGGTGCCGTTCGGCGTTCGCCGCTGGCGTGTTGGACGGCCACGACGAAGGTGCATACACCCTCGCTCCTCACATTGAAATGTTGCTTCTCGACAAGAGCTCGCCGGGATACCTCGGAGGTCTCTTCAAGGTGTTGACACAGCCGGAGGTATTCGACACCTTTGACAAGAACTTGGAGTCTGGTGAGCGGATCTGGTGGGATCAGACCAGTCCAGCATGGATCTCGGCGGTCGGAGAGACCGGAGGGGCTTTCAACACACGGTTTATACCCGGTGGTATCTCCCAGGTACCTGGCGCCACCGACCGTCTATCCGTTGGGGGGAAGGCTCTTGAACTGGCTTGCGGGACCGGTGTCGGCCTGGTGCGTCTCGGCACCGAGTATCCCAGTCTTGATCTTGTCGGCCTCGACGGTGACGCTCATTCGCTGGATTCGGCTCGGTCGCTGATTAACGATGCCGGCATGGATAACAGAGTGGAGTTCATCCACTCCGGGATGGAAGACCTCGACGCCAAAGAGGAGTTCGATGCGATAACAATCAACGTCTCAATGCACGAATGCCGCGACATCGAAAAAGTGACAGCTGCCGTCCACAAAGCTCTGAAGCCCGGCGGCTACTTCCTCAACTCCGATTTCCCGTTCCCAACAACAGGAGAAGGCCTCAAAACAGTGCCGGCCCGGGTCATGACAGGCATCCAGTTCTTCGAAGCTCTGATCGACGACCAGCTGCTATCAGTGGACTACTACATCGACCTATACGAACGCCACGGATTCACCGAGACAGGAACAGTCGAAGTCACCCCAGTCCACGCCATCACCTGGGCAAGAAAGTAGCTGGCCAAGGGACGACCACAAGGGGTGGCCCCTCTAACAGCCGCCCATAACCGGCATTATGTGCGGTTTCTGAAGTCGTAATCAGCCGCCCATAAGTGCCGTTATGTGCGGGCTAGTGAGCGCAGGGGGTTCCCCGCAGGGTGGTCGGCTTTGAAAACAGGCCGAGTGATGCGAGGAGGACTGGCACGCCTATGACTGCGCCGATCCATGTGAGTGTGAACATGAATCCAATAGTGAAGAGTCCGGCTCCTACAACCAGTCCGAACCAGTCGATCCGGGGATCACAGTTCGTAGACGTCATTTGAATCACCTCCGATTGGTCCAACCCTTCAAAGCTCAGAGCAATCGCCGCATTGTCGCCTAGGCGACACTAATCGCAGTGTGGATTCGACTGTTAGGCGCACATATGTGCCGTTATGTGCGGCTTTCGTACACTTCGTCAGAGTCCATTTCGTCAAAGAGGAGGGCCTTCGTGATTTCCTATTCGAGTCTTTTTGAGGAGCGATACGGCACCGCGTTGCTGGCTGATGCAGCGTTCCGAGCTGGGATCGAGGTTGTTGTCCCGGATCGTGGGCTGTACCCGCTCAACCAACGTTCCAAAATGGCCGGTCCAGTGGTGACTGTCGTAGCGAACAATGACCTGGTTTCGATCATGCACACGGTGGATCAAGCATCACCGGGTGATGTTGTTGTGATCGCTAACCGAATCACTGAAGTCGGGTTAATCGGTGATGTGATCGGAGGTGAAGCCGTGAGGAAAGGTCTCGCCGGATTCGTAGTTGACGGATGGGTGCGAGACACCGTCGAATTGGTGGATCTCGGAATTCCGGTCTTCTGTCAGGGTTCGTACCCAGCGGGACCGCTAAAGCTTCCGCCAAGCATGAAATCGGTGGGCGTTGTGGGAGAACCCCTGTCTATCCGAGGAGTCACAATCGCACCAGGTATGTGGATATTCGGGGATGCAGACGGGCTGCTCCTTTTCGAGGCCGAAACACTCGAAGCAGTTTTCGAAGGTGCTGCGCTCGCTTTGACACGCGAACAAGACCTCGCCTCCGAAATCGCCTCAGGGACCGCCCTTGCCGACGCATTTCAACTTGAATTGTTCCTCACGAAACGAAGCAACGATCTCAACGCCGACTTCAACACTCATCTCAAAGAGATAGGCAGAGCCATCTAGGACCGCCCATAAGTGACTTTATGTGCGGCTGTTTACGGTTTCATCTGCCTCTCTGACGTACTGAGATGACCTGATAGACTTTTGATTGCTGAATGTGGTCCTTCACGGTCCATTCGGCTGCCCGGTGGGCTGGGTGGTTGAAGGAGAAGTGAGGATGCCTCGAAGACGTAGCGGTCTAGTTGTCGGTAAGGACTTCAAACCGCCCACCGGTGGAGACCACGAGGACTTCTGTTATCTGGTCGTCGATATCTCTGACGGTGAGCTGGTTTCGGTCCGTATCGCTAGAAGTCAGATCGATAAAGCTGTGCTAGGTGATCGAGTTGAGTTTGTGCAGCCCCGTCGATCCGACAAACCGGTCCGATGGCTTAGACGAATCTGAAACCAGACGAAAAAAC
>CAXMPK010000205.1:0-2441 GCA_964195405.1 uncultured Acidimicrobiia bacterium
CAACGGATCCGACCCCAACCCCGGCGACAACAGCGGCAGCGACACCACCGTGGTCAACGAGCCGCCCGAGATCAGCGCTATCTCACCATCAAGCCAAACCGTGCAGTACAGCGACCTGATCGCAACCGTGACCGTCACGGCCACCGATTCCGGCCCAGACGCGCTCACCCTGAGCGCGTCGACACTGCCTAGTGGCCTCTCTCTAAGCGGGGCATCGTGCACCACACCAGTGGGCGGCGGCCAGGAATGCACCTGGACGTTGTCCGGGCAGATGTTGGAAACGGCTGATACCTATAGCATCACAGTCACAGCCAGCGATGGGACGTCGAGCAGCGATGCGGCCATCATCACCATTGAGACGCTCCAGGAGGACACTTCGGTGGCCTTCGATGCCGGCAACGCGGTCGCAGTGCCAGTGGATGCTCCCGGCGGCGACAGCGAGCCGTTCTCCTTGACGATGCACATCGCCGAGTCTGACGACCCGAACAACGTGACGGGCGATTCCAACCTGGCGGGGGACATCACGCTCGCCGATGTAACTGTGACCCTGGTGCCTGTTGGGCCAGGGTCGAGCGTAACCCCAACGTGTACAGAGTCAGTCAGCACGGGCTTGAGCGATCCCGACAGCTCCTTCGACTATTCCGTACTCGACATCGTTTGCGACTTCGACAACGTCGCGGTCAACATCTACGTGGTCGAGGTGACGGTCGACGGCGACTATTACACCGGCTCCGCTGAAGACGTATTTGTGGTCTTTGATCCCAGCCTGGGCTTCACTACCGGCGGCGGCTGGTTCTACTGGCCGGGAACGGAGGACGGGGACTATCCCGGTGACCGCACCAACTTCGGTTATGTCATGAAATACAACAAGAAGGGCCAGAAGGTGAAGGGCAGCATGCTGCTGATCCGCCACACGGCTGACGGCTCGATCTTCCGCTTGAAGAGCAATGCTTTGGATGGGCTGTCCATCGGCGATGGAGGGTCGTTCGGCTGGGCCTCCTTTACGGGCAAGGCGACTTATCTATCGCCCGGCATGGCGGAGCCGGTTGGGAACCACCGTTTCACGGTTTACGTGGAAGACCACGGCGTACCCGGCGCCGGAGCCGATAGGTTCTGGGTCCAGGTTCGTGAGAAGGACAACGACCTGACTGCTCTCTCCATGGACACGACGGCCCCAACGAATGCCGAGACGTTGGAGGGCGGCAACATATTCGTGCCGCATGAGCCCAAGGGAAAGGGCAGAAGATAGGATGCCGGGCGACGATTCAGCGGACACATGATCCAACTACTTGTTTCGGCTTCAGGGTCAATCAGTTGACACGGCTCCAAGGAGTCGGATCGTCATGCGGCCGCCTCCCTCGATGGTGTTTTGCATGGGTGAGCAGCAAAGGAGTTCCATTGATGGGACGAAAGCGACTGGCGGTCCAATCCATCCGGCCAAGTTCACACCCCTAATCCTCGATGTTATCGAGGAGTTGCTAGCGGCTCACTTGCCTAAAGGGGGATTGCTCCTGGACCCGTTCGCCGGGGTTGGGGGAGTGCATCACCTCGCTTCGGCGAAGTACCGCACAATTGGAGTGGAGATCGAAGCGCCCTGGGCGGACACCCACATTATGACCATTCAAGGTGACGCCCTCGCTCTGCCCTTCGGTGACCACAGTTTCGACTGTGTCGTCACGAGTCCGGTCTACGGCAACCGGTTCAGTGATCATCACCAAGCGAGAGACGGGTCGCTACGACGTTCCTATACCCACGACCTTCAACGTATGACCGGCAACCCCGAACGAGCCCTTCACTTCCACAACAGCGGGACCCTCCAATGGGGACCTCGGTATCGAGAGTTCCACGAACGAGCCTGGATGGAGGTGCAGCGAGTGCTCAAACCCGCTGCCATCTTCATACTCAACACATCTGATCACATCCGGAAAGGGGAGGCACAACCAGTAACTGATTGGCATCTCTCAACTGCCGACAGGCTGGGTTTCGAGATAATCGACCGAGCTGCCGTGCCAACACAGCGCATGCGGAACGGAGCTAACTCAGCAGCGAGAGTCGACAACGAGAGCGTCACCTGTTTGAGAGGTTGAACTCAGCCTCGGCCAGCAGTCGCGGGAACGGTCATCCATTGAAACCGCAATAGTGGTCCAGTCTGTCCGCTGACAGGGCCTCTACGCTCATCATCGTGATGATTGTCTTTGCTGCGTGGCAGCCAATTGAGGTGATTTCCCTCGCGAGCATCCTCGTAACGGGAGTAATCGGACTAGCGACGATCATCACCAGCCAGGGGGCAGGTTTGGGTCCGCGCAGATGTTCAGATCAGACCAGCGGTCGCTTCGTCAGTTGTTATCACACCACTTGCGATATAGCCGAAGTTCACCAGAGCAGCCTCGTAGCCGTCGCCAAGCTCGGGATGGCGAGCGGCCGCCGTTGCATCCTTGACC
>CAXMPK010000206.1:0-6443 GCA_964195405.1 uncultured Acidimicrobiia bacterium
CAGTGGACGTTCCCGATCTCTTCGAAATGTCGGAAAGCCAAGCCGAGACGGCCCTCAGTCAGGTGGGGCTCGTGCTGAACGTTTCTGCAAGCCGGAATCCGACCGCGGATCAGAATCAAGATGGGCTGGTCGCCGAGCAGATCCCGGTTGCCGGTTCGACGGCTTTCCCAGGTGACACCGTCACGGTCACCCTGTTCGAATTCATTCCGCCACCAACGACAACCACGCCGACTACAACGCCGCCTTCGACAACCCCCCCAACCACCTAAACGCGAACCCTGGACTCTGTCCGCATCACCTCACCTTGGCGGTGTCAGCGGTAGTTGGTGGTCATCAAGAAACCAGCGGAGATCGCCACCAGGCCGCCGATGAGAACCATCTGATCCAACTGAAGGATGAACCTGAGCAGGACCAAGGCCACCCCAAGAACCATGAGGCCGGCCATGATCGCCACATACCAGGTAGGACTGGGGTCTTTCGCTTTGGCAGCTTCGATGACTGCCTGTTGCGACTGAGGACGGTTCTTCGGCTTACGACGTTTCGACTCAGGCATCCGGGAGCGAGCGTAGTCGCTCGATTTGATCCCCGAATCGGACTTACACCCATGTAATTCTCCACATCCTGTGGAGAATTCTCTGGATAACTACAATCCTGTAATTAGTCCTGGAACGTGACCGGATTCAGCCGAGTTCGGTCGACCGTGACGTCGATCACATCGCCTCGGAAGTAGTGACCGGCCGGGTCAAAGTTCTGCCGCTCACCTCTCACAACCGCAACATCGATATCGGCGATGACAAGCCCCTCTTCCCCGTCGACGGGTTCCACAATCCACCTTCCATCTGGTCCTGCGATAGCCGAACCACCGTTGTAGAGCAGTCCTTCGCTATCCAGGGACGCCTCTCGAGCCGGGAACTCGTGTGGTATCGAATCGGAATAGAGCAGAGAACCGACAGACAACACATAGCAACGCCCCTCCATCGCGATGAAACGGGTGATGTGTTTGGTCAACTCCACCGATCCCGGCCAGGCGGCAACGTGGAGTTGGGTGCCCTGCGCATACATGGTGTGCCGAATCGTTGGCACCCAGTTCTCCCAGCAATTCAGACCCGAAACCTTGAAGTCACCGACCTGATGAACACGAAGACCGTTACCGTCACCGATCCCCCAGACCATGCGCTCGTCGTAGGTCGGCATCAGCTTGCGATGAGAGCTGAGGATGCCCCTCTCAGGGTCGATCGCCACATACGTCGCAAACACCGTCCCTCCGCTGTCGCTCCGCTCTGTGATTCCCAGATAGGTGAAGACACCGTGATCTCGAACAGATTCGACCACCTCTGACATTTCTGGCCCATCGATGGCAACGGCCGAGGCGAGATAGAAAGCGTAGGCCTCCTTCTGATCTGGTGCGTTCCATCGGGCGCCGTCGGTCCTCGCCATCCAGTAGGGGTAGCCAGACATGAAGACCTCACCGAACGCGACAAGATCGACGTGCTCTTCCGCTGCGCGTCCAATCCAATCTGTGACGATCTTCTTGGTGGCGTCGGGGTCTCCCCACGAAGGCGCGGTCTGGACGGCGGCGATTCTCATCTCGTTAAGGCTAGGCCGGTCTCCACACCGGGTCCATCTCCTCCCGACAGTGTTTCGGGGGTTTGTCCTCCTGAGGATTGACGGCCTTCATCGTGAGCTCGGCTCCGCACACCGAGCACTTGTAGTCCTGGTCAATCGCGACAATGTCGGCTGGATCAACCTCGGGTGGTGGTGTTGAGAGCATGCGAATGATGCTCATCGAGACCCGCCAGATGACCAGTCCCAGCGCCAGAGCCAGGAAAATATCGAGGACTGTATTGCCGGTCAGGGTCCACCCTCTTCGAGAGGGGATTGACGATGCTGCGCATCGTCCTGCGGTGCTATTTCAAAGCCTTTCGATGATGGTTGCGTTGGCCATGCCGCCGCCTTCGCACATGGTCTGGAGACCGTATTTGCCGCCAGTCCTCTCCAACTCCCACACGAGAGAGGTCATGAGACGCCCTCCGGAAGCCCCCAGAGGGTGGCCAATCGCGATCGCACCGCCATTGACATTGGTCCGGTCCCAGAGAGCCATCGGATCGGTGCCACCGTGTTCCATACGCCACGCGACCGTCACCGAGGCGAAGGCCTCGTTGACTTCGAACAAGTCGATGTCGTCGATGCTGAGTCCGGACCGATCAAGGGCTTTACCCGTCGCAGGGATGGGACCGGTCAGCATGATTATCGGATCGACGCCAGCCATTGTCATGGTGTGGATTCGTGCTTTCGGCGTCAGATCGAGTTCTTCAGCCTTGTCCTCAGCCATAACCAGAATGGCTATCGCACCGTCGGAGATCTGTGAAGAGTTGCCCGCGGTCACTTTGCCGTCCAACTGGAACGCCGGCTGCAACGACCCGAGCTTCTCCAATGAAGTCTCCCATCGGATTCCCTCGTCACGGGTGACCAACTCGGTCGACCCGTCCTCGAGTGTGACCTCAACGGGGATGATCTGACCCTCGAACCTCCCCTCTTCGGTTGCCTGAGCCGCGCGGCGGTGCGACTCGAGGGCAAGTACGTCCAGTTCCTCACGGGAAATACCCCACTTTTCGGCAATCATTTCCGCGGAGATGCCTTGAGGGACAAGCCCGTTGGCGTAGCGCTCGAGCATCTTGGCTCCAAAGGGAAGCCCTGGGCCTTGTTGGGCGGTGACACCCATCGGTACCCGAGTCATGTTCTCAACGCCGGCGGCGATGACCACGTCCTGGACCCCGGCCATGATCGACTGGGCGGCGAAGTGAACGGACTGCTGGGACGACCCACACTGACGATCGATGGTGACTCCAGGAACAGACTCGGGGAAACCTGCCGCGAGGGCGGCGTTTCTCCCGACGTTGTACGCCTGCTCACCCGTTTGGGAGACATTGCCCATGATGACGTCTTCGATCAGGTCGGGATCGAGGTCATTCCGAGAAACGACAGCTTCCAGAGGGATAGCCGCGAGATCAACGGGATGGATGTCTTTGAAGACACCATTTCGTCGACCGATGGGCGTTCGTACGGCATCAACGATTACTGCGCTTCTCATCTCACTCCTTGGTCAATCTCTGATTTCAACGATCGGTTGACAGTCGTATTCCTTTTCCATGAGCCACCCCAAATTCGGCGGGGGGTTTGAGGGGGGGGCCGCCCCCCCCTCACCGGTAGCTGTGGAGACGATGGGACTCGAACCCACGACCCCCGGCTTGCAAAGCCGGTGCTCTTCCAGGCTGAGCTACGTCCCCTTGGTCTCCATTTTACGGATTCAACTGGGAAGGCCAACCCGACTTCGAAAAGAGACCGGCGTTCAGCGGCTATCGGGCCAACAAATCGCCGTGTTTCTCGAGACCAGCAACCATCGCTGCGATGTCTTCCTCGGAGTTGTAGGCGTGTAGCGAAAGTCTGACGTTGCCATCCCGAGCCGTTGTGAGGACATGATCTTCGGCGAGGGCTCCAACCATGGCTGACTCGTCGGTCGTGGCAACCGCGATCATCGGGCCTCGCTTCGCCGGGTCATGTGGTGTGACCATCTTCGCCCCGATACGATCGAGTCCATCGATCAGGAGGTCCGCGAGTCGGACGACATGTCTCTCGGTCGCCGCGACGCCGATCTCGTCCATCAGATCCATCCCGGCAATGCCTGCATAAATATTGGGAATCGGAGGAGTCCCACTCTCGAACTTGCGAGCGGTCGACGAGGGTGAATAGTCAAAGACATCCATCTCGAATATGTCCTCGTCGGCGAACCACCCGGTTTGGGTTGGGATGATCTGTGGGAGCAAGTCCTCGCGGCAATAGAGAAACCCAAGCCCAGCCGACCCGAGCAAGTACTTGAGCGTGCCACCTGCGAGGAAGTCGACCTCGAGCTCGCGGACGTCGATCGGGATCGCACCCACCGCCTGAAAGGCGTCAACGAGTACGAGGGCGCCGGCGTCGTGGGCAATGCGGATGACTTCAGCGATGTCGGTCTTGGTCCCATTGCGAAAGGAGACGTATGTGATCGCCACGAGCGCGGTTTCGTCGTCGATTGTCTCCGCCAGTCGATCCAGAGGAATGGTCGCGTCTGACGCAGCGGCAACGTGATAGACCTTCTTGCCAACCAACTCCTGAGCATGGGTGATTTGCCCGATCGTTGGGAACTCGAAGTCACTGATGACGATCTTGTTCCGCCCTTCGGGATGGCGAAGTCCGCTGAGAAGGCTGCTAACACCAGCAGACACCGAAGTGGTGACGGCTATCTCATCCGTTGAGGCGTTGAGGAGTCGGGCAAAACGCGCCCTGACACCCTCAGCCTGCTCAATCCACAGATTCCATGGAGCTCCCTTCTCGTCCCAGTCCGACAGATAGCGTTCGTACGCGGCTCGGACTTCCACCGACAGCGCACCTTGGGAGCAACTGTTGGCGTATGCCACCTGGTGGACGATGGGGAATCGATCTTTAATGGAATCGGGGAGCATGGTCATCTTCGCCTTTGTCGGTTCAGCGTCCGAGGTAGGCCTTTTGCAGCTCGTCGTGCTCGGCCAATGCTGAGGCTTCGTCTTCGAGAACGATGCGACCTGTAGCCAAAACGTATCCATAGTCGGCGATCGACAGGGCCATGTTGGCGTTCTGCTCGACTACCAGAATGGACACGCCCGCCTGGTGGACCCGATCGATGATAGCGAAGCTCTGCTCCACCAGAATCGGGGCCAAACCCATCGATGGCTCGTCCATGAGAAGCAATCTCGGCTTCGACATCAACGCCCGCCCCATCGCAACCATCTGCTGTTCGCCACCCGACAAGGTCCCTGCCATCTGACTTTTTCGATCCGCGAGGACGGGAAAGAGGTCATAGACGTTGGCCAGATCCTCACTGAAATCGTCGTCCCGGAGGTAGCCGCCCATCTGGAGATTCTCCAACACGGTCATCGGAGCAAAGAGACGACGGTTCTCTGGAACAATCGCCATCCCTCGGGCAATTCGATAGCTGGTAGAGCTGGAGGTCACGTCCTCACCATCGAAAATCACCGACCCCGTCCTCGGCTCCACGATCCCGAGGATTGTTTTTAGTGTGGTCGACTTTCCGGACGCATTGCCCCCCAAAAGGCTGACCAATTCACCGGGCCTGATCGCCAACGACACTCCTTGCAGGATGTGGATCTGGCCGTAATAGGTGTTGACGTCACGCAACTCGAGAAGTGGGGTCTGGTCGCTCATCTCTCTGCCTTGCCGGTCCCCAGGTACGCCTCGATGACCAGGGGAGACGTGGCGACATCATCGAACGATCCTTCTGCGATCTGGACACCGTGATCGAGAGCAATCACCCTGTCGGAAATCCCCTCGACGACGTGCATGTCGTGCTCAATCACGAGAATGGAGTATCCGACCTCCTCTCGAAGCCGCCCGATCAATTCGGTGATCTCTTGAGTTTCGGCCGGGTTCATTCCGGCGGCCGGCTCGTCGAGCAGAAGCAGACGAGGATTGGTGGCCATAGCCCGGGCGATTTCGAGCCGTCTCCGATTGGCGTAGGAGAGACTGTAAGCGGGCTGGTCCCAGCGGTATCCCATCAGCCGCTCACCAAAAAAGGCCAGTTTCGACTCGGCGAGCTCAGCTATCTGGCGTTCCTCCCGGCGCGCCGCCGGCGTGCGCAATGCCGACTGCCACATCCGGGTATGTCCATCGCCATAGGCCGAGGTCATGACGTTTTCCTTGACGGTCATATTTAGGAAAATGCGGAGTGTCTGAAAGGTGCGAGCGATGCCCCGGTTTGCAATCAGATTGGGCGCCAGACCAACAATGCTCTCCCCATCTAGAAGAATTTCGCCGGAGTCTGGTTGATAAACCCCCGTGATGAGATTGAACAGCGTCGTCTTCCCGGCGCCGTTGGGGCCAATCACGCTGAGGATCTCCCTTTCCGCCACCACAAGGTCGAGGCTCTGGATGACCTGCAGGCCGCCGAAGGCCTTTTTCAGATCTCTTAGCTCGAGCACCGCTGTCATGTGATCTCAACACGTTTCTTGCCAAGTAAACCCTGGGGTCGAACAGCCATCATCACCACAAGCATCGCTCCGAAGAGAAGTTGGCGGGTCAAACTCGGCTCGAACACAAGGCGGTTCTCCCAAACGAGAATGCCCAGGTACAGCGTCGGAATGAGAACGAACACTTGACGCCAGCCGGTACTCAAAACGGCGAGCAACGCTCCGCCAATCGCGACAACAAACGCGATGTTGGTGATGATGTCGCGGTGGTCGCCGAGGATCAGGATCCAACCATCGAGAATTCCAGACAAGCAGCCTTAGGCGGCTTCCCCGCTCGAGACGTCGATCAATATCGCCTTCACCAGCCAACGCACGCCGCAACCGAAAGCAATCAGCCCGCCGACCACACCTGCGAGACGACTCCACGGTCTCATCCGAGCGACA
>CAXMPK010000207.1:0-5510 GCA_964195405.1 uncultured Acidimicrobiia bacterium
CTCATAATGACCTGTCGACCCCACCCACCCATTTGGCGGACCGTGTGACCTAATAAGAGCCTGTCCACCGCTCAGGTGTGACCCATCCCAGTCCTGTCCACAAACCGCCGGCACCTTGACATAAGAGAATCATTATGTGCGCCCGAGCTAACCGCCCATAACTGCCGTTATGTGCGGCTGTGTGAGCAGTTTGACTGCGGTAAACCCTCGCGGCTTGGGTTACCGGGGGGCGGTATGGTCGCCACATGAGCCAGGTCTACCGACGCAACGTTGATGAACCTGACGAAGTCATTGAGGTGGAGAGAGCAAGGTCGGAAATCACCAGTCTTGGCGGTGTGACCCTTTCCCATGACATTCAGGAGCCTGGGTGGCGCTGGGCGGAACATGTGGGTCCCGTTGTGGGCACTGGATGGTGCGAAACACATCACGTTGGCTATGTGCTGAAGGGACACATGCGAATGTTGATGAAGGATGGCACTGAGTTCGATTTACGACCGGGCGATTTGATGGACATCCCGGCTGGGCACGACGGTTGGGTTCTTGGCGACGAACCCTGTGAAATGTTGATCTGGATGGGTGGGAAGACATGGCTCAGCCCGCTCCACACGCTGAAGGAACGAGTCCTGGTGACGCTGTTGTTCACTGACATTGTTGACTCAACCGGATTGGCCAGTCGCTTGGGTGACCAGAGGTGGACCGACCTCTTAGCCAGTCACGACCAGAGAATTGCCGACGCGGTTGACCGCTATCGAGGTCAGATGGTCAAGCTGACCGGAGACGGCGTTCTGGCCGTCTTCGACGGTGCTGCCAGGGCAATCAGATGCGCGATGGCATGTCAGCAGGTCGCAAAGGATCTCGATCTGAACATTCGTGCAGCAGTTCACACTGGTGAAGTCGAACTGGCCGGCGATGAGATACACGGCCTGGCAGTCCATGAGGCGTCGCGGATGATGTCCCAAGCCGAACCGGGAGAAGTTCTCGTCTCCGATTTCACCAAGGTCTTCGCCGCTGACTCTGAACTGCAATTTGAGGACAAAGGCAAAGTCGAGTTACGTGGGTTGGACGAACCGATGCGGCTCCATTCGGTGTCCAACTGAGCAGAGAAGAGAACTGAAAGCACGACACTGGTCGAGTCGAAGAAAGCCATGTAGCGCGCTCATAACCGGCATTATGTGCGGTCACTTGCCACGTTGACTAGCCCACATAAGTGCCGTTATGTGCGGCTTGAACGCAGGTTATGGTCGGCTGGATGGAAGATCCTTTCGTACCGCTGAGCTTCGAAGTTCCGGATTCTTACGCCTGGTCTGAGTTTCATCTGGAACCGTTGGGCGAGAACCACAACGAGCGTGATCACGCTGCATGGACGTCGAGCATCGACCACATCCGGTCTACTCCCGGATTCGATGAACAAGAAGAGAAAGTTTGGCCGGTGGCTATGACGTTGGAAGCGAACTTGGAGGATCTGGTCCGACACGCCAAGGACTTTGAGGAGCGCAGGGGCTTCACTTATTCGATCCTCGAAGGTGACGATGTCATCGGCTGTATCTACATCTATCCAGGTCGCAGCCCGGACCGCGACGCAGTAGTCAGCTCATGGGTGCGTGAGAGTCGTGCCGAGTTAGATGCGGCGGTTTGGGAGGCGTTGTCTACGTGGATCGATAAGGCATGGCCTTTCTCGAATCCGCACTACGCAGCGAGAGGGTAAGCCGCCCATAACCGGCATTATGTACGGCCTTTGGCCTCCGACTCAGCCGCCCATAAGTGCCGTTATGTGCGGGTCGGACGCGCACCCACGACAGGTTCCGGGTCTGGGTGCTGCTACGTGAAGGAGGACTTGACTTTAAGTTAAGTTGAGGTTGTAGCTTCACATCATGTCGATTGATTTCGCGCCATCTCCTGACCTGTTTCCGTTTGATTCGAATTGGTTTGAGTCCTCCGTTGGCCCGGTTCATTACATCGATGAGGGCGGCGGTCGTCCGATTGTGTTTTGTCATGGGCAACCGATGTGGAGTTTTCTCTACAGGAACATCGTCATCGGGCTGCGTGACCAGTTTCGATGTATAGCTATGGACTACCCGGGTTATGGGCTGTCTGTCCGTCCTGACGGCTATCGGTATACACCCGAAGAGCATGCTCGAATAGTTGGGGAGCTAGTGGACCATTTGGGGTTAGATGACATGGTGGTGATGGGTCATGACTGGGGCGGGCCGATCAGCATGAGCATGGCGGCAGCCAGGGCCGACCGTGTCTCTGGGGTCGTTTTGGGCAACACTTGGTTTTGGAAGAACCCCGGTTGGATGATGCGCACGTTCAGCAGGTTCATGACAACTGGGTTCATGCAGCGTCGAATCGTGGAGAACAACTGGTTTGTCGAAACGGGGATTGGTAGTGGAGCGGCAACAAAGCTCTCCGACCCGGTCATGGAGCATTACAGGGCGGTCCAACCAACCCCTGAGATGCGAGTCGGATTGGCCCAGGCTCCACGGGACATTCTAGATTCCGGAGACTGGCTCCAAGACCTCGAAGCTCAGGTGAAAGCGAACCTGGCCTCCAAACCAGCATTGCTCGTATGGGGAATGAAGGACCGGGCGTTCCGCCCAAAATTCCTTACCCAAATGAAGCAGATCTTCTCCGACCAGGTTGTGGTCGAACTATCCGATGCCAAGCACTACATCCAAGAAGACGCCCCCGACAAGATCATCACGGCTATCGCCAAGCGATTCGAATGACGTCCTACCAACCCGACACCCGCCCATAACCGGCATTATGTGCGGTCACTTGTCACGCTGAATAGCGCACATAAGTGCCGTTATGTGCGCTTTCTGCCAAGGCCTGAGATCGCCCGATAGCAGCGAGGTGCCTCGTTTCGAGCGGTCCGTTGAGATGGTGTATGGCCTGTTCTATTAGGCCAGTTGTATGGCGTATTCAACCTTTCCACTGGGAGCCTGTTTTCTCGGAAAGCATCCCGTTCAACCTTGCGTAGGTGGCCAAAGCGATCAGCCAATGTCGGCAGGCGAGGTCGCTGCGCGTATCTCCTCTAACGCTGGCACAGAGTCTGTGAGGAGCATGATCCGATACGATCTGCCGAACACTGTGTGGTACTCGGGTGAGAAGCTGATCTCGCCAAAGAGTGTCGGCTCGTTGCTGAAGCTCTGGATGAAATCGGCTACGAGAACAGAGTCTGTGCCGAGCCCTCTATAGGGGTGCAGAGGAAACTGATCATATTGGTCTGTGCCGGTCGCCTCGACTGCATTAGCGAAGGCATCGACCGCCTCGGCGCCCCCGAGGAACCCGCTGGTCGCAGGTGCTCCACCTCGGGCGGTCATCTCTGCGATGAACTCGTTAGCCACGTCATTCGGATCATCTCCGAACACCGACAACGACGCGTTGTAGTAAAGACCGCTGACGCCTTCCGGAACCCAGGATGTTCCGTCACACGCCGACGAGCACACGATCGGAGTGTCGTCATCCAGATTGCGGAGGCCGGACACGAACGCAGCCATATCGGCGACGCCAGTGGAGATGACGATTACATCTTTATCTGTGTTGGCGACTGCGGTCGCCACATTCTCGATCGTCCCGTCAGATCCTGTGTACTCCTCGGTAGCAACAACGGTGCCTCCGAGCTCCTGAAAACGGACGTCGAATGCGTCGACCACATCCTGGAAGTAGATCCGAAGGTTGTCCTTGACGACGACTGCGTTTTCCCAGCCTCGGTCAGTGGCGAATTCGGCGAGGACTGCTCCTTCGTCCTGCGCCACATTCCCAAAGCTGAATGCGATATGGCCGGCGACGTCACCCGGTTCCTTTGATCCCATGCGATCAGTCCCGATACACGGTGCAACGGCGAGCACAGCATGAGTCACAGCCTCCTGTATTGCAGGCTCGGCAGAGTCGAAGTCACAAGACACCATCAGCATCACGGCACGCTGTTCAATCAGATCCAGCGCGGCAGATTTCGTCTGATCGGGGTCCAGCGCGGTGTCGATTGTGATGAGTTTTAGCGGTCTGCCCAGAACGCCTCCGTCGGCGTTGATGCGGTCGACCATGATTTGAGCCGCCAGGTTCGGTGGGCCATCGACCGCAGCCATACGCTGGCTCTGATCGATCGCCGCGCCAATGATGATCGGCTCCCCGGATGCTGGTCTAACCGTCGCGACAGGAGCAGCCTCGGTTGTAGGAACCACATTCGCGACGGTGGTAGGTGCCGCGTCCGCGATAGTTGATTGTGTCAATTGGGCGGCTGGCGGTGCCTCCTCAGTGTTCTGAGTCACCAAGACGATCGCGGCTCCCAAAATGACTGCTGCTGCTACGGCGACGAGCCACGGCATCATCGACCGCTTCTCGTCCTTCGATTCTGTCTCTAGCTGTGACACTTCGCTGCTCCTTTGCTCAACAGTTGCGAGGTAGGCAGCGACCTCGACTTCGGTCACTTCGTAGGAGTCGAGATCCGGGACCGGATTCGCCTCGTCCATCAACGCGACAGCTTGTGCTTCTGTGGTCACCACGCACCTCCTTTCTGAGTAACGGATGACGGCTTGCGTCTCGGCTTGAGACGGTCGTATTCGTTCGCGAGTCTTCTGCGAGCCCGAGAAAGCCGCTGGTTGACCGCGTCCCTGGAAACGTCAAGAGTCAGGGCGACGCTGGAACTATCGAGCTCTTCCCATATGGATAGACGAAGAATCTCCTGATCTGAGCGGCTGAGTTTTTTCAACGCCTTAAGAATCTCAACTGCCTCCTGACGCATAACCACCACATCGTCAGGAGGTGGAGACGACTCCACACCGATCGATTCGAGTTTGCGGGCCAGTTTCTCTCGTCTCGAAATCCCCCGCCAAATATTCGAAACCACTCCATACGCCACCGAATACAGCCACGGAAGCGCCTCACCGCCCACAGGAACCTCGTCGATCCTCCGCCAAGCGACGAGAAACACCTCGGCAGTTGCGTCATCGACCCGATCCACCGATGTCCGGCGGTGACAGTACGCATGAACCGCCTTGAAATAGGCGGCATAGACCTGGGCGAATCTGGCGTCAGCCGAAGACATTCAGATCAACAATCGCCGACAACCATCTCACAACACGTATAAGTCCAGCACAGCCGACCACTGACCAAACTTTGTTGTCACCAACACACACCTACCGGACTTATACCAACCGAGCAACGGAAACAGGACGAAACCGGGTCAGGCCAACCCGGGATCGTCCAAACTCACCCGCCCATAACCGGCATTATGTGCGGTCACTTGCAACGCTGAATAGCGCCCATAAGTGTTTCTCCTATGTCAAGCGGCGTCGGCTAGGGCTGGTTGTTGAGCATCGTTTAGGAGGGTCCGGTAGACGACGTTGGCGAGTTTTCGTTTGAGTAGTCGGAGGGCTTCTCGTTTGGTTGACCCGGTTTCGAGGCGTCGTTTCATAAAGGCCTGGGCTTCGGGATGGATACGGAGTTGGGTGATAGCGATACGGTGCAGGGCGGCGTTGGTTTGACGGTTGCCGCCACGGTTCAAA
>CAXMPK010000208.1:0-25868 GCA_964195405.1 uncultured Acidimicrobiia bacterium
TCATTACACGCTGCGCAGGGGCAGGCTGCTCGCAGTTCTCGGGCGCTGAATCGTTGCTCAGTGCCGTTGTCCCAGACAAGAAGCATCTGAGTCCCGCCCTCTATCTCGATGCGTGTAGGCGGGTCCACGGTGCGGAGGGTACCGGCTAAGCGACAACGGAAACCAGAGGGACAGGTCCCACAACCGGCATTGTGTACGGTCGTTTCAGCCGCACACACGTGCCGTTGTGTGCGGGTGGCGAGCCGATTCGTCGGTGGTGCTATTGACTAGCTACTTGTTCGTGCGAGACGAATCAGCGGCAGTTCGCGTCCTGCTTTCTCCTGATAGTCAGCGAACATCGGCATCTGCGCGGTGAGATTGTCCCAGAACACTTGGCGTTGTTCAGCCGGGAGTACCGAGGCTTCAGCCTCATAGAAATCGTCCTGTTTCCGAACCCACACCGTGTGACTGTCCACAAGATTCAAATACCATTCCGGCTCTTTGGGGCGGCCAGCGTTGGATCCAATGACCACCAAGTTCTCACCGTCGGGGAAAGATCCCAAAGGAACCCTCCTGATCTCACCTGATGTCCGGCCTGTCGTGTAGAGCAGGATCAGACTGTCGCCTGCTGGGTGGTCTACGTCTCGCCCGTTCGACGCCAAATACGTCTGGATGTGGTCCTCGGCGTACTGGCTTGGGTTGACTGCCGCTCGTTCCTCGACGCTCATTCGCTTGATCCTGTCCGATAAAACGCCCCCCAGTCACCTGCCATAACCGGCACTATGTACGGCTCGTGACGTCCCAATCAGGCGTACATAGGTGCCGTTACGTGCGGGCTGATTGCCGAGCCGAGCCGATCGGGGCCTGCCAAGGCCAGCGACCGTCCAGCTCCAATACCAGGCTCCAACTCAGGAATGTTCTGATCAACACCAGAAGCCCAAGAATCACGACATTCTCAAGGGTCGCTTCGAGTACGACGGTGTTGATAATGTCAGCAGCGATCAGGAGATCAAGTCCGATGAGCAAGCCCCGGGCTATGTAACGCTTGAACGTCTTGAACGCCGCAGTTCCGTCGGAACGAAAACGAACACTCAGTCCGCCCAGCATCGACGCCACCACCGCAACCGCAATCACTATGACCGCGAGGATCTCGATCCATTCCGCGACTATCCGGGCGATCTCGAATTCTCCGAGGGTCAGTCCTTCCACCCGGTCAAGCCTCGCAGAAGCACCCGCCCCTAACCGGCATTATGTACGGCTCATGACGCTGGATCTCGGCGTACATACGGCGGTGAGTTCAGGGGGTGGTTGCATCACCTTCGGCGAGGATTGGGTCCTCGTTGTGGAGGTTGGTGATGGTGGTTTTGTCGGTGTTGGAGAAGTCTGAGGTTTGGGATCGGTGGGAGTCGGGTGAGTCGGAGCGGTCCATCGGTCGGGCGGTGGGGAGGTCATCGTCGACGATTCACACCGTGTTGGTGTCGTCTGGCTGGCGTCGGCCGCTTGCCGGCTGTGGAGTGGTCGACGTTGCGGTTGTCTTTGGGTGAGCGGGAGGAGATCAGCCGAGATTGGCGGCTGGAGTGTCGATGCGGAGTATCGCAGCCAGCTTGGACCGGGCTCCGTCGACCATCTTTCGAGAGGTGGCAGTCAATGGTGGCCGGTATTCGTATCGGCCAGGTTGGCTCATCGGGCGTTACGGCATCGAGTTCGGAGACCGAAACTGGCCAAACTCTTAGAGAATCCGAGGTTGGCTGGGAGTTGCCCTATGAATAGAGACGATCAAACGGACAGGCCCGGTGACAGCCAATCGCTGCGGACTGCCTCCGCAGTAAAGACAACCCAAGACCGGCTGGAGGAGAATGGTTGTGTCGGCTTAGGGCACGCTGTCGAGCCGATGGAGGTTCCAGGTTCCTGGGATGCCTTTTAGATCGAATTCTCCTAGTGGTGTGAATTCGATTCCTGAGCCGGTGACGAGATCTTTGACAGTGCTTGACACGACCACGCCTGATTTGGCTGCCGTATCGGCAACCCGTGAGGCAATGTGAACGGCGAGACCGCCGATATCACCTGTGGAGCCCACTTCGATTTCTCCAGTATGAAGGCCGACCCGAATTTCCACCCCGGTTTCTGGCATAGCCCGGTGTAGGTCAGCGGCGCAGGTCACTGCTCGGGTGGGGCCGTCGAATGTGGCGAGGAACCCATCTCCGGTCGTATTGATCTCTTTGCCGTGGTACCGCTGGATGTATTGACGGGTTAGTCGGTTGTGCCGGTCGAGGGTGTCTAACCATCGGGCATCCCCCAGTTGTGCGGCGAGACGTGTCGAATCGACGATGTCAGTGAACATCACCGTGGCCAAGGTCCGGTCTGGAACGTGATGGGTCCGATCCCCGGTTATGAAATGTTCGATGGCCGAGAGAACTGGGGTGGTGTCTCCGATGAAGAAGGGAGCGGTGTCACCGCCGGGAAATTCTACGAGTTCGGCGTCAGGTATTTCCCCAGCCAGATATCGGCCGTGTTCGGCTCGGTGATACGAGGCGTCTTGGCGCACCAAAACGAGAGTCGGGGCTTGGATCGACGCCAACATCCATCGCACATCAATTTGGCGGTAGAACTCGATGACGCTTCTAGTCGCCCCCGGCGAGGTGGAAATTCTCTGATAGCGGGCAAGCCGATCCCGTGTTGCCGGATCGTGTAAGAGACTGGGAGCGGTACTCGTGAAGTACCCAGCGGTACCCCTGTTTTGGGTCATCCATGTCTGAAGGTTCGCCAGAGCATCCTCAGGCATGCCGATTGGATAGTCGTCGGAACGTAGGAAGCGGGCGAACGTGTTGTTTAGAACGAGACTCTCAACCCGTTCCGGGTAGGTAGCAGCGAACATCATGGCTCTTGGTCCACCCTCAACGTCGCCGATCACGGTCGCCCTATCGAATCCGGCTGCGTCCATTGCAAATCGGGTGTCATCACTGAAGCTCTCGAAAGTAAATACACCGGCATTCGGTACCGGATCGGAGATACCGCTACCACGAGAGTCGTAGTACAACACTCGACTGAACGAGGAGAGACGGTCGAAGTACTCAGCAGCTTCTGGCAGATCCCACATTGCCTCAGCGTTCGACTCGGCCGAACCGGAAAAAACGACATTTGGTGGCCCATCACCAAACACCTGGTACCCGATCGACCCACTACCCGTGTCCGCATAGCGAGTCGTGGGCGGGTTACGGAACAGATTCAACGACAGCCGCTCTCATTCATACAGGCATCTCGACCAACCACCCTCAACTTATCAGCAGGGCAGTGACCCCGCACATAACGGCTGCCGGTTATGGGCGGCCTAGGCGGGCCTCTCCAGGCGTTGGCTACTAGGGCTCGACCGCCATCTGCGGAAGAACCGCTCCTAGGTATCAGCCGGATCGACCGTCCGCGCTTCGAGGTCAAAAAGGTGACTTTCAGTAATCATCTCCTCGGCCGTGAGTGCAGGCCGTTCGAGTAGTCGAGCATCCTGTCGGCGAGACCGTCGATGTTAAGATATGGGGGAATCAATAGAGCACCTGATGTCGAGCACGCCATGACGTACGACAATCTGCCCATCGACCCATTAATCGCTAGGAAGTGCAGTCATGTGGCGACCGATATATTGGGGACCGATAATTCTTGGAGTCGGTGTTGGCGCTGCGATTGGGAATGCCACGGGCAACTTGGTAACGGGGGTAGGTTTGGGACTGATGTTTGGCATTCTGGCCGGTAGCGCGGCTCGCAAGAAGCGCGAACCACAAGACCTGCGCCCCAACGAACCAAGAAGCGAAGAAGACGGGTCCTCCAAGTAGGGCTATCCGGGTGCGGGACACCGTGTCCGCTCTCCTTAGGCGACAGCGACTTCTGGTTGGGTTTTCTTGGGGCCGATCTTCCGACTCTTGAATCCGCCGACCACGACGATCAATGCCAGACGGAATGGGAACCGACCAGCTGACTCATTCAGCTCAACCGGCGTCCTCTCCGCCTGACAGGATGCGTGCCACACAGTCCACATCATCCCTCCCAGCCGGTTATGGCCTACTTGATCCGGTGTGCGACTTCACTCTTTGCCGGCTGGTGTTTGGTTGAACTCTGGTTGGTGGGTTAGGTATTTGTTGGTTGTTTGTGTGGCGTCGACATGGCGGGGATGAGTAGTGCCGCTCCGACGAGGAAGAGGACGGCACCGATGAAGGTGAAGGCGTTGGCGACGGTGGCGTTAGCCACTTCGCCGGTCTGGGGCACGATTCGGGCGGCGACCGCGGAGATGCCGAACGCGATCGATCCGGTGAGATTGATGATAGCGATCCTCCACAGAAGGCTGTCTCGGTTCCAGCACCACAGCCGGTGGCACACTTCCGCGAGGGCCAGGCCGCTGGCCACCAGGAAGCTGATCGAACCGAACAGGTCCGGTGCCCATACGAGCGCCTCCTCTTGCCGGGTCGAGAGGTCGCGCAGCGCATTGAGCGTGCTGAGGTTGAAGAAGAGCGTTCCGGCGAGCTGGATACTTGTTGCCCACCAGCCGATGGAGTCGGAGCGGATTCCAAACAGCCGGTTGGTGTGGGATTCGCCGTAGAGGTCATCGCCCTGGTTGGTTGCCTCGTTGTACTGCAGATACGCCGCGGTGGTGAAGAAGATCGAGCCGATGAAGAAGATCCAGCCGGCGGCGTCGCCGAGCAGCGAAGCCGTGGGTGGGAAGGACCCGACGGCGAAGGTGGTAGAGCCGACCATGAAGAGTGCGGCGATCCACCAGCCTCGCTGGCGTGGTGCCCACCACGTAACGCCCTTGGACGGGGGATCTGCGGACGAGTCGATGATGCCGTGTCCTTTGCGGTGATGCCACGCCGACCACACGACCTGGGTGTTGTCGGGACGACGCAGGACCATTGATGTTGTGAAAGGGCCGACTCGGCGTTGCTCGACGACGACCCAACCCGCGGGAATCTCCACGATGCGATACTACGGTCGGCTCAACCGACTCCCAAGAAAGAGGATGCTCCGTGGTGGTCAAGAAGATGACGGCCAGTGAGATTGTCGATGAGGTTTTGGCGCCGGCCTACACGCATCGGATGGAAGTCGGTTCGATGCCGAAGTACCGGATTCCCGAGCACGGCGCCGCCGCCGTAGTCGCGGAGCGACTCATCCACGACGAGTTGATGCTCGACGGCAACGCAAGGCTGAATCTGGCGACGTTCGTTACTACGTGGATGGAGCCGGAGGCCGAGAGCCTGATGGCCGAGGCGTTCAACAAGAACATGATCGACAAAGACGAGTATCCGATGACGGCCGAGATTGAAACCCGGTGCGTCAACATCGTCGCCGACCTGTTCCATGCCCCGGCCGAAGGCGACGCGATTGGTGTCTCCACTACGGGTTCCTCGGAGGCCGTCATGCTTGGCGGCCTGGCGATGAAGTGGCAATGGCGCAAACGCCGTGAGGCCGCCGGCCAGGACGGGTCGAAGCCGAACATGGTCCTGGGCTCGAATGTCCAGGTCGTTTGGTAGTAGTTCTGTCGGTATTGGGATGTTGAACCCCGCTATGTACCGGTCGAGCACGGCCGGTACGTGATCACCGGCGAAGAAGCAGTGGAGCGTATCGATGAGAACACGATTGGTGTCGTCGCGATTCTGGGCACCGCCTACACGGGTGAGTACGAGCCGATCAAGGAGATCCATGACGCCGTCGTCGCTAACAATGAGGCAAACGGGCTCGAAGTGCCTGTCCACATCGACGCCGCGTCCGGAGGGTTCGTTGCTCCGTTCCTGCAGCCGGATTTGGAATGGGACTTCCGGCTACCCAACGTGCGATCGATCAACGTCTCCGGTCACAAGTACGGTCTCGTCTACCCGGGGGTTGGATTCGTCGTCTGGAACAGCGCACGCGATCTCCCGGAGGAGCTGATCTTTCATGTGAACTATCTGGGCGGCGACATGCCGACGTTTACCCTCAACTTCTCGAGGCCCGGCAACCAAATCGTCGGCCAGTACTACAACTTCATCCGCCTCGGCCGCTCGGGATACACCCGAGTCATGCAGGCGCTACGAGACACGGCCAAATTGGTGTCATCCCAGATCGCCGAATTAGGTCCATTCTCGATCATCAGCGACGGGACCGACATTCCAGTCCTAACTTTCGAGATCACCGGTGACGTGCCTTACACCGTCTATGACGTTTCCGACCGGCTGCGATACAACGGCTGGCAAGTTCCCGCATACACGATGCCAGATAACGCCACCGATGTTGCCCTGCTGCGGATCGTCGTGCGTGAGGGCTTCACTCTCGACCTCGCTAGCTCACTAATCAACGACCTAAGGCAAGCCTGTGACGATCTACAGGCGAACCCTCCGATGAAGTCAGCCACCGCCACCGGATTCGCTCACTGATCTGTATGAGCCAAGTGTTGCAACGACCCCTGAGCCGGCAGCACATATGTACGGCGTGATCTGTGTAGGTTCCACGGCAGCCGTTTGAGAGCGTCCGTCAATCTGGGAGAAGTTGTATGTGTTGTTTGTTCGCCACGCTGGCATTGGTTGGCCCCAGGGCGGCCATTCTCGTCTGGTGGCTTATCGACACCTCCCGCTGGGAGGCAGCGTTCAACAACTTCTGGTGGGCATTCGCAGGGTTCATATTTGCCCCGTGGACGACGCTGATGTGGGCTGCGGTTGCCCAGGGTGGGGTGACCGGGTTCGACTGGTTCTGGCTTGGTCTCGGCATCGTCGCCGACATCTCATCGTGGACGTCGGGTGCATGGTCAGGCAGAAATAGGTACGCGCCTGCGACCTGATGGCCACGGGTGGAGATGACCAGCTTTCCGGTCATCTCCTTGTAACCACCAGCAGCTGCACATAACGGCACTTGCGTGCGCTTCGAAGCGAACATAAGAGTCTTCCAGGACTGCCTCCGATGATTTCGTTGCGCCGCTGAGTTCGATTTTCTGTGGCCCAAACAAGGACCAACAGTGTGAGAATCATGCATTCGTGCAGGTAGAGAGATATACAGCAGCGGAGTGTTAGTCCGAAGGTTGTAGGTTCAAGTCTTACCCGCGGAGCGGTTCTATGGCAGGACCCCAGTCAGTGACTCGAGTCTTTGTCTATCTAGGCCTCTCGGAGGGCCCGCGCCCTCGTTTCGGTCTGGATTAGGTCTACAGGTGTCAAGCCCTCGTATTCAACGGGCCTTATTTCTTCTTGATGTCCAACTCCATGAATCTCGACGCCGGAAGGGGATTGACTCGATACGGGTCGACGTCCGTGAAACCCAAAGATTCGTAAAGTTGGTTGGCTTCGGTCATCACATCGCTCACCGTGTCGAGCCTGACCGAGCGATATCCCCTTGCTCGAGCCTCTGCAATCGCTCGATCAGCAAGCCAACGCCCCACTCCGCGACCCCGAGCAGTGGGTCTGACCCACATTCGTTTCAACTCGGCAACAGCCCGGGAGAAGTGTCGGACGCCGGCGACACCGGCGAGTTCTTCGCCCAGTGCGGCGAGCACAGCGATTCCTTTCGGTGGTCCATATTCGGTTGACACATCGGACAGCTCGCGTTCGACATCCTGGAAATCGCTGGCATGGAATGGAAGCCAGTCAACGTATTCCCGCATCAGACCTTCGACGAGCCCGTAGTCATCGCTGCTAGCAACCCAGATCCTGAGAGCCGGTTCCATGTGAGCCACCCTAGTGACTAGTCACATGCGACGTGTCTGCTTCACGAATATGGCGACGGCACCCCACGGATCGTTGGTCTGGGCGCCGATGAAAAGGACCGGGCTCGGGTTTATCGGCGAAGCCATCCAACCCAAACCAGGCCGCCACCGCCGGCGACAGCGAGGGCGCCCCAAAGAACCCACCATCTTTCGCCGGTCATAAAACTCTCCGGAGCGAATGCGATATCAAGGCCCTGGAGGATCCAGATCGTACCGGCGATCAATAGGAGAACTCCCGCAGCGATTCTCAGCATGGTCGTATTGTCGCTCTCGGGTTGACATATGGCCGATGGTTCGCCAACATTTCTATCACGTGAGCACGAACCGCCCCTCCAGCTGCTTCAGCAGTTCCTCTGGTTTCTTTGGGTTCGTCTATTTCGGCGCTTAGCGCCGACTACACCACCTCCGCTGATCTTTTCACATCCATCCATTTTCTTCGGGGTCAACAACTGCCATGAACAACAAGAACGACAGCCAGGACATAAACCAAATCAGGGATGACATCGATGATGTCGATTCCGAGATTCTCCGTCTGCTGGCGGAGCGAAGGGCGCACAGTCTTCGCATCGCCAGAGAGAAAGACCGTTTTGATCAACCATCACGAGATCAATTGCGTGAGGAAGACCTGATCGCGGATCGAGTCGAACTAGGTCTCGATCACGACCTCGATTCAGGCCTGATCATCCGGCTTTGGCGGGAGATCGTCGACGACTCCGTCAGAGTTCAGCAAGAGCGTCTGGGACAGGGAGAAGAGGAATCTCGCACGATCACCGTGGCCATACAGGGTATCCAGGGTTCATACAGCCATCTTGCATCTGAGCAATATCACGGGGCACGAGGAGTCGAAGCCGCTTACCTCAAGGCGTCAACCTTCGCCGATGCAATCAACGAAGTCCGGCTCAAGAATGCCGATGTGGCGGTCCTACCGATAGAGAACACGACATCGGGCGCCATATCCGAGGTGTACGACCTGTTGTTGGATAGTGGGCTCCATTTGGTCGGTGACCTGAAATTCAGAGTGCGCCACTGTCTTCTCGGAATCAGCAGTGCGGCTGTCTCGGACATCCGTCGGATCTACTGCCACCCCCAGGCGATCGCTCAATGCAGCGATTTCCTTGCCGGTCTCGACGATGTCGAGGTTATCTACTTCTCAGACACCGCACTCTCGGGGAAGCGGATCAAAGAGCTCAATGATCCCACCGTCGCCGCCATCGCCAGCGAGGATGCCGCCAGGCTATTCAGTTTGGAGGTACTCAAGACCGGCATCGCCAACCAGTCCGAGAACTACACCAGGTTTGTTGTGGTGGCACTCGAGCCAGCAAGAATACCTGATGGCGTTCCGACCAAGACCTCGATTGTCATGGCGGTCGGAAACCACCCCGGAGCGTTGATGGACGCCCTCGCCACCTTCCGAGACGGTGAGATCAACCTGGTGAAACTGGAGTCGAGACCCATTCCCAGCAATCCCAGAGAGGAGCTGTTCTATCTCGACTTTGCGGGCGAGTTGTCCGACCCGCGTGTGGCAAACGTCATCGACGATCTGACAAAGCAGGTCAGGTTTCTGAAGGTGTTGGGATCGTATCCCTCACGAGACCTGCGACCGACGGCTGAGGACAGTCATGCCACTCAGGTAGAACCCAGTGGAAGAGATGAGCTGCTCGCTGTGCGCCCGCCACCGGCAACACCAAGTGGATACAAACTGGGAAGTCGGGGTCACAAGAAGGTCAACACGGTGGTCGAGGTTGCCGGGGTCAGGATCGGTGGCGACGATCTGGTTCTGATCGCCGGTCCCTGTGCGGTCGAGTCGTGGGACCAGATCATCGAAACTGCCCGAGCGGTGCGTGATGCAGGTGGGTCGATCTTGCGTGGCGGCTGTTTCAAACCGAGGACCTCGCCCTATTCGTTCCAGGGTCTCGGCTTCGAAGGTCTTGAGATGCTCGCCGAAGCTGGCAAGACATTTGGCCTCCCGGTTGTGACGGAAGTGATTTCGCCCGAAGACGTCGAGGCCGTGGCCGAGAAAGCTGACATCCTCCAGATCGGCACCCGCAACATGCAGAACTTCTCCTTGCTTCAGGCCGCAGGCCGAACTCATCGACCTGTTTTATTGAAGCGCGGCATGAGCTCGTCCCTCGACGAACTGCTCCAAGCAGCGGAGTACATCTTGGCGGAGGGAAACCAACAGGTGATGCTCTGTGAGCGCGGGATCCGGACCTTCGAAACGTCGACTCGGAACACACTCGACCTAAGCGCCGTGCCGGTCCTGAAAGGTCGGACCCATCTTCCGATCATGGTTGACCCATCGCATGCCGCTGGCGCCCGTGATCTGGTACCTCCGTTGGCCCTTGCCGCCCAGGCGATTGGAGCGAATGGAATCATGGTGGAAATCCATCCTGACCCTGAGACGGCCCTAAGTGACGGCCCGCAGTCCCTTCGTCTCGACCAGTATCAGGCCCTCGCCGCGGCCCTGGGGATTCGAGCCGGCCAATAGGTCTCCCATAGGAGACGGGACGGCTAGCTTCGGGCGCGATGAGCGAACATCTCGAAAAATGGATGGACGAGTATGTCCTCGCATGGAGCACCAACGACGCCACACAGATTGCGGGTCTCTTTTCGCCCGACGCTGTCTACGACTCGCAAACGTCGGCAGGTGAGCGCAACGGGGTTGAGGAAATTGTCGCCTGGTGGACTGAAGTGGACGACGACGAAGAGAACTGGGAATTCGAGTGGCGACCCTTGGTGGAAACCGACGAAGTGGTCGTGGTGACCGGGCGGACCAGGTACATCGAGCCGCCGTTGTCCTATCGAAACCTCTTCGTCATCAGATTCGACGATGAAGGCCGTTGTTATGACTTCACCGAATGGTACATCGAGGAGGCGAGTGTGTGACTGAGTCCGCTCGAACAGTCTTTGTTCTCGGTGGGGGCGGTCGTTGGGGTGCTGTTGAGGTGGGCATGCTCCAAGCCCTCAATGAGGCGGACGTTCACCCGGATCTGGTGTTGGGAACGTCGATCGGAGCGTTCAACGGGTCTGTGATCGCTGATCAGCCTGGTGAAGCCGGTGTGAAGAACCTGGTTGATCTCTGGCAAACCATGTCCGAGGCAGGCGTTTTTCGGGGCGGGTTGATCGATCGGATCGTCAACGTTGCCACGCTCCAACCTGCGATTCACAAGACCGAGGAGCTGCAACTTGTTTTAGAACATGTCCATGGACCAGCCAAACGTATTGAAGAACTTGAGATCCCTTTCCAGTGCGTGGCCGCATCGATCGAGAAGTCGGGTGAGCACTGGTTCACCGAGGGGCCGTTGCTTCCAGCGATCCTGGCGTCAGCAGCAGTGCCGGGTCTCTTTCCGCCGGTCGAGATCGAGGGGGAACACTTCTACGACGGGGGCCTGGTCAATTCGGTCCCACTAGATCGGGCTATCCAACTGGGTGCCGAAGTGATATACGTCCTCCAAGTTGGTCGGATAGAAGCACCGCTGCGACCCCCTGAGCGTCTGCATGAGTCCGCGCTGATCGCTTTTGAGATTGCACGACGCCATATGTTCGCCCGAGCATTGAAGGCAATGCCGGATGACATTGAGCTCCACCTGCTCCCTTCCGGCAATCCGGTGGCGTTTGACGATCGTCGGCAGATCAAGTGGAAGGACACTTCCAACATGGCGGAATTGGTCGATGGAGCTTACGACGCGACCCAGAAGTATCTGACTGAACGGACAGGAGGGTGAGACCTCCGCCCCAGTGGGTCAGACGACTGTTCTTCGACCCGGTGTTCGTCCTGGGCATCTCGGTGGTCTTGTTGTCTATGCCCATCATCATCGTTGCAGTTGCCTTCGCCTCCAGATATGTGCCGGGAAAGTGGCGGCCGCTGAGGGTGGTGTGGTTCCTGTTTTTGTACCTGCTGGTGGACGTAACTGCGGTGGTGGTCCTCTTCCTGATCTGGCTTGGGTCCGGGTTTGGGTGGAAGCTGCGGGCTCCAGGCTTTCAGAGGGCAAACTATCGAGTGTTCGCATGGATGTTGCGTCGAATCGTCGCGTCGGCCAAATTCACATTCAAGGTGAGCATCGTTCAGGACGGTGAGCTTCCCGCGCCGGTCGGAACCGTCCGACGTCCGCTCCTCATCTTTTCGCGGCACGCCGGCCCTGGCGACTCACTTTTGGTGATGGATGGGCTGATGAGCCGATTCAATCGTCAACCACGGATCGTCCTCAAGGAGTTCTTGCAATGGGACCCAGCAGCCGACATCGTTCTCAACCGAATCCCATCGGCGTTCGTGCCCCTGCACAAAAAGGCTGGAGACCCGGTGATCGAGGCCATCGAAGAGATGTCTCGAACGATGGGCCAGCACGACGCGTTTGTGATCTTCCCTGAAGGTGGCAACTACAGCTTGAAGCGTCACGTCAGGGCAATTCAGAAGCTAAAGGAGATTGGCCGACCCGATCTAGCCGAGCGAGCAGAAGCACTCAAGAACACTCTGCCACCCAAACCGAAGGGTGTGATGACGGCCCTGGCCGCCGCACCGGACAAGACAGACGTGTTTTTTGTTGGGCACGCAGGGCTCGAGGCTCTGGTCGAGGTCAGTGACATCTGGCGCGCCATGCCCATGGACACTCAGATCGCCACGAAACTTTGGTATGTGCCCGCTGAGAATATCCCACCTCCGGAAAAGCAGGAAGAATGGCTTTACGACATCTGGGCCGACATCGATGGCTGGATAACCGAGAAACTTTCCGACACCGCCGAGGCCTTTGACGAAGACCACCACTATTGAGGTGGTCCAACCGGTCGACGGCTAAACCGTCACCGGCATCCAATCTGGCCGGCTGCCCTCGTACGTCTCGATATCAGTGTGGTACTCGAGAGTCATTGAGATGTCGTCGAGGCCCCGCATCAGGCGGTACTTGCGAAAAGGGTCGATGTCGAAATTCCGTTGCCACGATTCGCCGACAACCGACACTGTTTGATCAGCCAGGTCGACCAAGATCTCGGTGTGTGGAGTGTCGCTAGCAAGAGCCATCAAGTAGTCGACGTCGACGACGGAAAGCTCGATCGTGAGCATTCCACCCTGGAAACAGTTGCTCTTGAAGATGTCGGCGAAATCGACACCGATCAACGCTTCGATGCCGAGCCCATCGAGAGCCCAAACCGCGTGTTCACGACTCGAACCTGAGCCAAAGTTCTCCCGAGTGAGCATGATCGTGGCGTCGTCGTGGTGAGGGCGATTCAACACAAAGTCCGGGTCTTTCCTCCATGCTTCGAACGCATACTCACCATATCCGGTCTTCTCGATTCTCTTGAGATGTTTGGCTGGGATGATCTGATCCGTGTCGACGTTGGCGCGATCCAGGGGAATCGCCTTTCCTTGCACCATTGAGACTGCTTTCACGACAGCAACTTTCTCACATCGGTGAAGTGCCCTGAAATAGCAGCAGCTGCGGCCATTTCAGGGCTAACCAGATGGGTGCGTCCCCCAGGGCCCTGTCGTCCCTCAAAGTTTCGGTTGGAAGTTGAGGCGCTGCGTTCCCCCGGAGAGAGGATGTCAGGATTCATCCCCAGGCACATTGAACATCCGGCGTCTC
Organism: uncultured Acidimicrobiia bacterium; assembly: GCA_964195405.1. GTDB lineage: Bacteria > Actinomycetota > Acidimicrobiia > Spongiisociales > ZC4RG35 > CAXMPK01. Next base: position 13,261 of record CAXMPK010000208.1, read on the forward strand.
GCCATTCGAAGCCGGCATCTCTGAACACATTGGCCAAACCCTCGTTCTCGGCCTGCATTTTCACTAATCCAGAACCAGGAACCACCATGGCCGTGACGCCATCGGCCACGTGTTCTCCCTTGACGACCTCGGCCGCCGCGCGCAGGTCCTCGATGCGACCGTTGGTGCACGAGCCGAGGAAAACGCGATCGATGCTGATGTCGCGAATCAGTGTTCCCGGCTCGAGGTCCATGTATGTGAGGGCACGTTCGGTGGCTTCACGTTGGTCGGTCGGGACTTCGTCCAGTTCAGGAATCTTGCCGTCGACTGTGGCGCTCTGGGCCGGGTTGGTTCCCCAGGTGACGAAAGGCAGTATCCCTGAGCCGTCGATGACGATCTCCCGGTCGAAGCCTGCGTCAGGATCGGTGGGAAGCTGCTGCCAGGCCTCGAGAGCCTTCTCCCAATCGTCGCCGCTCGGGACCTGTGGTCGGCCTTTCATATAGAGAAACGTCGTTTCGTCGGGAGCCACCAAACCAGCGCGAGCCCCCGCTTCGATGGACATATTGCAAACGGTCATCCGACCCTCCATCGACAAGTTCTCGATCACCTCGCCTCTGTATTCGATTACGTGTCCTATCCCTCCCCGGACACCGATTTTGTTGATGATGGCGAGGATCACGTCCTTGGCGGTGATGCCTGGGCCAAGTTCGCCTGTGACCTCGACAGACATCGATCTTGGCTTTGACTGGCGGAGTGTTTGGGTGGCCATGACATGTTCGACTTCAGATGTGCCGATGCCGAAGGCGAGCGAACCGAATGCGCCATGGGTTGAAGTGTGGCTATCCCCGCAAACGATCGTCATCCCCGGCTGGGTGAAACCTTGTTCGGGACCGATGATGTGGACAATCCCTTGACGAGGGTCAAAGATGTCGAAGAGGGTGACGCCAAATTCCTTGGCATTTCCACGCATGACTTCGATTTGGGTCGCTGAGAGAGGGTCGGGGTTGGGAAGTTCGCGGTCAATAGTCGGAACGTTGTGGTCAACCGTGGCCAAGGTCAGGTCCGGGCGTCTCAGCTTTCGCCCGGCTTGTCGCAACCCTTCGAATGCCTGGGGCGAGGTGACTTCGTGGATGAGATGGAGGTCGATGTACAGCATCTCCTGACGTTCACCAAGTAGGCCCTGATCGTCGATCATTCCGGCTTCGCTGAGGGCGTCGACCCGGGCCGCCTCTTGCGTCGGACTTCGAACCACATGGCTATCCCAGATCTTGTCAAAGAGTGTGCGCCCGCTCATCCTCTATCCACCTCGAGAGCTGGTGACATCACCATTGCAGCTACTCTGTCGCCGACCTCAGAAGTTGTAACGCCCATCTCGCCGGCGCGAAGCGATGGAAGACTCCCGGCAACTGCGCCGACGGCCTCTTCGATCGCCAATCCGGCTTCCCGCTCTCCAAGGTTGGTGAGCATCATCGCGGCGGCACCTATCGAAGCCAACGGGTTGATCTGACCGGTCCCCTCGAATCCCGGTGCTGTGCCACCAATCGGCTCGAACATCGACACACCAGAAGGATTCATGTTCGCTCCGGATGCGATGCCGAGGCCCCCCTGAATCGCGGCACCGAGATCGGTGATTATGTCACCGAACATATTGTCGGTGACGATCACATCGAATCTGGCCGGATCTTCGACCATCCAGAGACAGGTGGCGTCGACGTGGGCATAAGAAGTGCCCACGTCTGGGAATTCGAGGGCAACCTCATCGAATGTGCGTTGCCAAAGGTCCCATGCGTAAGTGAGGACGTTGGTCTTACCGCACATTGTCAAGTGTTGGCGAGGCCGCGAGTTCGCCAGATCAAAGGCAAACCTGATGCAGCGTTCAACAGCAAACCGTGTGTTGACGGACTCCTGGATCGCCACTTCGAACGCTGAGCCTTTTGCCGTGAACTCGCCTTTGCCCACGTACAGCCCCTCACTGTTCTCCCGGACAACAACGAAGTCAACATCGGACGGAGTAACCCCCGATAGTGGTGAGGTCACACCCGGTTGTAGCTTGATGGGCCGGAGATTGATGTACTGATCGAGCTCGACTCGGAGTTTGAGGATGATCTCCTGCTCGAGAATTCCCGGTTTGACGTCGGGATGACCTACCGCGCCGAAGAGAATGGCATCAGTTGACTTGAGGGTTTCCAGGTCGGTGCCGGTGAGTGTTTCGCCTGTTCTGAGATAGCGTTCTCCACCAAGGTCGAGCTGGGTTGTCTCCACCGTGAAGCCATATGTTTGCTGAGCCGCAGCCACCACCTTGACCGACTCGGCTACGACTTCAGGACCCGTGCCGTCGCCCGGCACGACGGCTACTCGGTAGCTCATCGGAACGACTCTGCAACCTCTTCCAAGGTTTCGGTGCCGGTGACGACTTCGTCCACGATTGAGCGCAGTTGAGCTTTGCTAACAGCGCCTGTCTGAGCTTCGGCTTGGCGCACCCGCGTATAGGCACGTTCAAATGAAGCGGTGCTCAAACCAACGTTCATCTCGCTGAGAGTCCGGCTGAGCTGGTCGCGGTCATGTTGGTCGTCGTTGTGAGAACGTTTAGCGCGTTCAGTTGTTTCGAAGATGGTCACCTGGTCCATCGGTTTCATTCCTTGTTCTGAGTGGGTTTGCTTTTGGTTATCGAACCTGGGGGACCATGACTGCTGGAGAGATATCGGACAATCTCTTCATGGCGACCCTGCCTGACTTGACCAGATCCATGATTCCGTATGGCTTCATGTGATCTACGAATGATGCGAGTTGGTTGGGAGGCCCGGAAATCTCGAACGTCATCGACACCGGGCTGAGGTCGATCATCCGTGCATTGAATAGTGCTGCCGTGTCGGCCAGCTGCCCTCGATCCGCTGGTTCACATGAGACCCGGGCAATCATCACCTCGCTCTGGAGAGCTCCGCTGGTGTCGAGCTCTTGCACCTTGATCACATTGACCAATTTGTGAAGTTGCTTCTTGACTTGCTCCAGCTCCGGGGCATCGACGACAAGCGTGATATGCGACCTCCCGTCAACGTGCGTTGGGCCAACGGCGAGGGAGTGAATGTTGAATCCTCTGTTGGAGAACATCGCCGATACTCGGGCCAGGACACCTGGCTTGTCTTCGACAATGACGGAGAGTGTGTGCTGGCTCACAGGTCTTCAGGCCCCATGACGATGTGGTCGTTTGAGCCACCGGCCGGGACCATCGGGAAACACATCTCCTCAGTGTCCGTAACCACTTCGATCACGACGGGGCGATCGTTGACGGCGAGGGATTTTTCGATCACCGCGTCAACCTCGTCAGGGTTGGTCACTCGAAAACCGACACAGCCCATGGCGTCGGCGAGTTTGGGATAGTCAGGCACCGTTGGGTCGAGGTAGGTAGCGGAGATCCGTCCGTCATAGAACAGGTTCTGCCACTGTTTGACCATGCCGTAGCCGGCGTTGTTGAAGACAGCCACTTTGACGGGAATGTTCTCCGTGGTGGCAGTTATCAACTCCTGAAACGTCATCTGGAAGCAGCCGTCTCCATCGAGGGCAAAGACCAGATCATCGGGCCGGGCGGTTTTTGCGCCGATCGCAGCGGGGATGGCAAAGCCCATTGTCCCCAGGCCGCCGGAATTGACCCAAGAGCGGGGGTTCTCGAAACCCCAGAACTGGGAGGCCCACATCTGGTGCTGGCCAACCCCGGAGGCGATGACAGCGTGACCCCCCGTGATCGCATGGAGCCGCTCGATGAAGTACTGGGTCTTGATCGGACCGCCAGGTTCTTGGGTATAAGCCAACGGATGGGTCGTTTTCCACGTGTCAAGCAACTCGAACCACTCCCGGCGCGGCGGAGCGTCGGCAGCATCTCTGGTGGCCAGTGTTCGATCAATGAGGGCGCGCAACACGCTCTTGGCGTCACCCACGATGGGTACCTCGGCGTTTCTCACCTTGCCGATCTCAGCTGGGTCGACGTCGACATGGATGACCTTGGCGTTGGGTGCAAAATCGGCGACGCTGCCGGTCACCCGATCGTCGAACCGTGCACCTAGGGAGACCAATACATCCGCCTTTTGGATGGCGGTGGTTGCCGCATAGACCCCGTGCATTCCGGACATGCCGAGAGCAAGTTTGTGCTGATCCGGAAAAACGCCTCGGGCCATCAGAGTCGTCACCACGGGTGCGTTCACTATCTCCGCGAACTCGAGGAGTTCAGCTGATGCTCCGGCGTTGACGACACCCCCGCCGACATAGAGGACTGGTCGCTCGGCCTTCTCGATCATGGCGACGGCGGCCTTGACCTGTTTGGGATGACCGTGGATTGTCGGTTTGTACCCGGGCAGACCAGTCAGCGAAGGCTCGCTCCAAGAGGTGGGCGCGGTGAGAATATCCTTGGGAATATCGATCAACACCGGTCCTGGACGTCCGGTGGAGGCCAGGTGAAAGGCCTCGTGGACCACATTGGGAATGTCGTCTGCGTCTGTCACCAGATAGGAGTGTTTGGTGCAATGCATGGCAAGACCCGTGGTGTAGGCCTCTTGGAAAGCGTCGCTGCCGATGGCGCCGGTCCCGACCTGCCCGGTGATGGCGACCAGCGGCGTGCTGTCCATCTTTGCGTTCTGGAGGGGCGTTATCAGGTTGGTGGCGCCCGGCCCGGAAGTGGCCATCACCACGCCAACCCTGCCGGTCGATATCGCATATCCTTCGGCCATGTGGCCGGCACCCTGCTCGTGTCTGGCCAGAACATGTCTTATCGGACTATCGAGCAACGGGTCGTAGGCAGGGAGTATCGCCCCACCGGGGACGCCGAACATCGTTTCGACGTCTTCGTTTTCGAGGGAGCGGAAGAGTGAATGTGAGCCTGTGAAGGTTTGTTGTTTCATGATTTGGTAAGAAAAAAACCTCCCATCTGGGGAGGCTTGTAGCGCACGCAGCTATCTGCGCGCGCTACTCAATGAGGATGAGTACGGAAGGGGCGTGGAGGTCTTGTCTCATTTCTAAGAGAGAAGTATGCCCTTATTCATTGGGCACTGTCAAGGTACGCAATCCTCGAGCGTGTGCAGGGGTGGCCCTGACAGGGCCACCCCTGCACACGCTCAGAGGTTATGGAGCGGTTTTTGGGTCCATGAACGGCATCAGCTTGCGTAGTTCGGCACCGACTTCCTCAACTTGATGGCTCCGGTTTGCTTCACGCTGTTCCATGAGCACGGGGGCTCCTTCTCGGGCTTGAGCCAGCCATTCGTTGGCAAAGGCACCACTCTGGATCTCGGCGAGGACCTTTTTCATCTCTTGACGTGTTTCGTCAGTGATGATCCGGTTTCCCCTGGTGTAGTCGCCGTATTCGGCAGTATCAGAGACCGAATACCTCATCCAGGAGAGCCCCCCTTCATAGAGGAGATCGACGATCAACTTCAACTCGTGGAGTGTCTCGAAATAGGCCGACTCTGGCTGATATCCGGCTTCGACAAGGGTCTCGAACGAAGCCTTCACCAATTCGGACACACCACCACAGAGAATTACTTGCTCTCCGAAGAGGTCGGTTTCCGTCTCTTCCCTGAATGTGGTCTCCAGAATTCCCGCCCTGCCGCCACCAATCGCAGACGCGTAAGAAAGTCCAAGATCGTGGGCACTTCCAGAGGCGTCCTGGTGAACCGCGATCAGGCAGGGCACACCCGAGTCCTCGGTGTAGGTCCTTCGGACCAGATGGCCGGGACCTTTTGGGGCGACCATCGAGACGTCGACATCGTCGGGTGGCACGATCTCGTCGAAATGGATGTTGAAGCCGTGAGCGAACATCAATGTGTCACCCGTTTCCAGGTGGGGCTCCACGGACTCGTGATAGATGGCGCCCATGTGCTGATCAGGTACCAGCATCATCACGACGTTGGCCCAACCCGACGCCTCAGCCGGTGACATGGTCTTGAGTCCGGCTTTGGCGGCGGGCTCACGACTCGACGAGCCATCGCGGAGGCCGACGACGACATCGACCCCTGACTCCTTGAGGTTGAGAGCATGGGCATGTCCTTGACTGCCGTAGCCGATGACCGCCACCTTCTTCGCTCGGATGAGGTCCAGGTCGCAGTCGCTGTCGTAGTAGATCGTTGCCATGTTGGGAATTGTGCGTCCTTTTCGTCCCTTGTCCAAACGTGGGTCGTAGCATCAGGTCAACATGACGATGAAAATCAGGTCACAGGACGTAACTGAGGGCCCCGCCAAGGCCGGCGCCAGAGCAATGCTCCGAGCAGTCGGACTGACCGAAGAAGACTTCTCAAAGCCGCAGATAGGAGTGGTCTCGGCGGGCAACGAGGTGACTCCATGCAATCTCACAGGACCCGAGCTTTCCGGGCACGCCAAACAAGGTGTCGCGGAGTCCGGGGGAGTGGGTCTGGTTTTTTCGACGATTGCGGTTTCGGACGGGATCTCCATGGGTCACGAGGGGATGCGTGCCTCGCTGGTGTCGAGGGAAGTCATCGCAGATTCGGTTGAGTTGGTGATGCACGCAGAGCGTTTTGACGCGCTCGTCGCCATTGCCGGATGTGACAAGTCCCTCCCGGGGATGTTGATGGCAGCTGCTCGGCTCGATCTGCCCTCGGTTTTCCTGTACGGAGGGTCGAGTCTTCCGGGACGCTACCGGGGCAAGGACATTTCGCTCGTAGATGTCTTCGAGGGCATTGGCGCTGAGTCGGAGGGCCGGATCAGTTCGGACGACCTTCTCGAGATCGAACGCTCGGCGTGTCCGGGCGCCGGGTCGTGCGCCGGCATGTTCACCGCCAACACGATGGCTTCAGTGGGTGAGGCAATCGGACTTTCGCTCCCGGGATCTGCTTCGGTTCCCGCCGTCGACCACCGTCTCCGCGACTACGCCCGGGCATCGGGTGAGGCAGTCATGTCGCTTCTCGAGGATGGCATCACTCCTCGACAGATCATGACCCGGCCGGCGTTCGAGAACGCCATCACGACGGTGATGGCAATGGGGGGCTCCACGAACGCAGTCCTCCATCTCATGGCTATCGCCCACGAGGCAGGCGTCGATCTCACGCTCGACGATTTCGATCGCATTTCTCGTCGCACCCCACACATTGGCGACCTCAAGCCGTTTGGGCGTTATCACATGGTCGACATCGATCGGATCGGTGGTGTCCCGGTTGTCTTGAGAGCGCTCTTCGATGAAGGGTTGATCGAAGGGGATGTGCTGACTGTTACCGGCAAGACGATGGGTGAGAATCTGGCAGAGGTGTCGAACCCTGGGGATCAGGACGTGATTGTCCCCATCGACCAGCCTCTCGCCAGCGAGGGTGGTATCGCCATTCTCCGCGGGAACATCGCCGAGGAGGGCGCGGTCGTCAAGGTTGCTGGTATCGATCTCGACGTGTTCGAGGGGCCGGCTCGTGTATTCGAAGGCGAACAGGCCGCATTGGCAGCCCTGTTCAATCATGAGATAGAACATGGTGACGTGGTCGTGATCAGGACCGAAGGGCCAAAGGGCGGCCCCGGTATGAGGGAGATGTTGCAGATCACAGCAGGCATCAAAGGGGCGGGGCTGGGCAAAGATGTCTTGCTCATCACCGATGGAAGATTCTCCGGCGGAACAACCGGGATGTGCATCGGTCACGTCGCCCCCGAATCCGAAGTGGGTGGCGCAATCGGCCTGGTCCATAACGGTGACCGGGTCAAGGTCGACGTTCCCGCCCGCACACTGGAACTCCTGGTCGACAGTGACACCCTGGCCCAGAGACGTGGGGCGTGGAATCCTCAGCCTGTGCGCTACCAAACCGGGGCGTTGGCTAAGTACGCCAAATTGGTTGGTTCAGCCAAGGATGGTGCCGTCACCGGCTAGACCACTAGTAGCGTCCCCATCGTGAGCCGAGCCGAAACACCTGACGATCGTGGGATATTTGGTCGGATAGCCGCCGAGGCGAGTGACCGGGTACTCGACATTGTTGATCTGAACCTGGTTCTCGACAACGTGGATGTCAACAATCTCCTCGAGCGTATCGATGTTGATCGTCTTCTGGAGCGTGTCGACATAGATGCACTCATGGCTCGGGTCGATATCGACGCATTAATGGAGCGTGTAGACATTCAAGCGCTGGTGGATCGGGCCGGCATTCCCGAGATCGTTGCTGAAAGCACCAGTCATCTAACCGGGTCGGCCCTCGATCTGGTAAGAAGACCGCTGGTCGGGCTTGACGAGATCCTGTTCCGCTTCCTCAATCGGATCATTGGGCGCGATCCCGAGGATTTTCCCAGTGGCCCGTCCGATCTCGTGAGTTGGGTCGAAACCCATAAGCAAGAGGAAGAGGGGTCGATCAAGACGGGTCGTTATGCCGGGCCGCTCACCCGCTTGTTGGCGGTCATCGTCGATGCCTTCGTGGTGACGACCGGGTTTACATTGAGCGCGGCTGGTCTTACATTTCTCATCCAACTGTTTGATCCCGATTTCGAAATACCGGCCGATAAGGGCTGGATCTATACAGTCATGATTGTCGTGTGGGTGTTTGTCTATCTCTGGTTCAGTCTGGCGATTTTCGGCAAGACCATTGGCAAGGCCTTGCTCGGGGTTCGCGTGGTGGTTTCCGATGGCAGTGTCACGTTGAACAAGGGAAAGCCATTCATCCGCACGCTGACCTATCCGCTCAGTTTTGTATTATTTGGGTTGGGGCTGGTCGGCATTGTTTGGGGCCGTGAGCGACGTGCCTGGCATGACCACTTCGCCGGGACCGCCGTTGTTTATGACTGGGGCAGTCGGACCGCGGCGATGCCCACCCCTCTTGCCGAATACTTGGAGCGCAAGGACCAGGAAGAGTGAAAGAACGTCTTCGCGTGTCACGGCTGGCACTGGTGCCTCCTCTGGATTGGCCCCAGCGGGACTCAGAGACCGGTTAAACCCGGAATCGGGACGGGTCGGTTATGGAGGGGTCGACACCGGCCGAGGCCAGTTCCGATGGGAGATCCCCTCCTACAACCAGCGAAGCGAGCAGGGCTCCGTAGGCCGGTGCAGTCTGAATTCCCGTCCCCCCTTGACCGACAAGCCAGTAGAAGCCGGGCGCGGACGGCTCCTCCCCAACGACCAGATCGCGGTCAGGCGCAAATGTACGCAGACCAGTCCACTCCGAACTGACCATCCTTACCCCGAGGGTCGTTGCCTTATTGATCCGATCGATGGCCAGCGCCACATCTTCTATACGGGGTTTCGGGTCGATCGGAGCCGAAGGCTCTTCCTCGCCCAATGAGCAGAGGATTTGGGACCCGTCGGCCTTGAAATAGAACTCCTGGTCGGCGTCCACCACCATCGGCCAGCTAGAGAAGGCGCGGTCGCCGGGAACCATGAACGCAGTCCGTCGCATGGGTTGAAGCCCCACCTGGTCGATGGCAGCGAGTGCAGCGACTTCATCTCCCCATGCACCCGACGCATTCACGACGACATCGCAACCCAGGATTTCGCTTCCAGTCTTGACCGACCATCCAACACCAATTCTCTCGAGATCGGTGACCTGTGAACGGGTACGGATCTCGCCGTCATGGGAGCGAATGATCCGGACAAACGCCTGGTGCAGTCCGGCGACGTCAATGTCTTTGGCCGAGGGCTCAAAGAGCCCGCCGGCCACGACGTCGTGACGAACCACCGGCACCAAGTCGACAACTTCGTCGGCGTCGAGCATCGATGCAGGCTCACCGACTGCTGCGCTGTCGGTTGCGATTTGAATGAGACCTGGCATCTGATCGGACGTAGCTAGCCAAAGCAGGCCTCTGTCGGTGAGCAGCGGCGCGTCGACCATGCCCTCCGGTGGGTCCTCGAAAAACGCCTGGCTGGCCTTTGTCAACGGGCGAAATCCCTGAGATCCGTAGTTGAGGATGAACAGCGCCGCCGATCGACCGGTGGTGTGAAAAGCCAGGCTCCTTTCCTTTTCAAGGAGGATCACCGAACCGTGTGGCGCAAGGTGAGCCGCGGCGGAGACCCCGGCAATGCCGCCTCCGATCACAACAAAATCGGTCACGGGTTGATCACGACTCGTCCAATGGCGTTGCGGTCGGCTACCCAACGCATTGCCTTGATGCCGTCGCCGAGAGAGAAACGTTTCTGGATCAGTGGTTTGAGTGTGCCGTCCTCGACGAGACCAATGATCGTTTCCAGATTTGAGATTTGCTTTTCCGGCTCTTCTTTGCTGAAGCGACCCCAGAAGACCCCGACAATCGAGTTTCCCTTTACCAATGGCAGATTCAGGGCGATTGTGGGTATATCCCCGGCGGCAAATCCGACGACCAAAACCCGCCCGTTCCATCTGGTTGAACGGAGGGCAAGCTCAGTCGAATCACCACCGACCGGGTCGTAGACCACATCGACGCCTTCCCCAGCAGTGACGTGTGATATTCCTTCTCGGAGCGGTGTCTCGTCGTAGCGGATGACATGGTCAGCGCCCGCCCGGCGGGCAGCACTTCCCTTATCTGAGGAAGAAACAGCTGCAATCACCTCTGCCCCTAGAAATTTGCCTATTTGCACGGCCGCCATCCCGACTCCACCGGCTGCGCCAAGGACGAGAAGCTTCTCACCGGCTTCCAGGTGGGCTCGGTCGACGAGCGCGTGATATGACGTCCCATATGTCCCGGGAATGGTTGCACCCACGTCAGACGAAACACTGTCGGGAAGGACGGCCGAGTTCTGGGCCAGCACAACCGCGCGCTGCGCCATGCCGCCATACCAGTTGAAGGCACAGACCCGGTCGCCCGGGGAGAACCCGACGCTACGGTTGGCAACTACAACGGTCCCGGCCAGCTCGTAGCCGGGAGCGAACGGTGTTTCCGGTTTGGTCTGATAGTCCCCGCTAACCATCAAGGTGTCGGCAAAGTTGACGGTCACCGACTCAACCTGGACCAACAGTTCCCCCGGCCCTGGCTTCGGCTCGTCCAGCTCCCCCACCCGTAGTGCGTCGATCCCCTGGTAGTCATCACAAATGAGAGCTTGCATGAGATGAGACTAAGAGGAGTCGTAGGTCTCTCGCTTCTGACACAATCATGAATGTGTCCGTTGAGCCGATCCCGTCATTGTTCGATCTTCCGGATCCTCGGTCTGCCGAGGGTGATGTGGTGGCGGTCGGTGGCGACCTTTCACCGGGACTTGTCCTCCAGGCCTATCGCAAGGGCATGTTCCCGATGTACCTGCCAGACGAACATCTCGGGTGGTGGTCACCCGTTGAACGGGCAGTTCTCCCTCTTGAAGGGCTCCATGTCAGTCGTTCGCTGCGTAAGTCGGTTCGGAGATACATGATCACCGTTGATGAAAATTTCGAAGAGGTCATTCGCGGATGCGCCGATCCGCAACGTGAAGGCGCTTGGATCAACGATGATCTCATGCGCACGTACACGGAACTGCATCGGCTTGGTTGGGCCCATTCGATTGAAGTTTGGGACACAGACGGTTCCCTGGCCGGTGGTCTTTATGGTGTCAACATCGGCGGGCTCTTTGCCGGCGAGTCGATGTTTCACTCGGCTCGCGATGCTTCGAAGGTTGCCCTCTTCCACCTGATGGTCGTAATGAGTTCCGGCCAAGGGGGGCTTGTGGACGTGCAGTGGTTGACCCCACATCTCGAGTCCTTGGGTGCGAGGGTCATCGGCAGGGACCGATATCTCGACGATCTCCCCCGCTACCTGGCAAAACCGAGCCCGTTTCCCGGGGCAGAGTCGTGACGCGGATGGTTAGAGTCGCCGGCGTGCTTCAGGCATCGGCACTATGCGGGCAGTAGTAGCGGGGGTCGATCTGACCGCCATGGGTCGGCGCGTGGCCGATCGTGCTCGGCTGATCGCTGAAGCCCATGGCACCGAGCTCAATCTCGTTCATATTTTGGAGCCTGTCGGCGAGGCCATGATCGATCCAGGACTCAACGCCATCATGCGTGAGTACCAGACTGTGGAGGCAGAGCGGCTGGCCGGTTGGTGTCGGGACAGGGCGTCGATATCGGTAACGCTCGAGGTTCCCAAGGGAACGCCGGCATGGGAACTGGCTTCCCGAGCCAAGACGGCCGCCCTCGTCGTAGTTGGATCATCGACGATCGACGCTTTCACCGCGGGTCCGGTGGCACGCCGAGTCGCTCGGATGTCTGTCTCGGACACATTGATTGTCAGACGCCAACCCCGTGTTCCCTATCGAAGGATCGTGGCCGCAGTCGATTTCTCTGAGGCTTCGAGGGTGACGGTCGAGCGATCTGTAGAGCTGTTCCCAGACGCTGACCTCACCGTCCTCTATTCGCTCCCGTCCCGGTTTGATCCGATCATGTCCGACGCCGGCCTATTCAAAGAGGAGATCGCTGCATCGCGAGGCACTCGTCTCGAGGCAGCAAAGGACCGGATGGCCGAGTTCGCCCAAGATTGGGATGGGGAGGTGCGAACCATGATCGCTGACGGTCCTCCGGCCGAGACAATCGACGAGGTCGTCCGTCGGCGCAACGCCGATCTGGTGGTGGTCGGCAGCAGGGGGGCGACCGCCACTCGCATGGTGCTTCTGGGCACCATCGCCGAAGGCCTGATCGGTCACGCACCCTGCGATGTGCTGGTGGCTCGCTCCCGGGCGGCATTTCGACGGCCGTGAAAGACACGCCAGTCTGGGACGACGCATCGTAGGGTGGTTT
>CAXMPK010000209.1:0-2241 GCA_964195405.1 uncultured Acidimicrobiia bacterium
GGTGATTCTCCGTCAGGGGATCAGCAGCATGTTGACGATTTGACCGGCTCAACCTCAGAGATCATGACATCGGAATTGCTGAGAACGGTGTACCACTCCCACTCGGCACCATCGGGATCTGGTAATCCTTGTTGGCGGCCAGTAGACCCCTTCAAAGTAGGCACCCGCCGAGCCATCGAAGAGCTCATCCCTCTCCAATCAAGACTTGCGTTCTTGGAGACGACTGTCTTGGTGGACATTCAGACCGTTTCGTCTGATGAGAGGTACGCCCCGGCACCGTCCCGAAGCAACTGGTCAGGTCGTGCGTACCCATCCATCGACGCTTCGGATTGATGAAGGCTCACCGCTCGAATCGCCGCCCGAGGTACACCGTGGTCATCCATAGTGCTGACGTAGCCAGATCGGAGACTGTGGGAGTTGTAGCCCGCCGGATTCATGCCAGCGACCACAAGCGCATCCTTCAGGACGAGGCTCACCGTCTGACCCGATAGCCGATCGGTGCCAACATTGCCCCAACGGTCCACATAACGCCACACCGGGCCTGACTTGATACCAGCAACCTCGATCCACTCCTGAAGCGAACAGACCGGACAGGGGTTATGGCCTTCGCAACCCCGCACACCGTCAGGACAATCAACGTCGTGCTGGTGGTTGATCGGCACCTTGCGACCTTCGCCGGTCTGATCGGTTTTGGAGAACGGAACCGTCAACACCACTCCCCCAGGGCGGTACTCGAGATGTTCGATATCCATACCCACCAGCTCCGACCTACGCCGAGCTGACCACCAACCAAAAAGCAGCATCGACATGTCCCGCCATCCCTTGTTGGTAGCGAGGTCGTACTCAGCCAAAGCCTTCTGCATTTCAGGAAGTCGGATCGGCCCCGCCTGTTTCGGGTCGTACTGATGACGGCGCACAATCGCATCAAGAGCCTTCCGTACTTGCTTGACCGCCGTTGGATCAGGGAGGCCGCGCTCACTGTGATGATGCTTGATCGCGCTCAGGTGCCGGCCGATGGTCGCCGACCGCAACCGATCCTGATTAGAGATGATGTACGCGGCCACAATCTCGGGTCTGATTGATTCGGTGAGCATGGCCACACCGTCGTCGCCAAGGTCAGGCAACAGGTAGTCGTGCATCTCTGAAGCCCACCTACGCAAAGATCGGTAATCACTCGCATATCCACGCCAGGTGGCCTCGGCTTTGGAGTAGTGGGCCAGCTCGTCGTAGTCGTCGGTGTACTCATCCCAAATGTTGGCGATGGTTTCGTCGTAGGGAGCCATCGACCCTTCGGGAATTACCGCGGGTGTAGCGTTGGACATGTCCTGCCTCCTCATAGGTAGGGCCATGGGGTCGGTCGTTCAAGCGACGCGGCCCCTTTTCTCATAGAGCCAGTATAAGTTACTTCGGCTCTGGGTGTCATACCCTGCGCCCCGCTGGAAGCCACTGTCACCATTGACGTCTGAAGACCCTGCAGCCAGATTGCAGCCACCAAACCCGTCCCACCACCCCGAATCACGCTGCAAAGTCTCCGTGCGAAGAGCAGCCCTAAGCCTGCTTCGTCGTCTCTTCTGGTACCGACCTGTTATCAACCATCCTTCTACCCAAACGCAGGGACCTCTCGCAGGCGGCGAGGTCAGGGAGGGGTCCACCCGCGTATGCTTGCTCGCAACGCTCTGTCGAAGGAGCCAGGGGAGGATCTGTGGCTAAACGATTGTTTCTGAGCTACGCGCGTGAGGACGCGGGGCTTGTAGAAGAAATACGCGCTGCCCTCGAAGGCGCTGGCCATGACGCCTGGGTTGACGAGGCAGGTATCAAAGGGGGCGATCGGTGGCGTGCCGTCATAGTGGCCGCGATCGAAGAAGCAGACGAATTCGTCTTGGTTCTGTCGACCCACTCGGTTGCCTCGAAAAACGTCCTGGCGGAAGCTCAGATCGCCTCCGAGCAGCAAACACCAATCGTGCCCATCAGGCTCGATGATGCGGAGATCACCGGCGGTCTCCGCTACACCCTGGTCGGCCTTCAGATAATCGACATGCACACGGATGCAACTAGTGGTCTCGAAGCACTCCTGGTTGCGCTCGGTACAACGCCCGAGCCAACACCGGTCGAGTCCCAGCCGCCAGTGCCCGCACGGCCGTGGTGGGCATGGGTTGCTGGGGGTGTCGCCGTGGCGTCCGTGGCTGTCCTCGTATTCGTGTTGCTCAATAGTCCTTCGATACCCACGACGAGCACCCTTTG
>CAXMPK010000210.1:0-1710 GCA_964195405.1 uncultured Acidimicrobiia bacterium
GTCCCTTCACAAGTGGTTCCCGTTCCTGCACTCTTGGCGGCTGTTTGAGGACAGGAACTCCCCTTATCGCAAATGCGTCAAGTGTGGGCATGTGCAATTGATGACCAGCGGTCAGCGACGATGACCAGCCGCCGGGGATCGGCTCGAAGGGCTGGGATCTACGCAACCCCACCACCCGTGTCGCCGGCGCACATGGGCCGATAGCGGCGGACCGAGCAGAGCATCTGTGCCGATATGGGAGGTGGGTGTAGCCCTGGTAGCTGCGACTGGACCCCGGTACCTCCCATTCCATGCACTGGGTGCGACGTTGCGGGGTCCAGTTCGTTGTGTCCGGGGAAGGGAAGCCTCAACTGGGCGGTCGAAGGCGGAACCATCCCGACACCCCTAGAACGCCACCACCAGCCGGGATGTGGCTGAGGTGAAGGGAAGCTACGTTCCTGTCGATAAAGGAGGGGACGGTGGGGGGTCGAAGGGTGTTCGCCCCTTACAAGTGCGGACGGATGTACCTTCCCCTTCGGCCCCTCTCCCGAACCGTCGCTACTGCCCTGAAGCCGTCGAAGCGTGACCGTGAGCACACGGACGCCAGATAGCGCATATGTGCCTGATTGATACTTGTGATGGGTGTTGCGGTGTTTCGTAGCATCTAGAGGTACCGGCTGGTCGTCTCTCTAAGTGCCTGCCGCTTTCGGGTTGGCTTTCTAACGAGCTGTTGACCAGCCGGTGTCTCTGCTGGGGTGTGGCTCGAAAGAGGCGAGAACACTATCGACCCGAATCAGGAGTGCCCACCTCGGTTTCACCGTCAACGAGAAAGGCATTGTTATGACGATGATTGGGATCGATCCGCATAAGGCAACCCACACGGCGGTTGCTGTCGATGACGACGAGAATGTGATTGGCGAGTTCACGTTGGAAGCGTCGAACAACCAGGTTGAGCGTCTCTGTGATTGGGCTGAAGGCCTCGGGAATCGTGAGTGGGCTGTCGAGTCAGCAAACGGTCTCGGGTATCTGATCGGGCGACAGCTTGTCACAGCGGGTGAGACCGTCTTTGACGTCCCACCGGTGTTGGCGTCAAGGGTCCGGCTGTTGGGGTCAGGCAGGTCGCAGAAGAACGATCCGAATGATGCCCGATCGATCGCGATCGCAGCGTTGCGTTCAGAGCGTCTGGGAATCGTGAAACCTGATGATCATGTCACGGTGTTGCGCCTGTTGGTGAAACGGCATCGTGACATGGCACGGCTCCGTAACAAGCACTGCTCGAGGCTTCATGCTCTCCTCCTCGAGGTTGAGGCGGGTGGTATTGGGGGAAGATCAGTGTTACCAACGCTTCTGAGCTCCTCGACCGTCTCGGTGTCACCGATGAGGTGACCCGGTATCGGATACTGGTTGCGAGAGAAGTCATTAACGACATAGCCAGACTCGACCAGACACTGAAGGCATCGAAGCAGCGGATCGCTGTCGCAGTCCAAGCGTCAGGAACATCGTTGACGAATATTGTGGGGGTCGGGCCGATTGGTGCAGCAACCATCATTGGATACACCAAAGACGTGACCCGGTTCCCCACCCGTGGCCACTACGCGACGTATAACGCAACGGCACCGATCGAAGTGTCCTCAGCAGGCAACACACGCCACCGCCTGAATCCGCGAGGGAACCGGATCTTGAATCACGCCATCCATATCGCTGCTGTCACCCAGCTGCGACACGACACGA
>CAXMPK010000211.1:0-1678 GCA_964195405.1 uncultured Acidimicrobiia bacterium
AGCGTTAAGTGCCGCTCGGCTCGCCGCCGCGGTGCCGGACGAACCCCACCAGCATCCTCAAACAACCTCCGAATCGACGACCCGTTGCGACCCAGCCGACGAGCAATTGACCGCGTTGGCTCACCCGCCTTCCGTCGCTCCCACACCTCGGCGATCTCCGCCTCCGTAAACCTCTTCGACACGCCACACCTCCTGACGAGACATCACAACTCTCGTCAAGGTGTTGCGTTCACGCCTTGAGGCGGCACCGGTTATGCGCTACCTGGGCACCCATTTGAGGGACGAATCCACAGCGCACCCAGAGCATCGGCCCGGCAACCAAACCCATCACGAATCCACAAAGGCATCAACCGTCCGAGACTCTGGTCACTAAACGAGAAACAAGGGTGAGAGTGTACGAATTCACGGAGGGGTGTCCCACCTGCTCTTGCTGAGGGCGCCGTTATCACCGTGGGGTCACGCCCGCCAGCTCATCCGCCTCGTCTGTCCGCACTGTGGACCGTCTCGTTCTATCTCGCGCTGCACGTCTGGTGTCTGGTGCGTATTCTCTAATCAGGCCGCTACAGGAGGGAGGAAGGCATGGCTGAGCAGACCGTCGGAATGGGGTGGCGCAGGGATCTACCTGACTTTCGGGACTTCTCCCCAGACTCGAAAGAGTTGAAGCAGATGTTTGCTGGATCGCGGGTCGTGAAGGGTGCGCCCGGAGCTGCGAAGAAGAAGATCGACCTGTCGAAGTGGTGTTCACCGGTCGAGGATCAAGGCAACATCGGGTCTTGCACGGCGCAGACCGGTGTTGGCCTCTTGGAGTATTACGAAAATCGGGCTTTTGGTCGGTTCATAGACGCCTCGCGGCTCTTCTTGTACAAGGCCACCCGCAACTACCTCCAGTGGTCTGGGGATACCGGGGCGTATCTTCGTTCCACGATGGCGGCGATGGTTCTGTTCGGGGTGCCGCCCGAACGGTACGCCCCCTATGACACGGCAAGGTTCGACGACGAACCTGACGCCTTCACCTACTCGTTCGCCGCCAACTACAAGAGCATCCGCTATTACCGCCTGGACCCCTCCGGTACGGCTCCTGACGACGTATTGGCGCGGGTGAAGAAGTATCTCCGTTTCGGGTACCCGTCGATGTTCGGGTTTACCGTCTACAACTTCGGCAACGCCGACGGCGAGTTCGAGTTTCCCTCACCCCAAGACGCTGTGCAAGGTGGCCACGCAGTTGTCGCCGTCGGCTATGACGACGACCGCAAAGTCGGTACCGAGAAGGGGGCGCTGCAGATCCGTAACTCGTGGGGGACCGGCTGGGGAGAGGATGGCTATGGATGGCTGCCATATAAGTACGTCACGGAAGGTCTTGCGGTTGACTTCTGGAGCCTATTCCGAAACGAATACGTCGACACAGGAAACTTCGAGTGACCACGAACTCGTTTGAAGCAAGCCGCATCCGGTAGGCGAGTGGTAGCGCGACGAACTCGCCGACCGCCGCAACGGCCCGCGAGCGCCTGGAACCATCCGCCCATATCGGCACATATGGGCTAGGAGTCTGCTGAGCAAAGGGGGCTGGGGGTGTGCTGGCCGATGTTCAGGTCGTCGTTGCCGTGTCGGGCGTCCGATGATCATCCAGTGGCCTCTTTCGCCACCGAGTTGAGCTTGAGGGCTGCTGTCGGTGGGGCCG
>CAXMPK010000212.1:0-24157 GCA_964195405.1 uncultured Acidimicrobiia bacterium
ATGTACGACGGCATCCTCGTCGGCCTGTCCATGCTTGTGGAAGCCCGAAATGCGGATTCGGATATAAAACCATTGCTGTTCGTTCTAACCGACGGTGAGACTCGAGACGGACTGACTTTCAATGACGCCGCACCAGTGATCGCGGGGCTCGGGATACCCGTATACACCGTCGGATTCGAAGCCAACCTCGACGAGCTTGCTCAGCTGTCCTCTCTAGTGGAGGCAGCCAGCATCAACGCCACCGAAGATGATGTCGAGTTCAAGATGGCTTCTCTGTTCAACGCCGGGACCTAAGCGAAGTGAAGCCACTCGCTTTCTGGGTGGTCGGATTGGCGGTCGCACTGGGCATTTTTGTTGTGGTCGTCAACATCGTGCGGGAGACAGGTCGGGTTCTGGTCGTGGTCGACAGCTCGTTTCCGATGACCGAGGTGTGGGACGCCGTGTCTGACGAGCTCGACGAGATTGACAACCAGCGTTTCTCTGAGTTCGCCCTGGCAACCGAGAAGTCTCTTGTGCATTCCTGGAGTTCGGAGTTGAGGCTGGGGCCGGTCACGCCTTTCGCACCGTGTGACTTCGATGAAATCGCGGGGTACACCGAGGTCAAGGACGCCGATGACCTCATCCTGATCACGACATCAACGTCGTGCTCGACAGAGGCCTTCTCTGACTGGAGCATCATCATTCTCGATCCGTGAGCCCTGTGAAGCGCAGGTTTCGGTCTCAGGGTGTGCCCATGTCCACCGAGCCCTTTGGATACTCCAAGGGACCTGGAACTCGTCACCGTTCCCGTTTGGCGTCGGTTTGACGGACGGCCGACTGCTGATCGGGATCCTCAATCCCCAAGGGTTCTCAAGGGTCCAACACGTACTAGTTCTTCGTCGGCCGTTTGCCCTCAGCCGAGATTGCCCACGATCATCTCTGTCCTCTCCGTTCGTGTAAGCGCTCGGCCCTGCTTCAGGCCAACTCGCAAACCGCTGTCGCCTAATTCGGTGGTCAGAGCAGTCAGCAGTCGTTTCCTCCGAGTTCCTTCGAAGATTGGTTCCAGGGGTGAGTGTTTCTCCTCGAGGGTCTCCAGAATTCCGAGCAGCTGAACAGCTCGGCCCGATCTCCCCGAGCTGTGCTCAAGGTCAGCGCGGGCAAGGACCAGTGGCAGCTGATAGTAGAAAGTTGCTTGGAATTCGGTGTCGGCAAACAGCTTGGCGACACTGGCGTCGAAGCGCTCTTGGCTTCCATTCTCTCCAAGATCATGAGAAGCCACAGCCCGCATTGCCTCACAGAAGTTGACCCAGAAGGAAAGCTGAGTCGTCTGTGCGAGCTGAATCGCCTCGTCGAAAAGTGGTATTGCTCTGGCCGGCTGATCGATTGAGAGTTCGAACACCGCGGACAGACAGATCGCCTCGACGGTGCTGTGAGTGGAGTTGAAGGCATTGGAGGCGTTAACGCTTTCGATGTAGCCGGCTCTGGCACCTTCTATGTCTCCCGACCTGGCTGCTGCCTCGGCGAGATTGCCCAGTGCCATTGCCACCCCAGCGCCATCTCCGACACGCCAGCCGATCTCAAGCGCCTCCTCCCAGAGCTCTGTTGCCTTGTCAAAGCGTTGTTCGTATTGCCAAATGTTGGTGCCCAAACTGATGAGCGCCGAGGGGTACCCGTGGCGGAGAAGGGCGGGATCTCCCTCCCGTGCATCTAGTTCCCGGTAGATCGATATCGCCTCCTCCAGCATTGGACCGGCCGCTCCGGGATCGTCCGTGTAGCTCTTCAGTGTGCCGAGACCCACCATCACTTTGGCGCTAACGAGATTGTCGGCGTCCCCTCCCGTCTCGTACATTGCGCTCAGCCACCGCACGCCTTCGCTATAGCGGAAGGTGACCTTCCAGAACCGCCAAATCGCTCCGGCCAGTCGCATGCCGACGCTCGGCTGTTGAGCGTCAAGTGACCACTCCATCGCTAGCCGAAGATTGTCAAGTTCGACATCGAGACGATCCCACCACTCCTCTTCCTTGTCTCCGCGCACATGCGGTTCGGCCGCTTCAGCGAGTTTCATGAAATAGTTGGCATGGCTCTCTCGGATCTGGTCGAACTCGGAAGTCGCGACGAGTTTGTCCATCGCGAACTGACGGAGCATCTCAAGTACGCGATATCGAGAATCCTGACCTGATACTTCGACAATCACCAAGGACTTGTCTACGAGAGCCGGTAAGTGTTCAAGGACGTCTAGCTCGGTCAGTCGACTATCCGTGCAAACACGCTGCGCCGCCTCGAACCCAAAGCCACCTTGGAATACGGAGAGTCGTACGAACAGGATTTGCTCACGTTCGTTGAGAAGGCGGTAAGACCAATCGATGGCCGCAGCCAGCGTTTGTTGCCGAGGGTCAGCTGACCGGGAACCACCAACGAGCAGCCTGAAGCTCTCATCCAGATTGTCAGAGATCTGTCGAGGGGTGAAGGTTCTTACCCTTGCAGCAGCCAACTCGATTGCGAGAGGAATCCCATCCAACCGCTGGCAAATCTCCGCGATCGCAGGTGCCGATTCAGCTGTAACCGCAAACCCAGGATTGGCTGCGGTCGCCCGTTCGATGAAAAGGCGGAGAGCATCGTATCTCTCGAGGTCGGGCAACCCGATGCCAGTCGCGTTGTCGGGCAGAGACATGGGTTGTAGCCGATAAATGACCTCACCGCCTACCCCAAACACCTCCCGGCTGGTGGCGAGAGTTCGGCACATCGGGGCACCCATGAGAAGCTCGGTTGCTAGGGCGGCTACAGCCTCGATCAGATGCTCACAATTATCAACGAGAAGAAGTAACTCCTTGTCCCTCAGATACTCCAAGACCGTTTCGAGAACGGGTTCACCAGGACGTTCCTTGACCTGGAGAGCCTTAGCAACCTCTGTAGCGACAAGCTGCGGATCGGTCACGGCGCCCAAACTCACCAGCCATACACCATCCACGAACTCAGGGCTCAAGATTGTTCCCACTTCTAGCGCCAGGCGCGTTTTTCCGGCTCCACCGGCTCCAATCAGGGTTACGAGACGCTCTGCTCTTACGAGGTCTTCCACATCCACAACCTCCTGACTCCTCCCGACGAATGATGTGGGGAGACTCGGAAGGTTGTGTGTTGCCAACTGCGGTGTTCTCAGTGGAGGAAAGTCGGTTTGAAGCCCGGAAGCCACGAGTTGGTAGACAAGCTCCGGCTGGACAAAATCACGAAGCCGGTGCTCCCCAAGACTTCGAAGTTCCACATCCTCCGGAAGCACGGGCGAGGCCAGCCCCTCAGAAACAAGACTCACTAGCACCTGGCCACCGTGGGCAGCGCTCATCAGCCTCGACGCCCGGCTGAGTGAAGTCCCGAAGAAATCGCCATCGCGTTCCTCCGCCGGCCCCGAATGGATAGCCATACGAGCCTTCAACCTTCCAATCTCGGGGTGGTCTGTCCCAGCCAAGAGTCGTTGAGCAGCAACAGCAGCCAACAGAGCGCTGGCCGATGATTCGAAAACTGCCGCAGCGCCATCTCCTGTGTTCTTAAAGACGACACCGCCCTGATCCTCAATCGCAGTCCGAATCTGTTGATCATGCATCGCAAGAGCAGTCTGCATTGTTTCTGGGTGTGCTTCCCACAAACGCGTGGAACCCTCGATATCACTGAACAAGAAGTGGAACGTGGGCACGTCTTCACGCTACTCCGGACGCCCGCAACCCTCCCTCGCCGACCGCTTGGCGGCAGCACCAGGTTTTCAGCTCTGTTGGACTGCACGACACAGGCTGCTCAGTCCGTGGTCACCTCTTGCCTGGCTGCAGCATCGGTGTTGTCAGTGCCATGGTTTTTCACGCCGTCGATCGCTATGGCCGATTTCCAAGTCGATCAACCGAGAGCAATTCCTTTGGCCAAGTTTTTGGAGTCCATACCGAGGTCGTCCCACTCGAGTCCCGAACGGCGGGCCCAGAACAGTGCAAGCCCGGTTGCGGCCAGGTTCTCGATTACGTAGCCATGCTTTCTGAGCAGCATGCTCTGGACAATGTTGTACGCCCGTTTGACACTGTCCCGGCGAGCGCCAAAAAATCCCAACAACCGCGGGCCTCCCCACCCGAACACCACCTGATTCTTCCGGCGCTTTGGTCTGATCTGGCGCGCGAAAGACTTGGTCAGAGGGCCGTGAACAAACTACGTAGTTTTCACCAGTTGGAGTGCATTGAGCCGCACCTGGTTGTAACGGACGGTTCAGTCGGCGGGGAGCGGCCATAGCTTCTCGGGTGGCAGAGTCACACGGACGGTGCTGCCCACTGCATGGCTCTTCGCATCGTCGATTGGGACGTTCGCCTCCAGGTCGATAGTCCCCGCTGTGAGCTGCATCCGGATATGGCTGCCCCGGAACTCCGCTGCGATGACCTTGCCTTCGAAGGTGTTCGCCTGGCCTTCCGCAGCGTCGAGCACCACAGCCTCGGGGCGGATGGTCACCAGCACCTGTCCCGTTGCAGGCGATTCAGATGTCACTCGCAGCCGCCCCAGCGGGGTCACGACTTCATTGTTCGTCCTCTCCCCGGGGATGAGGTTGTTGGCGCCGAAAAAAGTCGCGACCCATGCTGAGGCGGGACGTTTGAAGAAATCACGTACTACGCCCTCTTGAACCAGGCTCCCGTTTCGAATCAACGCAACATGGTCGGCGACGACGATCGCGTCCTCCTGATCGTGGGTGACGAGAAGCATTGTGAGTCCGAGGCTGCGCTGCACTGCGAGCAGGAGCTCACGCATCTCGCCGCGGAGGTCGGGATCGAGGTTGGCGAGGGGCTCATCCAACAACAGCAATCTAGGCGAGACCACCAGCGCTCGGGCGAGCGCCACACGCTGCTGCTGACCACCGGAGAGCTGTTCGGGGCGTCGGGTTCTGAGGTCCTGAAGGCCCACGAGTTCGAGCATCTCAGTCACGCGACGGCTGCGCTCGGCTGGGGGCGTCTTGCGCATGCGCAAACCGAACCCAACGTTGTCCTCGGCCGTGAGTTGGGGAAACAGCAGAGCGTTGTGAAACACCATCGGGGCGTCGCGTTGCGGCGCAGGCAGGTCAAGGATGGACTCGCCGTCGAACCGGATGTCCCCCGAAGTCGGTCGGAGCACTCCTGCGATCATCTTGAGCAGTGTCGTCTTCCCGCTCCCGGAGGGACCGAGCAGCGCCGTGACGAGGCCGGGCTGAATGGTGAGCGAAAAGTCCTCGACTGGGTGCACGGCTCCGAAGTGCTTCGTCAAGCGAACCAAGTCCACGCGGGTCGTCATGTGCCCGTTGTCCCCAAACCGGCCCGCACGACGTGGCGGGACGCAACGGCCAGGAGTGCCAGCACCGGCAATGCAGACACAATGGTGAGCGCACCGGTGATAGAAGCATCACCGCCGTTGGCCGTCGAGACAAGAAGGACGGGAAGTGTAAGTATTTTTCCTCCACCGATCTGGAGGGTGAGAACGTATTGGCTCCACGACACGATGAAGGCGAAGAACCCGGCGACGATCAGGCCTGGCTTGATGGCGGGCATCGTCACATGTCGAAAAACGTTCAGGGGACTGGCCCCGAGCGTCGTGGCTTGTGCCTCGAAATCTGGGTCATAGTTCGCGAACACGCCTGCTAGGACGAGCACGGCGTACGGCGCGGCAAGGATGAGGTGGACGAGCACAACTCCCCAGAAGGTTCCCGAGAGACCCAGACGGATGAAGGTGATGTCGAGGCCGATCGCAACGGCAACCGCGGGCACCAGTAGCGGTGTCAACACTAGGAACTCAAGCGCTCGCTTGCCGCGGAAGGATCGCAGACCGAGCACTCTTCCGGCCGGCACACCCACGACGAGCGACAGGGCGGTGACCGTCGCGGCCACACCAACGCTCCACCCCAGGGCTTCCCAGGTGCCTCCATCTGTGGCGAGCACGATCCGCCACGCACGGATACTCCACTCGGCGGGAAACAGTTGTGGGAAGACGTACCCGCGGGCAAATGAGTTTATGACCAGAGGAACGAGCGGAAGAAGGATGATGGCGACGATCAGGACGGCGGCGATCCGACCACCCCCGGTACCTCTAAGCCGCCGTGGTCGGCTCGGCTTTCGGAATGGCGAAGGCGATGGGGACGTGACCCGGTTCGTCTCCTTGGTCGCCGTCACGTTTGATCCTTCCGCAGGACCCGGCGGACCAATGCCAGGTACAACAGCGTTGCCGCCATCACGACGAGCGACATGATCACTGCCAGGGCCATTGCTTCTGGGCGCACCCCAAGGTCAACGTTGGTGTGGAGCCGATAGGCGAGGACTGGAAGGGCGCTCGGAAAGCTCTGGCCCAGCAGCAGCGGCACCTCGAACGAGCCGAAGGCGAACGCGAAGACGATCACCGACGCCGGCGCCACGGCGGGTACGAGCAGCGGCAAAGTGACGTGACGCAACCGCTGCCGCGACGATGCGCCCAGCGATGCCGCCACGTTCTCGTAGCTCTCGCCAACGGTCCCCAGCACTCCGAGCGCCACGATCGCAATGAAGGGAGCGTCCTTCCACACCAACTCGGCGAGGATGCCCAGCGAAAACGGGTCGTACACCACGGCGGGGAACTCAGAGGCGGCCTCGATTATCCCTGTTGCATGCCCCAGTCGAGCGATCAGGCCGCTCTGGCCAAGAAGGTGAACCATCGCAAGGGCTCCAATGACGTGCGGAATGGGAAGGTTGAGCTGGGACAAGAACGCCAACCGCCCGCTCCTCCGCCAGATCTTCCGAATTCCCAACGCCATGGCGATACCCAACACCGTCGAAAGTAGAGCGGCCATGACAGCGATCCATGTCGAGAGAAGAAGTGACTGCCAGAACTCACCGTTGCCCAACAGCGATCGATAGGCGTCGACGTTGAAGCTCCGCAACCCGATGAGCGGGAAGTAACCGAGACTCTGTATCACCGCCAAGATGAACGCCGCCGCGAACAGCGGCACGATCACCACCAGGGCCGGCAAGAGCTTTGGCCACGAGCGATCACGGATCAGAAAGGGAGCGCTACGCATTGGCTCAGTCCGCAAGCTGCGATTGCCGAATGAACGCATCCCAGTCGTGTTCCAATCTCAAGGTGTACGCCGGTTCCACTTCGGGAAGTCGAACCTCTTCGAGCCGGTCGAACGACACGGCCGCATCGCCCAGTTTGTCCATCACTTGCTGCAAACCAAGACGATCTTCGCCACGGACGAGGTCGAGGGAGATAGCCAGCCCGTCCCCCCACCCGTTGGCGGGGTCGAGCTTGGCGGCCTGCAATGCGGGGTCGAGCACCAGGTTGGCTAACACCTTCGCGGCTTCTGGGTCGCCAGCATTGGTCGGAATTGCCAGGTAGTGGAAGTCTCCGATGGTCCCTGTGTCAAAGACGAACGGGTGGGCGGTGGCCGGCAGAACACCTGCGTCGATCTTGGCTTGGATCCCTCCGGGCAGCTGTGTGAATGTGAAGTCAACTTCGCTGTTTGCAAACAGACGGTTCAGACTGGCGATGTCGGGCGGGAAAGTCCGGCCTGAACGCCACAGGTCGGGGCTGATGTCAGTGAGGAAGTCCCACAATCCAGCCGAACCCGCGGCGAACTCGGCTTCATCCAAGGAACCGAGCCAGCGCTCGACCCCACCCGTCAGCTCGTAGAACGCCTGCTTGACGAACCTCGTGCCGTGGAAGGCGGGCGGCGCCGGGTAAGTGAACCGCCCCGGATGATCCGCGATCCATTCACTGAGCTCGGCGTAGGAGCGAGGAAGGCTGTCCTCGTCGGTGCGGGCGCTGTCGTAGACAAACTGGAACTGTGCGCTGCCCAATGGGGACTCGGAGCCGTCGACGGCGAGCCCGAAGTCTCGGTTTACGGCAGCCGAATCCCAGTCCACGAACCGTGCGTTGGGTAATTGATGAGCCCAGCCCCGTTCCAAAGCATTGGCTTGTTGAAGTGTGTAGAAGTTCTCGCCGTTGATCCAAATCAGATCAACAGACCCGCCGTTGTTCCGACCAGCCTGCAGTTCGGCGAGGACCTTGTTGACGGCATCTACGGTATCGCCAACCGGCACCCGGTTCAGGGTGATCCCAAACTCTTCCTCCAGGATCGGGCCATAAGTGCGATCGACAAAACGGTTGATTTCGCTACTCCCGCCCCACATGTAGAGATCGAGAGTCTGGCCACGAGCGCTGTTCGCAATTGTTTCCCAGTCGGGGGGGAGGCTGGCGCTCTCGGGCTCAGATTCTCCCCCCGAGCAGGCAACAGCCACAACCGCAAGCGCCAATATGAGCAGACTCGGCCTGCGACGTTCCATGAGCCGACCCAGGAGTCGACCAGGATGAACCTCCTCGTCTGTTCGCAGGGTTGTCCGAGCCGCACTGAGAGTCATCACCAGCTATGCGTCCAGACGAGAGTCGGCAGGTCCCGAGCACGAGGTTTCTGGCCACTCACATGAGGAGAGTCGCCTGCCATGTCTTGAGCCGCCGAAAGCGTCTCGAAGAAAGCGGTCACCAGCGGTTTCACTATCTGAGCGACGGGCTTTGTCATCGCCACACTGCAAACTCAGATTCTGGATTCCTGATTCCGAGTATTCGGCGGTGCGCGCCGCCGCGCGGATCTCCAGGTGATCATGATCAGATCGACCCATGAAACTTCTCTATTGCCTCGGGAGGTCCAGTCAGGCCTTAACACCTACGGCGAGGGCGTAGAGGTTCGACGAGTCGGTCAGCCAGCGGTCAAGCTTCATGCCTGCGTCTTCGAACTCTTCGGCGATCTGTGCCTCCGTGAACTTGCAGGACACCTCAGTTTGGATTCGCTCGCCCGCAGTGAACGTGACCGCCAGATCGAGAGCCCTGATGTTGGCGACGACCTTCTCCCGGGCGATCAGACCCTGCTCCATACAGCCAGAGTGGGCGTTGAATTCGCTGACATGGTCGAAGGCCTCGATGGGAAGGTCCCCTCCGAGATCACGATTAACCACCCGGAGCACGTTCTTGTTGAACTCCGCCGACACTCCCGATGAGTCGTCGTAGGCCGCGACCATCGTCGACTCATCCTTGATCATGTCGACTCCGAGGACGAAGGCGTCTTCCGGTTCCAGGGCTTCGGACACCGAGCGCAGGAGTGAGTAACGGAGGGTCGGCACATAGTTGCCGATGGTCGACCCGAGGAAAGCGATCAGTCGCCGGCCATTGCGACGCAGCTTGGGGAGGTCGGCAACGTAGTCGCCAATGATCCCTTCGACTTCCAGCCGCGAGAACTGTGATGTGAGATCGGCCGCAGCACTTCGGAGGGCATCTTGTGAGATGTCCATGGGCACATATCGGCGACCCGACCCGGTGTGACGAAGAGCTTCCAGAAGAAGGACCGTCTTTCGAGATGATCCGGATCCGAGCTCCACCAATTCCTCCGGGCGGAATGAGCCCACGATGTCGTCGGCGTGATGCTCCAGGATCTCCAGTTCGGCTCTGGTCAGGTAGTACTCCGGTAGTTGTGTGATCTCCTCGAACAACTCGGATCCGCGGGCGTCGTAGAAGTACTTCGACGGCAGATACTTGCTGTAAGCGGTGAACCCATGGAAAACGTCGTCGAGCAGGCTGGAGTAGTGATTGTCCTGAGGGGTGAGACGAGTTATCGAGACTGTCATGGGATGCCCTCATGTGACAGGGGGGTGATCGCCAATGAGGTTCGGGTTGCCATAACCAGCGAATGCTCAGGGACCGGCTGCCATGGCTGATCGGGGTCGAGGGGCTCCGAAGCGATCCAGAAGCCGTCGTCTTCGAGTGTGTACAACGAGTTGATGCCTTCGTTCACCGAGGTGCGTGAGGCGACGATCTCATCCGAAGACGCAACGACGAGGTTCAACGTCGCCGACCGGTCGGCAGCAACGACGATCTTCGCCACTGCGTCGACCACCTCGACGACCGCCTCGGAGACGCTCAGGCCGCTTGCCAGGCGATCGACCGTCATCAGAAATAGAACGAGTGAGTCGTTAATTGTGCTGAGCTCGCCGAACCGTTCGTCTGACAAACCGGCGATCAAGCTGCGACCCACACCGGTTCGAAACCCGCTAATCCAGCCATTGTGAATTCCGACCCAGCGATCCGACACAAATGGTGCGATGTTGTCTGAGCCAAACCCGATTCCTGGTGTCGCCCCGCGGACTGCAGCCACCATGGGGTTTGCGAGAATTGTCGGGGCGAGCACCGGGAGGTTCGGGTCGGACCAGGGTGGTTTCTCGGTGACGTAGCGAAGCGGTGCTTCTCCTTCGTCCTGCCACCAGGCCGCCCCCGTCCCATCAACATTGACATGTCCATGGAGCAACTCCTGTGGTGCATAGGAGGCGTGCTCCAGTGAGTGGGGCGGCTCATAGAGCAGCGCCGACAGCGGCTTGGGCTCCGGACCGATGTATGCGGCGAGTCGGCACATCTCAGTCGTCCCAGGCCAGTCTCAGACCGGAGAAGATCTGCCGGCGGATCCGATAGTCCCAGTTGCGGAACGTGTTTCGGGCCACAATCCGCGAGGTGGCCCAAGACGCACCCCGAAGCACCCGGTACTCGGTGTCGTCGAAGAACACCTCCGAATATTCGGGATATGGGAAGGAAATGAATCCCGGGTAACCGACGAACGGCGACGAAGTCCACTCGTAAGTGTCGCCGAGCATCTGCTCGACCCCGTAGGCGGAGGCTCCTTCGGGGTAAGACCCCACGGGTGTGGGGCCGAACCTGCGCTGGCCGATGTTGGCGTGCGTTGAGCGGGGCTCGTCTTCACCCCATGGATAGGTCCTTGGTTCGACGGCATCGGGGCCCCATGTGGCCGCTTTCTCCCATTCGACTTCGGTGGGGAGACGTCCGCCGCTGAATCTGGCGAAAGCCTCGGCTTCGTGGAACGACAGGTGTTGCACCGGCTCGGTCGAGTCGAGGTCGAGCACGTGACCAAACCTGCGTACCAGCCAGCCTCCGCCGAGCCGACGGGACCATCCCTGCGGGGCCTCGGCCTCGTTCGACGAACGCCATTCCCAGCCTTCTTTCGACCACCACTCGGGGGTGTCATAACCGCCCGCGTCGACGAACTCGACATAGCGCCGGTTCGTGACCGGAAAGCGATCGAGACTGAATTCGTCGACCTCCACCTCATGTTGGGGGCGTTCGTTGTCGTAGGCGTTGGTCGGATCGTCGGTCCCGAGCAGAAAGGCACCGCCTGGAATGCGGACGCGCTCGGTGTGATCGACTCGACGGCGGGTTCGGTTGGCCAGTGGTCCGCCCGCCGGATAGGGGTCGAGGTCCTCCCGGAGATCAAGAGTCTGCAGAACGGTTTCCTGATGCTGAGCCTCATGTTGGAGGACCATCCGGTAGACGTACCAGTCCCGGAGCAACGGATTCGCGGGGTCGGGCTCGATCCCTTGCAGGACGTCGATTGCCTCACCTCTGACCTCTCCGATGTATTCGATGGCCTCCTCTTTGTTAGGTAGGGGAAGATCGCCCCGCGTCCAACGTGGGTTGTCGAATGGGTTGTAGATGTCATCGAGACGGAGATCGTGGGGATCGCGTTGGGCGAGCTCCCGAAGAAGCCAGATCTCCTCGACGTTCCCCACATGCCCCACGTCCCAGACCACAGGGCTCATGATCGAGTTGTGCTGGGTATGCAGGTCTTCGTAGCTGAGCGGCTCGATCAGCTGGAAAGTCCGGTTCCGATAGAGACCAAGAGCGTCCGCAATCTTGGCTTTCGTCCTCTGGTGTCGATCGACGTCGATGGTCATCCTGTTCCAATCAATGAGTGTTGGGGTACCGCCCACTCGATGACGGCCCGGGGTTCGTGAAGACGGCGGGCGACGTCGTCAGCAGGGCTAGCTCCTCTGAGCGTGTACTGGTCGGCGAATTCCTCTGTAACCCGGATCGCGGACTTCCCGAAGAGATGAGGTTTTCGCCGTGCCGCCTCGACGGCGATCGTGACCAGTTGTGCGGCCGCCCGCTGCAGTTCTGGGTTGGCCAGACCTTCGAATGCCGCGGATTGCCACAGCTCGTTGAGTCGGGGAGCCCACGGCTCCAAAAGGTCAATGATTCTTCCTGTGGCCTCAGAGTCGTAGAGAGCGGCACCTGTAATCGTCAGCGGAACCTCCCACCAACGCTGGGGGATCGCGTCCATGCTCCTGAACTCGAGGGTCCCGCTGCGCGCTCGCACCTCCGTGAACAGAGTCGAGAGGTGCACCTCGAGGTCGGTGACATTGGGTCTGCTCAGTACGGGGTGACCTTCCCGCAGCCACGTCAGGAAGGACCAACCGGGCCGACCGACGACAGTCAGATCGTCACGCGTGACATAGATAACGTCGGCTCGCAATGCCCGCGCCAGGGTGTCCTCCACCAGATCTGTGGCGGCGAGTCCTGACCACGTGGGAAAACCGGTGCGCGTGACATCGAGTTGCTGCCACGCCCTGGCCCGTGCCGACCTGGCACCGCCCGCGGGGCTGGTAGCGAACATCGCCGTGAGGATGGGTGAGACCAGATTGGCGACCAGCCACCTTTGGTTGAGCTCGGATCGGGTACCCTGATCGAGATTCACCTGAAGTGAGCAGGTGTTTCGCATCATGACCGCCCCTTGTTGACCACGGGCTGCGAGGTATTGGGCCATCGCTCGATACCGGTCTGCTTTGAGCTGCTGGGCCACCGAGGCTGCGTCGGTCCAAGGGTCGACCCCCAGATTCACCAGGCAGATGTCCTGTTCCCAGAAAGCGTGGCTCAGCTGGTTCCAAATGAGGTCCGCCTCGTGCGTCACCCGGTCAACACTCTCTGCGGGGCTAGACGAGAACTCGATCTGGCCGCCGGGTTCGAATGTGACCGCGCCGCCTGTTGAAGTCTCGTGCCGGGGATAGTCACTGCTGCGGGTCAACACGTCTGAGTTCATCCCGGTGAGCTCGTCGATCACTCCGAGCACCGACGGGGTTCCATTCGACAGGGGAGTTCTCCCCACAGGACCGCGCCTGTCGACCCGAATAGGGAACCCTTCAACCTCAATTCCGAACCGGTCGGGAGCGGCAACGTCGCGTGTGATCAGTGCCGCTAACGCAAGTCCCACGTCGGCGATCGTGTGGAGTTCGGAACTGCTCGATTCTGCTGTTGAGACCCTCACCGAACCAAAGAACGACTCGGATCGGCACCCCATTCCAGGACTTGGAAACAATGTCCAATACCCGATTCTCTTTGTATCTGCTGCTCGACGTCTTGGGGTCAGACCTGCAATCCCCAACGACCAGAGGCCTCTCCACGCCCCAAACCCGTCCTAGTTCTTCCGCAGGCGCGTCGGGTGTCACCCGGGCGACCGTCGTTGGCAGAGGAACCGGTGGGTGATCCGGTCAGCCCAATCGGTAGGCGTGAATGTTGCCGTCGTGGGCGCCGAAGTAGAGCCATCCCTCGACTACCGCAGGCGATGTCCACACCGGGGCGCCGACCGGTAGTTGGGTCATGACACTGCCGTCGGTCCGGTTGAGGACGAAGAGGTTGCCATCACCGGAGCCGACATATACCCGCTGCGATGTCACTGCAGCTGATGACAGCACTTCGACCAGGTCCGTCGCCCAAGCCACCTCTCCCGTCAAGAGATCTATCGCCAGGAAGGAACCGTCACGAGAACCCACGTAGACGATGTCGCGGTCGATGGCAGGGCTGGCGAAGACGGGACCCCCTGTCTTCACCGACCATCGAGGCTCACCGGAGCCCGCATCCACCGCATGTACTCGACCGTCGTCGGACCCGAAGACCACCATGTTGTCCGATACAGCGGCTGAGCTGAACACCGGGCCGTCGGTTTGGAATCGCCAGTTCACATCACCAGTGAACGCCCCCAGCGAGTACATGACCCCGTCCGTGGAGCCTATGTAAAGGCTGTCACCCACAACCGCCGGCGAGGAAAGGATGCCCCCGCCGGTCTCGAAGCGCCACACTTCCTCACCCGTCGATGCGTCGAGGGCATAGACGTTTCTGTCAAACGCCCCGAACCACACCAGCCCGGAGCCAATCGCCGGAGAGCTCTGCTCTCCACCCGGGCCGAGTTGGAAACGCCAAATCTCGTCGCCCGTGGTGGCGTCCACTGCATAGAACAGATCGTCATCGGCCCCGAAGTAGACGATGCCATCGACAACCGACGGTGAGGCGCGAAGCAATCCGCCCACCTGAAATCGCCACAACTCGGCACCGGTCGTGGCGTCCAGGGCATAGAGACGCTCGGCGAGGGTGCCGACGTAGACAACACCGTTGACAACTGCGGGCGAGGACTCGACGATTCCACCAGTGTCGAAGGTCCAGACCTGTTCAGGATCTCCTGACTCGGGGTTGGCCGTACCGATGCGGCTAGGCAAGAACCGGAAGGTGGACCATTCGCCCGGACCGTACGGAGCGTTTGGCGCTGGTGACTCAGCTTGGAGCAAAGTCGATGTGCTCCCAGTCCTCTCAGCAGTGGCGGCGCTATTACAGGCAGCAACAACGAACGCGAAAGCACTCAACAACGCCCATTTCGGCGCTGTCATCCTCAGTCTCTCAACGGTCATGTTTGGTGCAACCGCTTCGCCCCAAAGGCTGATTCCAGTGCTCGCTGATTACGCGAGTTTCGTTCTCGACTTGACGGAGAGTCCGATGTTTCAGGTGCCGTGGACAGGGGCGCCTTCGTTAAAGGCCGCCCAGGCAAACCAGAATTCGTTCTGATGGAGGGCTGTGTCGAGTTGGGTGCCCTTCAGTGGCCCCTCAATGGCTTCGCCGAACAGGCTCCAGGTGGATCCGGTCTCTGCGTCGATGAACGTGTCGGCGCCTTCGGTGCTGAAGACGAGGACTTGGTCGCCGACGGTCGAAAGGAACGCAATACCCGTCCCGAGGGCCTGTCCTTCTCCGGGTAGGTCCGAACCGAAGTTGTCGGAGGCGCCGGTGTCGGCCCACCACACTGTGATCGGCGTGCCGTCGAGCTGATCGGCTACGACGCGTTCCCCACTGATCACACTGAACGGATACGCCTTGGTTGACTCCCCGACTCGAACCCCGACGACTCGTTCGAGGGCGGGGAATCGAGGATCGACCTCATCGCTGAAGAACCGGCCTATTGGAGCGTTGCGACTCGAATAGCCAACGTAGCCGTTGCTTCCATAGTTAAAACCAAACCCGGTGTTACGAGATAGGGCCTCGCCGTCGGGATGTCTCTCGACGAAGTCGGACCACGTCACGGTGGCGGTGGCCAGGAATTCGAGTTGGGTCCCGGCAAGGTCACCGACGATGCCCTCCCCTGTGATCTGTTGCCACAGGGATTGGGTGGAGTTATCCCACATCACAAGATCCGACTTACGAAGCAATCCAGAGACGCCGAACCGGAGAGTCTCGCCGCCCACTCGACGATCGAATGCTGCGGCAGTGTTACACAAGGGGCAGTAGGTCAGCGCGTACGGAACACCGGCCGCCTCATCGTTCACCACTTCGTGCGACGTGAGAATCCGCAGCGGATAGAAACGGGCCACGTCTTCGAGTTCAAAAAGCACGCCAATCTCACTGTCGACCAGCCAATCCTGCGCCTCCTGCACGGATTCGTAACTCGGAGAATCGAGCGGCCTGATTAGGTCACGAGGGTCAGACGCACGAATTCCAAGCTTGAGTTCGTCGAGGTCGATAGTTCGGCGATTCCAGTTCGTTGTCCAAGCGGTTACCGCTCCTGCGATATCGTTCGGGATGGTGACGGGACCTTTGATCACGTCGTTGTCAGTTGGCAGAGGAACAGGTGCAGCTGGCTGGGAAGTGGTTGGTGGCAGTTCTGTAGCGATGGCACCGCCGCCGCTATTCGTTGCGCCGACAACCACTGCGATAACGGCTGTCACGAGTAGAAGAGAAACAAAAAGGGATAGACGTCTCATGGGTCCAATTGGTAGCGATCATTGCCAGTAACGAAACCGAGCCACACAATGTCGTCTGATTGTCAGATCTACGACAGCCGTAACCCAGAGATAAAGACTGCATCGCCGGCAACGAAGGCTCGTTCGATGTCGTGTCACGTCTCTGGTTCCACTCTCTAGTTGGTGGAAGACCCCCCTCTCCTCTTCTGGGGAGGACCAACACGCCTTCATCGGCAATGACCCTTAGTGGCAGCCACCGAGCCCAGCCTCGACGAAGCCCCCACGAAGCCCCCACCGTGGTCGCTCGAGGACGGGCCTGCTCGCTTGGACTAGCTCTGTTGGCTGTCGTCGATCATTGTCCAGGAGACGACATTCAGTCGAGCTAGGCGGGTTGACTTCTGTTGGTCGGTAGGTATGAGCCTTGATCTCAAGACCGCTCCGATCCAACCGACCGTCATTGAGCGTCCGGCAGGCTCGAGGAGCAAAAGAGGTCGACACCGTCGGCCGGAGCGCCCCTCAGCGTTCTACCTCGCCGTTGGAGCTCTTCTGCTCATCGGGGGTCTCCTCCTTGGTGTGATCGTCTCCTCGTCAACCACGACTACCGCCGAACCGTTGGTTCAGCCCTCCGCTTCACAGCTGGAAGACATCGCACAAGTAGCAGCGTCAGTGGCTCCCACGGTTGTCCAACTCCAATCGGAAAGTGGTCTCGGCTCGGGTGTGATCTATGACTCAGATGGTTTGATCCTGACTGCAGCACACGTCGTCGCCGGTGTCGATCAAGTGGAGGTGCGTCTTGCCGACGGTCGTCTTGTCGACGGTCGGGTTCTAGGAGCGCACACAGCTACTGACGTTGCCGTGATCTCGATAAGCGAGGACGATCTGGCTGTAGCGACGCTTGGCTACGGCGCTGCTGCGCAGGTGGGGGAGACAGCGATCGCACTGGGAAGCCCGTTCGGCCTCGACCAGACCGTCACCGCCGGGATCGTCAGCGCAACCGGACGGAACGTCAATGGTGTGCCAATGGTTCAGACCGACGCGGCCATCAATCCTGGCAATTCAGGTGGGCCGCTCGTAAACCGAGCAGGCCACGTCATCGGCATAAACGACATCATCTTCACTGAAGGAGGCGGCAACGACGGTGTTGGTTTCGCCATCGCCATCGACATCGCAATCGTGGTCGCTGAGCAGATCGTCGCCGGTGAGGACGTTCAGTTGGCAGCGTTAGGCGTGGCATCGATTCCGGACACGTCGGGCCGCGGTGGGGCCATCGTCCGGGAGGTAGTGGAAGGGTCGGCAGCAGCTCGGGCAGGCTTTGAAGTAGGGGACCGGATCGTCGCTGTCGACCGAATTCCCGTATCCGATCCCGGTGAACTCTTCGCCGCAGTGGTTAGCCATCGTCCAGGGACATCTGTAGAGATCGAGCTCATCAGGAATGGTGAGCCGCTTACTTTCTCCACCACCCTGACTGGCATCGACGTCTGACAGACGCCGGTTCCAGAGCTCCTTTGCGAAATGGCCGTAATTCCAGTTTGACCGTTGTTTGAAGCCTTCGATCTAGCGGCCCGAATCCCCAATCATCAGACGCCTTTCGACCGAAACACGCCCTAGTTCTTCCTCTTGGTTCAGCCCAGACGACCTGCGCCAGGCTGCTGCTGACTTCGGTGGGGTCGATGATGCGCAGACGACCTTTTTGGACCGGGTCCTCTCTTTGATCGAGACTCTCCTGAATCTCCTTTTCGGCTGGTAAGCCTTGGACTGACAATCGCCAGTTAGAGCCGCTAATAACACGACGGCGATAGGGACCGGCGAGTCAGCTACCAAAAGCAGGCATTTCTGAATGGACACTTCCGGCGGTCGGATTACCTACGATGCCGCGGTGTCTTCGGTAACCAGTGAACGCATGACCGGCATTGCTGTCGGGTTCGGGCTAGTTGGCATCCTTTTGACAGGCTGGCTCGTTTTCTCCGAGGTGCTTCTGGAAGACACGTGCCCAGACTTGCTGGGAATACCGGCCTGTTTTCTCGTTCTAGCTGGATACGTCGCGGCGACGGCGGGAGCTTGGATGGTCGACTCCGAGCTGGGAGATCTACTGCTCTATGTGGGGGCAGGAGTGGTGTTGGTTATTGCCGTCTATCTGTCCATCGGTCAGCTGCGGGGAACAGCTTCATGCCCGATGTTCGAGGGTCTCCCGATGTGTTACATGTCGCTCATTGCCGGTAGTTCGATGCTGCTGGCTGATCAGATCCGACGACGCATCCCAGAGACTCGCGGATCGCGATCGTGAAAGCCTGCTACTAGATCTCTCGGATCCTTAATCCCGAGACGTTGTTGAAGTCACCCCGATTCCGAGTGAACAGGCTGAGCTTGTGCTCGATCGCTGTGGCAGCGATGAGAGCATCGGGCAGTCGGATTCCAACCTCTCGACGTACCCGTCCAGCACGCTCGGCTAGAGAGCGCCCAATCGAGATCTCTCTGAAAGGCGCTAAGAGGACGTTGACGAGTTCGGTGGCCGTATTCCCTGCGAACAACTCGGCCCTGGTGACCACCGAGTAGTGAATACGGTGAGCCTTAGGGTCGAACTCGCGAAATCCGCGGAGGTGGTCGATGAACACATCCGTGTCAACGAGATAGTCAGCCACGACCCCACTCATCTCTGGAGGGGACGGTCGCGTCGGGAGCCCCGCCAAAAGTGGCAGCAAGCGCCGCTTTCGGATCCGGCTGCTCCTCTAAGTAACCGTCGACGGCACGACGGATGATCTCGGCCATCGTTACACCTTCGGCTTCAGCCAGCTCATCGATGCGCTGTCTCTGCTTGTCGGTTAGGTAGACCTGAGTGCGAGTGGACATATACAACGCAGTATACAGCGCAGGCTAAGTCTTGGAAGCGCCTCTCGCCCAACACCACCTATTTCTTCGTTCGCATCCACCTGAGCCGAGCCCGCTAACCTCATCAGTGCTGCGGTCTTACCCGAAAAACTGCGACATCCCGCTGTACACCTTTCATGATTCCGCTGTCTTCGACGACGTCATAGGGTTCGAGAATGGCCATGACCTCGGCATCTCGGTACACCTCCTCGGACAGCACGATCTCGCCGGCAGTTGCGAGCTGCTGGACCCGTGCTGCGATGTTGACTTCCTGTCCGAAGTAATCGATACGCTCGTTGAGAGTCACGGCAAGCGACCGGCCCCGGTGCATGCCGATCTTCAGGATGAGATCGCTTGTTGCTGCTTGGTTGAAATTTGCCATGGCCGCCAGCATGTCGAACGCGGAGCGAACTCCATCAGCGGGGTTCACGAAGGTGGCCATGATCGCATCTCCGATGGTCTTCGTGATTGCTCCTTTGTTGTCCGCTACGACTTGAAGAAGCGCATCGAAGTGACGCCGAACCAGGTCGTAAGCATTCAGATCGCCGACAGTGTCGTATATGAGGGTCGAGTCCTTGAGATCGGTGAACAGGTAGGTCAGATCTTTGACCTGAAATGTCTCCGATTCCGGCATGGTCTCTGAGCGGAAGAGACTGCGGAAGGTCTGGTTGCTGAGGAGCTGCTTTCCCGAGAGGACAGGCCAGAACTCGATCATGCCTGCCTGTTGCGGGACCGGTGGGTATTCGACAACCCATGCCGAGGTTCGCTGATCGCTTCGGTTTTGGATGGTGAGCGTGACTGGGCCCGTCGCGATTTGCCCGACAGCAGGCAGCTTGAAGACCATGGTGCCAGCTTCGGGATCGGCTGCGGTCAGTGGATCGTCGGTCTCCGCATAGAACGATCTCCCCTCGGGGATCGCCAGCTCAAATGGTCCGACTTGCGTGCCTTTTGCGTCGATCAGATCCCGACCGTCACTCTCCAATGCCAGATCGGTGCGATGATCACCGACGGCAGGGTTGACGACATAGAGACTGCTGGCCGGGCCGAGTACGTCCATTACGCCGATGATCCCCCGAGGCCGGTCGAACTCGACTGTTTCGATCCCACCCGGCTCGATGTAGGTGAGGAGCTTGGTCCATCGTTCCAGGATTTGGGGGACGGTGGAACCCGCGGGCAGCGGCTTTACATCTGTACTGCGGTGGTACCGGAAGTACAGCTCCTCGACACTTAGCGCGGCAGGGTCGTGGAATCTGATGCTTCGAATCTGAGGAGAGACAGTGAATGCCACCTGGATGTAATCATCCAGATCAGCCTCGTTCTCATAGGAACACATGTCGCATATGAAGTTGGGCTCTAGTTTCTCCAACGATCTGAAGCTGCTGTAGACATTGGCACATGCAGCGCAGGCGATCAGCCAATCCATGTCGAATAACCCGGCCTTCGTTGCGTAGAGGAAGAGGTCTACCGCTTCGGTCTCTTCGACTCCTTGATCGAGGGCATAGCGCAACGAGTTGATACGAAAGAGCGCGTCGTCGTCACTTGTGCGGATAAGACTCTCGAGTCTCGACACCACCCGCGGACTCCAGCCATGCGCGGCCTCGAGCTCCGTCAGCCGCTCTTCGAGTAGGTCCTCATTGAGTTCCGGCTGGTTCATGGCGGGCTGCTTCACCAAGGTGACACTATCTACAGTGTCAGTGGCTTGGGACTCGTTCGTGACCCCTCCAGTGTTCGCCCCATAAAGGCACGAAGGCCTGGGTCTGTAGGACATTCATTATGCGATTCCATCCTGCGCACCTGTGTCGAGGAGGGGGTCAAGCCCCGGACTTCGGTGCAGCAGCGCATCAGCATTGCTCAACGTCGCTGGAGCAGGTTTGACGCTCGTTTGACCCTGTCCTCCTCGTCGCCCGAAGCCCCAACAACAGCAGGCCCTCTTGTCCCAACACATCATGTCTCGTCCTAGGGCGCGCGGTTTGACACGGACGTCTACTGCTCGTCGATGACGGTGTGTTTCGTTTCCGGGTTCCACAAGAACGCGGTGGGGTCGCAGAAGGTGATGATGCAGTCCTCCCCGCTTGGTGGCTCGGGCGGTGGTGGCGGTTCCTCGCAATCCGACGGATTATCAACGAATTGGGTGATGGAAAAGTCGACGAATCCCTCGCCGCTGGACGTGATGAGCAGAGTCGACTCGCCTTCAATCCCAAGGGGGAGGTCACTGTCCCAAGGTGGGCGATATCCGCCGTCATTAGCGCCTTCTCGCCACGACAGCTGGACGTCACCGCTGGTGATGACGTCCATACACGCGTGCTGGCCCGGCTCGACCATGAGTTTGATGCGGCGGATGCCAAACGGCGGCGGGGCCAGGTCGGCGTTGAGGAGAAAGTTGACCGGAAGGTCCCAGATTTGTGCCGTGTACGGCACGTAGTCAACCGTTGTGCCGATGTCCTGAATAAGTCCGTCGGAAAGCGCCTCGGCGAATTCATGGAAGAGCGAGGTGATTGAGGCAGGCGGCAATTCATCGAACGTGAAGACATCTTTGCCACTGCCTAGCGCGCCGTGGAGATACTCGAAGAAGATCCAGCTCGCCGGACCCCACTCGGTAAGGCCTGCGGATAACTCCTGGCTAGTCAGCAGTTGCAGCAGGTCGTGCTCATAGTTGTAGTCGGGGAAGACGACTCCACTCAGGTACGTTGCCATTCCCTCGTTCAACCAGAAGTCTTTGCCGTATTTCGCCTCAACCATTGCCTTTGCCATGGCATAGGCAGCGGCTTGTTGCACCACGCCCAGCTCGGCTCCGATGGTGTCGATTCCGAGGTGGATCATGTACCCGTCGCCGTCGGCGAACACAACCACGCCGACCGCGTGGGGGTTGAGCATGATGGTTGTCTTTGGTGTCTCACCGATCGTCTTGAATTCTGCGGCGGCCTTGCCCACCGCTTCCTCGACCAGCTCAATTTGATCCGCGTCCCATGTCTCACCGAATTCCGGCTTCAGGGAGTAGAGCGTGTAGTCGCCATCCGGCCCGTCGACTTCCTTCTTGTCCATACAGGGGCTTGTCCCATAATTGAGAAGACAGAAGCTTTTGATCGCCGGGTCTTCGTCTTCTTGTGCGGTGACAAGACCGACTAGAACGACACCGAGGGAATTGGTCGGTTGGGGCTCGTCGATGTCTCCTGCGGCCTCCAGTGATTGAACGGTTGGGACGAGAAGAGACAGGAGATTCACGATCTGATCGGCCGCGGGGTCGTCGATGGTCGCAGTGGCGACGTACTCATTCGACATGTCGACTATCGCAGAGCGGTCGAGGTTTTGCAGGTCGGGATACCTCAACACGTCCGCCGCCTCAGCCTCCCCGGCAAACAGTTGCAGCGTGGCGATCAGACCTTCACCCAGACTCCACTCTCCGTTGGCCTCTTTGGCCAACACGTTGCCGACGTAGCTGGTGCTCGCCGGGTCGACCGGGTTGGGATCCTCGAGAGTCACCTCTTCGGGCTCGGGCTGTTCGATGACTACCCCGGGGAAACGGGGGAGCGTTCTCAACACCTGTTCGGTGACGATCTCCAGCTCCTCGTCAGCCGACGTCTCGGGTCGACTGAGCAGGATCCGGAAGTAGAGGAGGTAGTCGTCGAGGTCCTTGTAAACCGAGAGCACGCCCACTTCGTCACCACCGAACCATCGGGCGTCATCGCCCACCCCGGATACAGCGACACCATGGGATCCTTCGAACTCGGCGTCAGCAGCGAAGTCCGCCGGGTCGCCCGGCTCGACCCTGATCCACAGGTTCTCATCGTCGACGAGGACTCTGGAACAGGTTTCCCCACCTTGGAATTCGAAGAAGCCGAGTAGCTCCCCTACGACGTCAAAGACGATGTCGGCGTCGTCAAGTGTGATCAAGCCGCTGCAGTTGATCTGTTCGAAATCCGGGTGATCAGATGAATCGCTGGCTTCTGCGCTGACTGTCGCTTCGGGCTCGGCGGCCACGAAGAAGGTAGTGGTCGTGGGAACATCTGAGTCCGACGAGACGAGAGCCGCGATACCGAACACCACGGCGAGCAGTCCCGCCACTCCGGCCAACGCTGACTCAAGAGGATGCTTCCGTATCCATTCCATCATGTCCGCACCTGCCACTTCTTGTGGACCGGATTCCGAGGCTACCGAAACGGGTTGTTTGGCGCGGGCACTCTCGCCGAGAACCCATGCTTCCCGGACTTGAGACAGGTCAGACGTCCCCCACCCCACCGCCAGCGATTCGTTCAGCCGTGGCCAATCGAGCTTGACTCCCGTTCGACAGCCCCCGCTCAGTCACCCAAATCCCCAACAACCACGGGCTTCCCCACTCCAACACCACCTAGTTCTTCG
This sequence comes from uncultured Acidimicrobiia bacterium, assembly GCA_964195405.1. Taxonomy (GTDB): domain Bacteria; phylum Actinomycetota; class Acidimicrobiia; order Spongiisociales; family ZC4RG35; genus CAXMPK01. Next base: position 23,046 of record CAXMPK010000212.1, read on the forward strand.
GGGCGCTGCGAGTCATCGGGGTCGGTAGACGTCTCGGCGATGTTGGACCCGGTGGATCAATACGGTCTTTTCGTCTTCAAGGATCTCGTAGATGATCCCGTAATCACCACGCCGAGCTGAGTGCAGCCCTTCGAGATCGCCTAGGAGACCTTTTCCGAGTCGGTGCGGATTCTCTGCGATAGGACCAAACACAGCCGCCAATGCAGCTTGGCGGACCTTCTCGGGCAGGCTGTTCAGATGGCGCAAACCCTCTGGAGTGATTTCAACTTCATACACAGGGGTTTCCTACACATGATCTTTGAGTCGGAGTCTCTCGCCTCGAGTGGCCTCGTCACGTGAACGTCCCAGAGATTCCATCAATTCTTCGTCTTGGACGATGTTGAGGGTCTCCTCCAAAGATTCGAGATCGAACCCATTGTCGAGAACCCCGCACCAAGAGGGCGGGGTTCTCTGACGCGGCCGCGCTGTCGCCTACTGGTAGGAGATGGCCTTGAGCACATCCAGGCGCGCCGCCTTTCGGGCCGGCCCGAGCGAGGCGACGAGGCCCGCTGCTGCGGCCACAACCAACCAGATCAACAACTGGCCGACAGGCAGAGCGAAACTGCCCAGGCCGTCATCGGCCAGCGAGGTCACCACGCCGAATCCGATTGCGCTTCCGATGAGTACCCCAAGGATGGCTCCGAATACGGCGATGATCACTGCTTCCCGGCGGACCATTTTCCTTACATGGCGACGAGTCATGCCGACCGCTCGGAGCAGTCCGATCTCTCGAGTTCGCTCGACGATCGAGAGTGCCAGTGTGTTGGCAATCCCGAGGAGCGCGATCACTAGGGCGAGACTGAGAAGTCCGGTGAAGAGGGCCACCAACTGATCGACCTGTGCTTCGGCTTCGGCGATCTGGTCCGATTGGGTGTTGACGTCAACGTTGGGAAACTCGGATAAGGCGACATCCGCGGCAGCCTGACCCTCTTCGAGGCTCACACCTGAGCCCAGCCGGGCAAAGACCATGAGTATCTGGTCGTCACTGATGTTCTCCAAGAAGACCTCTTCTGCAATCACATAGTTGGCGAATGTCGTATCGGTGAACGTCCCGACGATCTCAACCGTGTCGC
>CAXMPK010000213.1:0-5072 GCA_964195405.1 uncultured Acidimicrobiia bacterium
TCGAATCGCCAAAGCGGCATCGATGGCGTCTCTCGAGTCACCCGATTTAGTGCCGGAACGCATTATGGCGAGCATCCGATCATCGCTCGACGAGACAATTTGCCCGTGGCGTTGTTCGACTTGCGTCGTGATCGCATCCACATACCGACCCCTGAGATAGTCGCGTACGGCATCCGCTGTGCCGTCCCCGACCAGATCACCCGAGCGCATCTCCACAGCTAAAACAATCACTTCTTCCTCTCGCGTTCCGAGCTCCTCAAGCTGGGAAGCCGCGGACTTGAGCTCGCCCGCAGTCTTGTCTACAGCTCGTTTAGCGCGAAGTAGTGAGTCGATCCGAGCGATCAATTCCAATTCGTCCACCGGCTTTGTCAAGAAATCGTCAGCGCCCGCCTCGATGCCTCGAATGCGATCTTCTTGGCTATCCAAGGCAGTCATGATCACGATAGGAATGAGCTGGCTGATCGGGTCACGTTTGAGTATCTGACACACGGTGATGCCATCAATGTCAGGCATCATCACATCGAGCAGAATCAGATCGGGCGCTTCCCTGTTGACACTGTCTAAGGCCTCGCGTCCCCCGTACGCCTCGCGTGTGCGGAAGCCGAGATCTGACAAGTTTTGCTGGAGATAGTCGACGTTGTAGTTCTCGTCGTCCACAATGAGGATGACCGCATCTCGTTCCTCTGTTCTTTCACTCATCTGGGTCAAGCCGCTGACTCGCTCGGAGCGGAGTAATGGACAGGTATCTGGACGCGGAACGTCGAACCAACCCCCACCGCGCTCTCTAGCTCAATATCGCCGCCGAGCAGCCGAGCCAGTTGACGCGAGATGCTTAGACCCAGGCCAGTCCCGCGGTGGGCTTCCCTTCCCTCGGTTTTCTGCTGTTGGAATTCGCCGAACACGCGTTCCAGCGCATCTTGGGGGATGCCAACGCCAGTGTCGATAACCTCGAACATGACCTGGCCATCCTGAGCTGCCACTGCGATAGTCACACTTCCTTCATCAGTGAATTTGATCGCATTCGACAGTAGGTTGATCAAGATCTGCCGAAGTTTGTCGCCGTCGGTGAACATGGTCAGTCCGCTGCTCACTCTCTTGTCAAAACGGACACGATCGCCCAACAAGGGTTCCATCGTGCTGGCGCATTCGGCCACCAACACCTCTATCTCAACGTCGGACGGGTGAACTTCGAGGCGTCCTGCCTCAATGCGAGACAGATCGAGAAGATCATTAATCAACGCCAACAGATTTTCCGAACTGTTCAGAATCTTTTCCAGATTCTCGCTATCTCGATCATCAACAACGTCGACCGTATGTCGTCGAACAAGTCGTGTGAAACCCAGAATCGCATTGAGAGGTGTTCTAAGTTCATGGCTCGCATTAGCGAGAAACTGGCTCTTCAACTCGGTTGCTTGCATGGCCTGGTCTCTCGCCATCTCAACCGTCCTGACCAATTCAGCGAGCTCAGCTTCGTGTTGTTTGCGGTCAGTGATGTCCAGTTCGACCCCACCCACCGCAACAATCTTGCCAGTGTGGTCGTTGATGGGGAACTTGACCCCAGCAAAGACATGAGCTTTTCCGCCGACCTGCACGGTGAACTCGCGCTCAACCGAAGTGTTGCGCCTTATCACCTCTTGATCGTGGCGCTCGTTCATGACGTGGTCTATGTCTATTGAGTAGAATTCGATGACTTCAGTGAGGTTCTTTCCACGAAGGTCGTCGTTGCTCACCGCATAAACCGCCTCGTATTGACGGTTGACCAGGATGAACCTTCCCTCCAGATCGCGGAGAAAGACCATCGCCGGCATGTTGTCCACCACCGTCTGGAACCGTTCCTGTTCGCTGCGTCTCCGTTCGACCGCCCGGCCGAGTTGGGTGCCAACAGAGCCCAAAACGCCGAGGACTTCGGGTCCTGGCTCCTCGTCGTCCTCGGTGAAGAGTTCGATGACAGCGGCGACCTCTGTCCCCGCCATCACTGGAAAAGCTAGGGCTGTCCGGAGGCCGGCATCGCGGGCTACAGAGATACGAGGGTCGGATTCGTCTGCCAAAAGATCGACCCATTCGGTCTGTGCATTCGCCAAAACTCGGCCAGGAAGGCCAACGCCTGAGCGCATTGGTGCGTCGGTGCTCGCTTTTCTTAGAGCCGCGTACTGCGGTTCTTCCGGTTCCCAGATCTCGGTTGAAATAAGCAAGTTGGCGTCCACATCGTCTACGAGATATACGTGACCGATTGGCCAGCCGATGGCATCGCAGACCGCACGAAGCGAAACAGCCATAGCGTCTTCAATGTCCTGAGCCTCGTTGGCGGCCTCGGCGGTTAGCTGCAACAACCTCAATTCTGACCGCCTTTGGCTGATGTCGGCGATCACCTGATTGTATTGTTGAGCGATCTGACCGATTTCGGTATGAGGCTCGACTGGGACAGGATCGGAGTAATCATCGGCGGCTCTCTGCTCATCCATGTCGGTGAGGAGGTCAAGGATCTCGGTACTAGCGCCATGTTCGGCGACGTTGAGCCCCATTCGCTCGCCATCAGGATCGATTCGGATCGGAAAGCGCCTGTTGATTAGCCACATCAACACGAAGCCGAGGCCGAAAGCCCAGATGAAGGCGATGCCAACTCCAGTGAGCTGAATCAGCAGTTGACCGACTCTCCCTCCTCCTCCCCAAGCTTCGGTCCTACCGAATAGAGCCACGGCGAGGGTTCCCCAAATTCCCGCTCCCAGGTGGACGGGCACTGCTCCAACTGCATCATCGATCTCGAGGCGGTTCAGTAGGACAGTGACGCCATACATAACAACGCCTGCGATGCCTCCAATGATCACGGCGTTCCCGGTCGAAACGATATTGGCCGCGGCCGTGATACCAACTAGGCCCGCCAATGAGCCATTCATGAATGTAGGAACATCGGGTCGCTCGTCCAACCACCATGTGAGCCCCAGCGCTGTCAACCCACCAAAGGCTCCCGCCAACACCGTGTTCACGATGATGGCCGGAACCTCCGCCGTGAGCCCAAGTGTGCTTCCACCATTGAACCCAAACCAACCAAACCAAAGAATGAACACCCCAAGAGTCACCATCGGAAGATCGTGACCGTGGATAACCACAGCGTTCTTGCCGAAACGACCAATGCGAGGCCCAAGAATCAGCACCAGCGCCAAGGCCATCCAGCCCCCCATTGAATGCACGACCGTCGACCCGGCGAAGTCGATAAAGCCCAACTTTTCTAGCCAGCCGGCCTCACCTCCCGCAAGACTCCCCCAGGCCCAATGTCCGAAGATCGGATAGATGACTGCAGAAAAGACCAGCGCGGCAATCAGATAACCCGAGAACCTCATCCGCTCGGCTACGGCTCCTGACATGATCGTGGTCGAGGTTCCCGCGAAGCCGACCTGAAATACGAAGAAGGCCATGAGCCAGGCATTTGAGCTGTCGGAGAAGAAGAACCCAGACGACCCGAAGATGCCGAATACAGAGGCACCGAACATAAGTGCAAATCCGAACAGCCAAAACACTGCGGTAGTCAAGAAGAAGTCAGCAAAATTCTTACCAGCAACGTTGATACTGTTTTTGCTTCGGACCAGCCCACTCTCCAGCGAAGAGAAACCGGCCTGCATCAACATCACTAATGCCGCCGCAATCAAGATCCACGCAATGTCTAAGGCTTGGTCTGTTGGCATCAGCTGATCGCGAGTCCCATTTGGTCCACGAGAGTACTCAGGCGAGCACCCCCAGGCCGAGGCATCATCTCGATGGACCCACCCCTCAGCGCCGCTGCCGGAGACGCAGATAGCGGCACCCATGGGCGGTTCGCGTGGACGTTATTGCGCTCGCCGGTTGCTCACAAACTCAGCGGGTGGTTTGCGGCGACGAGGAAGTTCGATGTGCAGTCCAGGTGGCGAGTAGATCGACATACCCGTCAGCGAATTCAAGCGTTCCAGCTTTTCGGATCCGATGGTCGCCGTCTGGGAAGACAACGATCGTGGCGTCGGGATTGATGGCTTGTTGTAGGGCTTGTCCTGACTCACTGGCGCACTGCCAAGCAGGTACCAGCACGTCACGGCCCCCGTAAACTGCAAGAAACGAGCGTCTAATCCGACGCAGCGCCTCAACAGGCTCATATTGCTCGTTGACGAAACTGCAAATGAGCTGCCAATCCTGTGCGTCATCGATTGTCATGTAGCCGTACCAAGACTCCGTTCTTGCGGGGCTGAAGAGTTGGTCGTTGAAAGTGTTGTAGTCGATGTCATCTCGGGGAACCTCGTGGATTTCGAATACGAAGTGAAGCGCCTTTTCAATCTCGGCCTCTTTAGGACCTTGGGCACGCATCGAATGCTCACAGCCATAGAGGTCTTGGTCAGGAAGGCTTATCGATGGGCCAGAGTTGGCAATCGCAAAGCGCAGATCGGGCAGACGGCTAGCAGGCATCTGGACGAGCCATCCACCCTGACTCTGTCTCCATAAACCCACCAGTCCGCCGTCGATAATGTCTTGTTCCCTGACCGTTTCGATGGCAGTCACCACTTGATCGGCACGACTTTCGAGGGCGTAATCCCTCCAACATCCGTCCGACTCCCCGCAGCCAGGCTTGTCGAAGGCAAACGTTGCGATTCCCCGCGCGAGAAAGGCATCTCGGATAGGCGGAAAGTATCCGTTGCCGGTTCGGTCAGCCGGACCCGATCCCTGGATCATCACCACGACCGGGTGTTGCCCACCCGAATCCGGGATACACAGATCCCCTATAAGGCTGAGACCTTCCCACTCGAAACCAAGAGACTCCGTCAGCACTTCATTTCGCACGCTACAGAAACGACCCGGAACCCGCACGCCGGCACTCATGCGTGCGGTATAGATGGTCCTGCCATGATTCTCTGGGGACGTTGCTCGACCATCCGAAGAGTCGCCGCAAACAACAGACCAGCCGGCCCGGTATCAGACATAGCAAAAAGAGCCGCCCTCTCCGAAGCGGCCGCGTCAAGGACAGCCTCGATCTCCTCTGCATACGATTCCCATGGCGGTAACCCGTCAAGCGGCAGCGGATCAGAACCTCCCGTCCCTCGCCGATCGAACTG
>CAXMPK010000214.1:0-4951 GCA_964195405.1 uncultured Acidimicrobiia bacterium
GTCGTCAGCGCCCTTATTCACTGATATTGGGTGCAAATGGGTGCAAGAACCGGAGACTCGAACGGTCGTTCGGTCATTTTTCTCAGTGCGGGCGAGAGGATTTGAACCTCCACGGGATCGCTCCCACAGGGACCTAAACCCTGCGCGTCTGCCAGATTTCGCCACACCCGCATGTGTTGATCGATACCTAAAAGCCCAGGGTAGACAGCGTTCCTGAGCTATCACCCGGCCAAAACCACTGTCGAACTTGTGTTCGTTGAAAGCTGACGTTGAGCCAAAGTTGAGCCATTCCGGGTCATTGGAACATCTCAGCGACTAGTTCGGCTGCTTCCCGATCATGTTGCTCGCTCAAATGGCCGTAGATATCCGCCGTCGTGGACACGGAGGAGTGTCCCAACCTCTTGGACACGGTTGTCAGTGGCACACCGGCTTCCAAAGCCAGGGAAGCCCAAGTGTGGCGTCCAGCAGCGTGTGGTGTCAGTGGTGGCACACCAGCTTCTTTGGCGAGACGTTTCCATGTTCTCGTGAAAGTGTCGGGTTTCACTGGTCGGCCGTCTTCGCTCGTGAAGCACAAGTCCAATTCGATGGCGTCGTGCGCATCCCTCTTCGCTTCGCGATCGACTGGTCTCGGCTAGGCCCGGATGGTCTTGAATACAGCGGTGACTCCGCCAATAACGCTGACCATCACGCATATGGTGCCGACCTGCTTGCCGTTGCGGACGGGACGATCGAAGCTGTCACCGACGGCGTTCCCGAGAACGTGCCAGGTCAAACGAGGGCGGTCCCTATTACCCTCGATACCCGTGGAGGCAACCTTGTCATTCTCGACATCGGCGATGGTCGATTCGTGACATATGCGCATCTGATTCCGGGAAGTCTCACGGTGCGGGTGGGAGATCGTGTGAAGCGTGGCGACATACTGGGCAAGCTTGGGAACTCCGGGAACTCGGGCGGGCCTCACCTGCACTTCCATGTGAGTGAGATCTTTGACACGCAGAATGCTTCGGGTCTTAACGGCAGCGGACTGCCCTTCGTGTTCGAATCATTTGAGATCCTCGGTGAAGGTCCCCACGCAGGGGCTCGAACCTTGGAGATGCCGATCGAGGACGCGGTGATCACCCTTCCCTGATTCCGACGAGATCGAAACTCACAAGACGACGAGAGCCGCCCTGAACTAGCCGCAGATAACGGCACATATGAGCGGCTGTGAGGACTGGGCGTTCGTACTCGGCAAGCCCTGTGACTTGCAGAAGACTTGCTGTAACCGCTGTTTCGCCAAGCAGCTCTTGAAGATCTCAGTGGGCTCCCGGGAAATCGAACCGCGAACCTTCGGGTAGGTGCCGACGGTCGTTGCATCTTGTGTCCTTCTGTGAGGTAGGTCAAAGAAGCCGGCCATGCTGACTAGCGGTTCGTGTCGGTCTCATCAATTGAGCTTTTGCGGCCCTCGACGCCCGCGTAGTGTGTGTCGTGATGCGGACTCCCCACACCGGTCCGATCCTGATAGCGGACATCACCGGTTACAGCCGGTTTCTCAATGAGTCCGAGCTCGTCCATGCCGAACAGACTCTTTCGGCGCTGCTGGAGCTGCTGGTGGAGCAGACCCGGCCTCCGCTCGTAGTCTCGAAGCTCGAGGGCGACGCCGTGTTCAGCTACGGCCTCGATGCGACCGGTCTTCAGGGCCAGGCGTTCGTCGAGTCGATCGAGGCGTGTTACATCGAGTTCCGCCGCGCCCTGGATCTGATGGTGCTCAACACGACGTGCCCCTGTAACGCCTGCGCCAACATCTCGAACCTCGATCTCAAGTTCGTCGTGCACTATGGGGAGTTCGTCGTGGGTGAGACCGCCGGCCGTTCCGAGCTGCACGGAAGCGACGTGAACCTGCTCCACCGCCTGCTCAAGAACGATGTGACGTCGGACACGGGTATCAGGGCCTATGCCATGTTCACGCAGGAGGCGGTTGGAGGCCTGGATCTGGAGGTGCTGACCGAAGGCATGACTAAGCACCGCGGAACTTACGCCGACGTGGGCGCCGTGACGGCGTGGGTCGAAGACCTCACGCCGGTATGGGAGCACGACAAGACCGATCGTGTAGTTGCACTCCCGGACGACGAGGTGCTCATCGAAGTGGAAACGACTATCCCGCTTCCGGTCGACGTCGTCTGGAGCCATCTACTCGATCCCGAGTTCCGCAAGATCCTGAATGGTGCGGACCGAATGGCACCGCCCGAGACCTCTAACGGACGGATCGCAGAAGGCAGCGTGTACCGGTGTTGGCACGGTCGTCGTGAGACGAACCAACTGGTTGTCGACTGGCGTCCGCTAGAGCGCGTGGTCACCAGGGACACCACGAAGATGGGAGGCGCCACCTTCACCTTCCCTGTCGAGTACTCGCTGGAGGAAGTGCCAGAAGGAACGAGGCTCGTCCAGCGCAGCGGTATCTCTGAGGGCCCTCTGTTCACGAAGGCGATCATGAAGCGGTTGTTTCCACGTCAGTGGGCCGACACATTCCAGCGCTATGTTGATGACTTCGGGGCGACGGTCGAACAGGCCTATGAGAAACGCGTCGAGGCTGCGAATGCCAGCCCCTGAATGCCGCGGCCGACGTTTCGGTAGGCAAGGCTGTGGCCTCGCGCTGGATCCCCGTGGAATCGAACACGAAACTTCGGGCTAGAAGATTGACGCCCCGCACATAACGGCACTTATGGGCGGCTGATCACCACCGAGTTTGACCGCACATAATGCCGGTTATGGGCGGCCACTAATTGTTTCTGCACACCACGGTGTGTGACGTGTAGGTTCGGCTTGAGGCTCTGTTGATCAGAGAGTCTCGACACAGTGGGAGTTCCCACACCTATGAACGGAAAGAGGTATCAGATGCGAAAACTTACGGTTCTCTTGCTGACCTTGGCGATGTTCGTGTTTCTGGTTCCGGCCGCATCTGCGGGTGGTAGCGGCAACAGTTTTGTTGGCAGCCTGAAAGGACGAAACGAGGTTCCGGCGGTTGACACGAACGCTCAGGGAACTGTTCTTTTCCAAGTCAGGGATGGCGAATTGAGCTACAAGCTGACCGTGGCCAACATCGAAAATGTGGTTGCGGCGCACATCCACTGTGCTCCTGCTGACGCTAACGGTCCTGTAGGGGTGACTTTGTTCTCAGGTGCCCCGGTTTCGGCCAACGGAATCCTGGCTCAAGGGCCGATCGCTGCTCCAGACGCTGCTAACGGCTGCGGTTGGGCCGATCTCGATGACGTAATCGATGCCTTGGGAAGCGGTGACACGTACGTCAATGTTCACACGCTCGCCAGCCTCCCAGGTGAGATCCGAGGGCAAATCAAGTAATTCGGAAGAGTTGTGTGAGCCGCTCCCAGTGGGCGGTTCACATAGTTTTGGGCCAATCCGGGTTGATCCAATTCCTCCCGAATCAACAAAGCGGTGTGGGTCGTGAAACATCATCCAGACCCCACCCGGACCACAAATAATGCCGGTTATGGGGGGGCGTTTGTTCGCTTCGACGGTTCGGTTAGCCGGCTTGGTATTTCCTCCGCCATTCGGGCGGGTCGAATGGCGGTCCGAAGTAGGCGGTGTCTTCGATGACCAGCCCGTCCCGGATCCGGACGATTGACGCGACGTGGTAGCTGTCGCCGTTGGGGTAGGCGGCGACGAATTCTCCAACGAAAGTTTCACCGTCTCCGATCACGGTCACGTTGGGGGCTGTGAACGGGAAGGTTTGAGTGACAATGACGCTTTCACGAGCGGATGATCCGCTGGAGGCTTCACCCATTTCGGGCAGACCTGGATACTCCTCGATGGTGGCTAGATAACTGTCGATCCCTCTGAAAGTCTCACCCGACTGTGGATAGCGGACGACGATGTCTGGATGGACTAGATCCCTGAGACTGGTCAGATCCCAGATTGCAAGGGCAGTCGCATAACGTTCAGCAATATGCCGGTTAGCCATTCATGCTCCTCCACTGTGTTCGGTTGACAATAATCAGCCGTCACATCCCTCCACGACTGGGATTGGCGGGACATCTGGGAGGAGAGGAAAATGCTTGAACCCGAACTACTCGCCGAGTTCGAACGCCATTGGGAATACTCCGGCAAAGACGAAGACATCGTTCACGAGATGTACGCCGAAGACGCCGTCCTCGAATTCCCCCAAGGAGGCGAACGCTTCGAAGGGGTACACAACTTCCGAGAGTGGCGACGCCAATACCCAGCCAAACTCGAATTCAAGATCCGCCGAATCAACCGATGGGGTGACCTTGTCGTCGCTGAACTACTGGTCAGCTACGACGACGCACCACCCATGCTCACAGTCAACCTCATCGAACTAAACAACGACGACAAGATCATCCACGAACGAATCCACATCATGGACACCTGGCAAGCACCCGACTGGCGGGCACCATGGAGATCAGGCACGCCAGCCGACGACATCACCTCGGACGAAAACTGACACCAGACCGACTCCCTGAATCGCACATAATGCCGGTTATGGGCGGGCAAGATTCGTGTTTCAGTTAGCGTCCTGGCCATGACCGCTGATGTGAGTGGATGATGGAACTGGCGCTGCTGTACACGGAAATGGTGATGGCACTCTTCTTCTTTGTTGCCGGAGGATCGAAGCTTTTCTGGGGTAGGGAGGCCCTGATTGCTATCAACCCGTATGCGGCGGAGTTCTCAGATACCGGGTTCCGCTGGTTTGGAATCGGTGAGTTCGCAGCTTCCTTCGGACTTGTATTGCCAATCTTCGTAGGCGGGTTGGAGCTTCTGGCACCAATATCTGCTGCAGTCCTGGTCGTGTTGCAAGGTTCGGCAGGCCTGCTGCACTGGCGGGCGACCAAGAACCGGGCGTATCTGATATTCACGCTGCTGTTGCTGGCCGGTCTGATGTTCATTATCTGGGGCCGCCTCGGCTCGTATCCGCTTTAGCGCAGCAAGACACGAC
>CAXMPK010000215.1:0-21441 GCA_964195405.1 uncultured Acidimicrobiia bacterium
CGTTACGATTCCTATCAGCATCGAGGGCCAGTGGGCCTGACCCAAGTTGAACAGCAAATCGAAAGCACGCGTCACTCGATTGACGCCCACCGCCTCATACCCGCTGAAGTTGTCGAGCTGGCCAAGAATGATGTTGACGCCTACGGCGTTGATGAACCCGACCATGACCGAATTCGAAACCCAACGGAGCAACGTGCCGAGCTTGAAAAAGCCTGCCACCAACATCACCACGCCGGTCATCACAGCGAGCGTGAAGAGCGCGCTGTCGGCCCCCTCGCCCCCACTAACTTGAGGCACGTCGGATACGACGATGGCCATGGCCCCGGTGGCTTGAACGGCCATGAATGTTGCGCTGGTAAAGAGCGCGCCGGTGAGGGTGCCCATCATGTACCCGTACAGCCCAAAAACTGGGTTTACGCCGGCCAACAGGCCGCCAGCAAGGCCATCGGGAACACTCACGACGCCAAGCGCTAAACCTGCCACTGCATCCTGCTTGAGCGTTTTACGGTCGTAGAGGGTCTGAACCCAGCTCTTCAACTTGGTCATACGGGATTCAGCACTGTAGAAAGCTGTTGGGTTGAAATCCGTCGGTCTCCAGCTCTCTCACCGAGATCAGAACCCCTGCTGTGATCGATTCAGACGACGAAGGCACGTGAGGAGGATGCGCCCAATGGCCGGCCTCCTCCTGATCGTCAACCCTCTAACTACGAGGACATAGCTCCCAGGGCGATCAGCGCCTCAGGGTTGAGAAAATCTTGGGCGATCATTATCCCGCCACTGGCACGCACCGCGTTTCTGAGCGGAATGGCCCACCTGTGCTCAATAACCAGCAACATTGCGGCGCCACCTGCGGGGATGTCGGCAGCGATCGACTCGATGCCTTCCACGTCGAGACCATATTCGTAGCTATCCAGTGCCGACATGGCACCGGCAATGGCACCCAACTCGGCGCCTTCTTCTCCTCCGGCCCCGAGCCCTATTAGGGCGCCCACCCATGCTCCGTAGACCATCGCCTCTTCGACCCCGAGGTCGCTGACTTCGGCAGCAAGGATGTTTCCCTCATCGTCTTTGTAGACCCCTAGAGCATCCACAACCTTTATCGCTCCCGAGTCGCTAGCGGATTGCAGCTCACCAAGCACGCTGCCGTCCAACTTCGGGTCCGTGAATCCGACTACCAATATTTGAAGGGGTCCGATCTCTTCCACTGCGTCTCCTTGGTTTGGGTCGGTTGACCCTAACGGCTCACGCAAGGGGAGATTGATTCGGCCAAGAGTGCGGGACACCTAATCCCGAGAATCAGCAAGAAGTCTTCGTAACGTTGCGTCAAGGAAAGGAATGCCAACTGACCGAACAGATTGCTGGTTGGAAACGTTTCGAGCGGTCATCAGATGCCTATCTGGCTGTGCTGGTGATTTTCCTGACGGTGATCATCCTGCCCATTCTGACGTCCGACGTCGTCGGCCTGGAACGGATTTTCTCAGCTGTGCTGGTAGGAGGAGCCGTGACGCTCTCGATGGCTGCCTCGCAAGCCCCGCGGTGGGCCATCCATGTTTCGTGGATGGCCTCCGTCCTGGTGGTTTTCAGCGTCCTATTCTCTGGGGCACCCACCGAAGTAGCAGTGATTGGAGGCTTAGTTCTGGCAGTCCTGCTCATCTCAACGCCGGTTGTGATCCTCCGTCGGATCTCCAAGCACGAACGAGTCACAGCAACCACGATGTGGGGTGCGATAAGCGCCTATCTCGCGTTCGGCCTTGCGTTCAGTCTTCTCTACGCCGCGATCGCCGAGGTCAACCCTGACGCTTTCACCAATCTGGCCGAGGCCAGCCTTGGTGATACCAACTATTTCAGCTTTGTGACCATGACCACGCTTGGCTACGGCGACATCGCGCCAGTGAGTGATGTCGCTCGGGGGCTTGTGGTGTTCCAGACTCTCATCGGGCAGATCTACCTGGTGGTGGTGGTTGCAAGGGTGGTGTCCCTGCTGGGCAGGCCCTACACCAAGCTGACTGAGGTCGAGGGCGAATAGGTCTTCCACACACCTCGCGCCGATCACTCGTAAGGTCTTGGCGATGACAGAAGGAATTAGACAGTCGATACCTGAAGGTGCCAACGAGATCTTCCAATACGGAAAACCATCAGGCGAGAGTAACTACACCAAGAAAGGACGACTGCGTGGCCGTTTCTATGAGACCGAACTGGCAAGACTTCAGGAGGAATTGGTAAAACTCCAGTACTGGGTTGTGGCCAACGATCTCCGGGTAGCCGTCATTTTCGAGGGTCGCGGAACTGCGGGCAAGGGTGGTGTTATCAAGCGGATCACCGAACGCATGAGTCCCAGAATCGTCAGGGTTGCCGCCCTTCCCAAGCCAACCGAGCGCGAGAAGACGCAATGGTATTTCCAGCGTTACGTAAACCAATTGCCCGCTGCCGGCGAGATGGTCCTCTTCGACAGGAGTTGGTACAACCGTTCGAATGTCGAGTGGGTGATGGGTTTCTGCAGCCAAAGCGAGCACCAAGAATTCTTGAGGTCCTGTCCCGAATTCGAACGGATGCTGGTCCGCTCGGGGATCACCCTCGTCAAGTACTGGTTCTCCGTCAGCTACGAAGAGCAGTCCAAGCGTTTTGCCTCCCGCAACGAGGAGCCGATCAAGCGATGGAAGTTATCCGACATGGATCTCGAGGAACATCGCCAGTATGTGAGGTACTCAATGGCGAAGGACACCACCTTCCAGTTCACCGATATCAAACAGGCGCCCTGGTATGTGGTTCCGTCTGACGACAAGCGCCGAGCACGGCTCAACTGCATCAGCCATCTCCTCGGCCAGTTCGAATATCAGGACCTCACTCCAGGGCCGGTCGACTTGCCTGAGAAGGAAGACGTCCCTTACGTCCGACCACCTTTCAGAGAGCAGACCTTCGTCGATCAGCTGTACTGAGGGAGATCAGCTACATAGAGCGACTATCTCGGGGCAGCGGACCAGGCGAGACCTCCGACTAGCCCGTCCCCGTTCGTATCGCCTTTTGACTCAGAGTCCGAGGATCTGCTTTTTCTTCGCCGCGAACTCATCGTCAGTCAGAATGCCTTGATCATGAAGATCAGCCAGCTTCTGCAGTTGATCGACATCAGATCCGCCCGACGAGGGCGCGGAGGACGAAGCAGTTGATCCGCCACCCTCCTCCTGATCTGCATCGGTGACTTGCTGCTTCTCGATGCCAAGCTCGTCCATCGCCTGCTCGAGTTCTGCGTCTTCCAATTCCTCCGGTGCCACACCAGTGTGTTGCTGCACTCGATCGGCATCACTCTTCGACATCTTGTAGATACCAAAGCCGATCAGGCCGCCGACCAACATCACCCTGCGTCGACGCACTCGGCGTCTTCTTCTCCGTGTCCGTCGCACTGCGCGACGCCCTCGTCCTGGCACTTTTTCTCCTTTATTAGCTCACAGTCTCTCGACGAGATACATCCAGCTACCTCCGTCGTCAGACACTTCAATGTTCACCCGCACCTCGTCTCCAGCGAGGAGTTCGAGCGGCTTTTCCAACATGACTACCCCCTGGTTCCAGCTCGGAAGCTGACTGGGAGGAGCATTTGTCAAGCTCACGCCTTCGGCGATGAACGCCTTGAACCATACGCCTACCGCATGAACCGTGGCGTCCCTACGGGACACCAATACGGAACTCCCAGAAACCGACGTCGGGGAATCGTACAGGTCGGCTTCAATGGTTAGCCGGGGAGAACTCACCACCGAGACGACACTTAGTTCGTCCCACGCCAGCCTATTGACGATCAGGTGCCGCAATGGTGAGAGGTCAAATGGGTATAACGCCGACGACAACCTTTCAATATCGCTGTGGTCACGTGGAAGCTCGAGAAGGGCGCAGATAAGGCTGACCTGTCTGGGGATGAGCCGGGCCTCGGTCTTGAGAAGTCTCTTCCGCGCGTCGGCGACCCAGGTCAGGATTCCCTCGTCGAAGGCTGCATTGCCAATCGTCTCGGTTATCAACACATCGCCCAATTCGGGCAGCTCGATCTCGGTTGACTTTCCCACTACGAACTCAATCCGATCATCAACCCCGTTGGCGCGCGCCACCTCTCTGGCAATCTCGACAATGGGCTCGTGCTCGATGGCATAGACCTTCTTCGCCCCAGCGGTAGCTGCGAACACGGAGAGCAAGCCGGTGCCCGTGCCGATGTCGATGACAACATCCCCGGGTTTCACAGTGTTGACAATCGCACGCAGGAAGGACTCGGTGCGCAACCGGTCCACCAACATTGAATGGTGATAGTCGTAGAAACCAATCCGAGTCTGATCGCTTGTCGTTCGGATAGATTTCACCATCGGGTTATCCCTGCAAGTGGTCTTTTGTGGAAGGCGACATGACAGCTCAGCACTACCGTCCGACGCTCGACGAATCCGTCAGACCCACTGAGACGTTGGATTGTCCGAAGCTAGCAACACCTGAAGAACCTTGTCGCGCGAGTGCGCGCATCAGCGATCACGCCTGATCGGTCTGAACCCCATGTGACTGGTGGCCGTCTCGATTGTTTGAGGCTGTCTGGCCGCCGGTCGATACCGATAACAGTATTGAGGTGTGCACAGGTGGGATCCCCCTTTCACCACCTTGCGAGGAATCTTCACAATCTCTTGGGGGTCGTAACTGTCTTCGATCGTCGGCCCTGAAGGGGCACAGCAGTTGGCGCTGTTCAATGTCGGGTTCGCGACGTACCAAGAGTCGGTCCATTCCCAGACGTTGCCGGCCATGTCGAACAGCCCATATCCGTTGGGTGGGTAGTTCTCCACCGGTGACGTGCCCGTGTACCCGTCCACTTCGGTGTTCTCATAGGGAAACCGGCCCTGCCACGTATTGGCAACTGGCTCCGTCTCCTGGTGATCGTCCTCACCCCAGGTGAAGTCGGCAGCATCCAGACCTCCACGAGCCGCGAATTCCCACTCTGCTTCGGTTGGTAACTCCAACCCGACCCACTCGCAATAGGCGAGAGCGTCGCCGTGGCAAATCTGGACCACAGGGTGGTCACCGAGATCGTCGATCGAGCTATCAGGTCCGGTGGGATGTTTCCAGTCTGCACCCGGAGTCCAGGTCCACCAGTTCGCATAGTTGTTCAGCGATACCGGGCCGGATGTCATCATGAACACGAGCCCTCCCGGCACCAGGTCCTCAGCTGATGCGCTCGGGTACAACGCGGGGTCCGGGGAGCGCTCGGCCTCGGTGACAAAGCCGGTGTCCGAGACGAAAATCGCAAACTCGCGGTTTGTTACTGGATGTGGGGCAATACTGAAACCCTCGACTGAGATCTCACGGGTAGGTCCTTCGTCCGGGTAATAGTTGTCGGACCCCATCACAAAGAGGCCGGCGGCAATGTCCACCAGGTCGGCAGCCGCCGCCGTCCTCATTTACTGGCGCGCCATCGCGATTCGATAACGTTCCTCGGTCGTGACCATGTGGTCGAAGTCCTCGGCCGCATCGCCAAGATCGATCTGAACCCAGCGAACGTCTCCGGTGAATTCGACGGTGTCACGGTCGAGGTCATCGGTGACACCAGTGGCGGTATCTGTACCAACATCTGTGGTCTCGTCGGCCGAAAAGATGGCTGGATGGGTGCCATCGACACGGCCCGTCCCAACCGATTCGCCATCGACGTAAAGAGTCACGTTGCCACCCTTGCCGACGCCATCGCCGTCATAGTCGAATTCGACCCTCACCTGATGCTCACCAGACGGAACGGGATCGTCGCCTATCGCCTTGAACAACTGCAAGCCGAACAGGTTGTAGCAGTACGCGGGCTGACCCGCTGGTGTCAGATAGACCGTCCAACCACCAAAACGACCACCCTGTGCGACGAGGGTTCCGGATCCGCCTCCGTCAGGGACAACGACCTGGCAGGTCACCGCATGGGACTTGTTCTTGATGTTGAGCACGCTGCTCTCACTGAGACGACCCATCCCGCCATAGAGCAACTGAGTTTTTCCCTTGATCAAGATCGGACGACCGGCCCGATCCGGGTCGAAGCGCTCCGTTCGCCGATCATCGAGAGGAAGTGCGTTGTGACGGGCGGCCTCGGTCAGGAATAGTTCCTGGAGACGACGCAATTGGTCGGGGTTCTCGGCGGAGATGTCGTTTGACTGGGTCCAGTCATCAGGTCCGTATAACTCCCAAACATCGTCGTGGAGCTCGGTTGGCTCCGAAGCTAATAACCACGGGATGCTGTGCCGGGTAACCGCGGTCCAGCCCTTGTGATAGATGCCCCGGTTGACAAACATCTCGAAATACTGAGTTTCGTGTACTTCCGGCGCGTCACGATTCTCGAAGGTGGAGTTCAGCGCAAAACCTTCATACGGATGCTGGTCGAAGCCGTTGACGATGACCGGTTCGGGGATACCGGCGGCCTCGAGAACGGTGGGCGCGATGTCAATAACGTGCCCAAACTGGTTACGGATCTCCCCTTTTGCTTCTATGCCGTTTGGCCAATGAACGATCGTCCCGTTACGGGTTCCGCCCCAATGTGATGCCACCTGTTTTGTCCACTGGTACGGAGTGCACATGGCGTGGGCCCAGCCAACCGCGTAATGGTTGAACGCATCGGGAGTTCCGAACAAATCGATCCTCTCCGCCATGAATTCGGTGGTCTCGAGATGTCCGGCACCGTTGAGCATCAACATCTCGTTGAATGTGCCTTGCGGGGAGCCTTCTGCGGATGCGCCGTTGTCCCCGATCACATAGAAGACCAGGGTGTCATCGAGAACCTCAAGGTCTTCCAGAGCATCGATGAGGCGACCGAGATGATGATCGGTGTGCTCGAGGAATCCGGCATAGACCTCCATTTGACGAGCCAGGACCGGTTTGAGGTCTTCAGGTACGTCATCCCACGATTCGATCTCATCGGGACGGTCCGTCAACTCGGCATCAGGTCCAATCACACCCATTTCCTTCTGACGGGCGAAAACCTCGTCACGGATGGCGTCCCAACCGGCGTCGAATCGACCCTTGTATTTGTCCGACCACTCCGGAGCAACATGATGGGGTGCATGGGTGGCGCCGGGTGCCCAGTACATGAAGAAGGGCCTGTCGGGCATGAGCGATTTCTGCTGGCGAACCCAATCGACCGACTGGTCGGTCATGTCCTCGGTGAAGTGATAGCCCTCGTCCGGTGTTCGGTCCGGTTCGATTGGCACGGTGTCCCGATAGATGGCCGGTGACCACTGATTGGTCTCTCCACCGATGAATCCATAGAAATGCTCGAAACCTGATCCGGTTGGCCACCTGTCGTGTGGACCCATTGGAGAGGTTTCCCAGACCGGCACCTCGTGACACTTCCCAAACTGGGCGGTGTTGTACCCGTTTAGACGCAGCGTCTCGGGAAGCGGTGCACAGTCTTGGGGTCGTATCGAGGTGTTGCCAGGGGCGCTGGTAGCCAGTTCGGTTATCGCTCCCATCCCGACTGTGTGATGGTTGCGGCCTGCCAGAAGCGCGGCCCGAGTGGGAGCACAAAGCGCGGTGGTGTGGAATCTGGTGTAACGGAGTCCCGAGGCCGACAACCGGTCGGCTGTGGGGGTGTTGACGACACCTCCGAAGGCAGTGGTCGCCCCGAAACCGACGTCGTCGAGCAGCACCACTAGGACGTTGGGAGCCCCCGCCGGTGGCTTGACCGGTTCGATTTTGGGAAACACCTGATCGGGATCCCTGGCATCCATCATCGCCGTCTCCGGCCGCCTGCGTTCCGGTATCGGCAGCACGACGCGACGTTGTTCTCTCTCTGCACCCACTCTTTGCTCCTTCAAGTTTGGACTTCGGCGACCCTACATGTGTTGCTAGTGGTTCGAGAGTGCTTCCACAGCATCGGCGATTCGCGGGTACTCAACACCGTCGAGAACCACACCAGCCGAAAGCGTTGCCTCGCGGATCGGCCCCTCCAACCTCGGGACCGCAAACGTGACTCCAAGATCGCTCATCTCGTCAGCAAGCTTTCTCCAGCCCGCCGGCAGCCGTGGTATCGAGGGCAGTCGCGGCCTCAGCGTCGACCGCCTACTCGCTCAACACCCGGCCTAGACCCACCTTCGGACGAATGACACCATCAGACAAACTCGGCGAAACGATGCGATGACCACTTGATCCCGCAGCCGTTATGTGCCGGTGGTGTTGTCGTGCGGTTTATTGCTAGATGAGAACGGACCCCTGGCTATCAGTCAGGGGTCCGTTCTCCACGCATGGAATCAATCCTGTGTCATTTACACATCACTTGGAGAGCTGACCTCTGATCTCGCCACCCGGTGCGAAGGTCGAGTGGACATTGATGTAGTAGTTCCAAGGATTCTGTCGGATGTCCTTAATCAGGTCTTTGTCGACACCGTCGACACAGATGCTGTGATCGGCTGAAGTGACGAAAAGATTGACAACGACACCGCCATTTACACCGGCTGGGGCTGCGTGAATATGCCCGGCTACAACGGTTCCCTCAAAGCCGCCCGCCTCGATGTCAACGCAAACTTCCCCTTGGCCCTGGTTGAGGGTCACATGCGCCGTCCCGGACGCCGAAGACGCCGGTGGAGGCACCTCATTCGCCGCCGAGAGTTCCGCTGAGAGTGGTCGTCCTCCCCCTAGAGCGGGAACGGCCATCAGAACGGTGGTTGCTAGAGCGAGGATGACGACAAGTGTCCTCTTCGCAATTACTTGGTGTCTCACATGAATCACCTCTTACTAGTCGGATACAAGATCAACTGTGCGATCGGGATGAGCAAGAATCCAAGCATGCAATACCTTCTCGCAAGCCGTCGCCAACGCTACACCAAATACCACTCTCCGTGTCCACTGACGCTCTACCCATGCCATTCGCATGCGGCCAGCGTGATTCGGCGAGCACATGGCGACGGTTATGGGTGGGCTGGTATTTCGTTGTTGTCGATCGCTGACTTGAATTCTTGGTAGTCGGCTTGGTTTTGGTCGGCGTAGTGGACTGCGAAGTCGCCGATCGCTTGTTCGAATTTGTCGCTCTTTCCGAGATAGTCGGCGATTTGTCGGACGTTTGCTGATCGGGCGTGTGCTCTGGCGAGCGTCCATCCGCACAGCCTGGCGTAGCGGCTCAACTGGTCGACGTTCATGTCTTCAACTTCCGCCGATCCTTTCATGTCTTTGAACTGACGTGCGTAGTAGTGATGGCCTGACGATTGGTGCTCGATCCATCCGAGGAAACTGTCAGAGGCGGCCTGCATCAGACGTTGCCCTTCGACTACTCGTCGTCCCGAGTTGGAGTACTGGCTTTCAGGTAGATGATCTTCGAGAACCGATCGGGTTGCCTGTTTGATCTGCAGGAAGAGTGGGTCGTCGGAGTCGCGGCCTACGAATAAGGCGATGAAAGAGCGGGTGCCAACACTCCCGACTCCGACCACCTTGACCGCGAAGTCCACGAACCGGAATCTGTTGAGCAGCACACCGAGATGGTCGGGCACCGATTCGAGGTAGTCGGCAACCGCTGCGGTCAAGGCTGACTCGAGAGTCTGGAGCCCCGCGACTTGTCTCAGGTCCCGTAGCGGGATGATCAGCGGAGGTTGGGAGATTATCCGGTAGCCATCCTCTGTCTGTTCGGCCAGTTTGCCGAGGGCATGGCGACTGTCCCTGCGGCGAACCTTCCTTAAGGCTTTCTCGGACGCCTTGCGGCCCTTTTTAGTGAGGTCGTCTTCGAAGGCTTCCAGTATGTCGTTGTCATCGATGCGGGAATACCACACGTCCAGGTAGCCCATCCCAGCAAGCTGCCTCATGTTCTTCCGGTATGCAGACGTCGTAGACACCGCCAACTCATAGGCGTCAGTCTCCTCGAACTCATTATTGCGAGACGCAATCGCGAAGCTCGCAGCCAGTCGTTTTACATCCCACTCCCACGGACCGGGGAGCGTCTCGTCGAAGTCGTTCAGGTCAAATACCAACGCCCGGTCGGGTGACCCATAAAAACCAAAATTGGACAAGTGCGCATCACCGCAAATCTGAGCCTGAATGCCTGTCGAAGGACTGCTAGCGAGGTCCAACGCCATCAATTTCGCTGCACCCCGATAGAACGTGAACGGCGACTCCGCCATCCGCCAATGCCTAATCGGAACCAACCACCCCAAACGGTCAACGTTCTGACTCGTGATCACATCAACAGGAGACGGACGACCCTCCACGGGCGACCAAACCGCATGACTCCGTCGAGGGACGTCGTTCCGAAAACCCCTATCAGACACCAATCTCACCTCCTGGCTGCGAAGAAGGGAGACTATCGATAGTGGAGACGGCCCGCCCATAACTGGCTGGGAGGGATACATGCGGCTGGTGTAGCAGCGTTCCCGATTAGGTGATTCATCACCGCCGAACGCTAGGTCGTGGAGGTATCTTCCGCTCCTGTGCGACCTCGCTAATTGCTCACCGCCCAGAGACGACTTCGCCGCAGGTGAGTTACTTTCGACCCGTCCGCTATCCGTCATCCTGTTTGCCAGGTCGGGGTCGTCTTCCAGAAGCCGATAGCGCATGACCGGCTTATGTGCGGATCCTCTCCCCACCCGGTGGCTGACTCGCTACACGTATCCGCGTCGTTGCAGCCAGTGAAGTGAGAAGTAGCCCCAGATTGGGGGGAACAGGAACGTAACGACTCGGTACATGATGGCGGAAGCGAAGGCAATGTCCTCGGGAACTCCGGCCGAGACAAGCCCCGTGGTGAGGACGGCCTCTTGAATCCCGACCCCCCCGGGAACGGAAGCCATCCCGACCCCCCCGGGAACGGAAGCCATCCCGCCGAGGAGCATGGCGAAGACGACTATCACCAGGGCAGAGGCCAAAGAGACCCCTGTCCCATAGGCCCGCACCATCAGCCACAAGGTACGGAATCGCCTTCGTTGCTCGCTTCGTAGTACTGCAGGTAGGCCGCGGTGGTGAAGAAGATCGATCCGAGAAAGAAAACCGGACCGGCCGCTGCCCCGAGAATGGCGGCTGTCGGTGGGAACGAGCCGACGGCGAAGCAAAGCGAGCCGACTATGAAGAGGACGGCGAGCCACCAACCCCTTCTGCGAGGGGCCCACCAGGAAGTCTGCTCTGTGAAGATCGGTGCAGCTCGGTCGATCAACCCATGACCCTTGGGTGATTCCAGGCCCTCCACTCCGCGGTCGAGTCGTCGGGTCGTTGCAGCATCATTGAGGTCGTGAATGGACCCACAGTGCGGCGCTCAATAACTGCCCAATTTGGGGGAATCTGGACGAGGCCTAGGGTAGCTCCGCCCCCAAAAGCCGACCCGAAAGGCGACCCCGATGGTTACCAAGAAAATCAGTGCGAGCAAACTCCGGGACGAGATACTTGCCCCTGCGTACACACACCGCCTCGAAGTCGGCTCGATGCCGAAGTATCGGATTCCGGAGCATGGGGCGGCGCCCGAGGTGGCGGAGCGACTGATCCACGATGAGCTCATGCTCGACGGCAACGCCCGCCTCAATCTGGCCACGTTTGTGACCACGTGGATGGAGCCTCAGGCGGAGACTCTGATGGCTGAGGCGTTCGACAAGAACATGATCGACAAAGACGAGTACCCGATGACGGCCGAGATCGAGACCCGCTGCGTCAACATCGTGGCCGACCTCTTCAACGCGCCTAGCGACGGTAACGCTATTGGTGTGTCGACAACCGGATCGTCGGAGGCCGTCATGCTGGCCGGTCTGGCCATGAAATGGCAATGGCGGAAACGGCGCGAAGCCGCCGGCGAGGACGGCTCAAAACCCAATATGGTTCTCGGGTCCAATGTCCAGGTGGTCT
Source organism: uncultured Acidimicrobiia bacterium (assembly GCA_964195405.1). Lineage (GTDB taxonomy): Bacteria > Actinomycetota > Acidimicrobiia > Spongiisociales > ZC4RG35 > CAXMPK01. The sequence continues at coordinate 11,791 of CAXMPK010000215.1, forward strand.
GGGAGAAGTTCTGCCGCTACTGGGACGTCGAACCCCGATACGTTCCCGTCGAGCAGGGCAGATATGTGATCACGCCTGAAGAGGTGCTGAAGCGTATTGACGAGAACACGATCGGTGTGATCGCCATCTTGGGAACGACCTACACCGGAGAATTCGAGCCGATCAAAGAAATCCATGACACCGTCGTTGCCAACAATGAGGCCAAGGGCCTTGAAGTGCCGGTTCACGTCGATGCCGCGTCGGGAGGGTTTGTAGCTCCGTTCCTACACCCTGACCTGGAGTGGGACTTCCGTCTGCCCAATGTACGGTCGATCAACGTCTCCGGGCACAAGTACGGTCTTGTTTATCCCGGAATCGGATTTGTGGTGTGGCAGAGCGAAGATGATCTCCCCGAGGAACTCATCTTCCACGTGAACTACCTCGGTGGCGACATGCCGACGTTCACTCTCAATTTTTCCCGTCCGGGCAACCAGGTCGTCGGCCAGTACTACAACTTCGTTCGCTTTGGCAGGTCTGGCTACACCATGATGATGAAGGCTCTTCAAGAGACGGCGACAACACTGTCGTCCCGCATCGCAGACATCGGACCCTTCTCGATCATCAGCGACGGAACAGCCATCCCTGTCCTGGCGTTTGAGATCACCGGGGACGTGCCGTACACCGTTTTCGACGTTTCCGATCGCTTGCGCTACCACGGGTGGCAGGTCCCCGCATACACGATGCCGGACAACGCCACCGATGTTGCTGTCCTGCGGATGGTCGTGCGGGAGGGCTTCACCCTGGACCTCGCTGATTCACTGATCAACCATCTCAAGGAGGCTTGCGACGATCTCCAGTCGAATCCACCCATGAAGTCCGCCACCGGGAAAGGCTTCGCCCACTAGGTCAGCCGGTCGGGACAACAACCACTTCCTGATTCCAGCCCTCGGTGGACTAAAAGATGCCGGTGGCCGATGCGATGTAATGGGCGACCGTAGTTTGCTGGGTAAAGCTGTTGGTCCAGGTGTCATCCCAACCTCCGATACTTCCGGAAATGCCAAGACCGCCGACAACAACTCGTCGGCGCGGGTGGTCGTTCCGGTCGTTTCCGCATCTTTCGGCACGCAGCGAATTCGTGAATCCCGTGGTGTGGCTTCGTTGAAGCTGCTGGCCAGCGGTTTGATTCGCCGGAGAATGAGTGTGGCGGTTGTGGAGGGGAGTAGGTGGGCTTTTCCTCTTCTCCCATCTCGGGCCGGGGTCCGCCCCCGCCCGAATCCCCACCTTTACTCCCGGTGCATTCCGCAGTTGACCCGATGACTGTTCAGGGAGTCGCCGGCTGAAAGGTCCAAAACGCCGGAGTGTGGTTTGGGCGGTTGCAAAGGTGAGTACGGGAACACAGTGGCCAATGAGATTCGCAGGGCCGGGACGCCCCATCGCCGAAGAAACGGGATGATGATGTCGTCAATCCGCTCTATCTGCAAGCTCATGATCTTGATCATGCCTGCAACTGTGCAGCGACCGAAATCGCGCCTCCATGCACTCGGTAGTCGGCTACACGTAGCCGCGTTTCTGTAGCCAGTGAAGTGAGAAGTAACCCCAGATTGGGGGAAGTAGGAACGTGACGACGCGGTACATGATGGCGGCGGCGAAGGCAATGTCCTCGGGAACTCCGGCCGAGACAAGCCCCGCGGTGAGGACGGCCTCTTGAATGCCGACGCCCCCGGGAACGGGGGCCATCCCACCGAGGAGCATGGCGAAGACGACTATCACCAGGGCAGAGGCCAAAGAGACCCCTGTCCCATAGGCCCGCACCATGAGCCACAAGGTGATGCCAAGTATCAGGTTTGTCGCAAAGTTGCTGGTGACCATTGCTATTGCGCGCCGAGGCTCCTGAATGAGCACTCTGAGGGCGCCCCACGTCTGCCGAAAGACGGAGAACACCCGCTCGCGCAGCGGCTTGACCAGCCACAAAATAGCCCATCCAACGATGATGACCGCTACGACTATGAGAAGCACGAGGCCCACGTCGAGGCTGAATTCAGCGGAGACCCCAAAATCCAGACTCCCGAAAATGAACGCGATCACCAGGATCACTGCCTGAACGAGAAAAAGGGTAAGGCTATCGAGAGCCCCCTGGGTCACTGCCTCCACCGGTCCCACACCGAACTTGGTCAGGTAAGCCACATTGGTGGCGATGCGCCCCGCGGCGCTTGGCACCGCAAGGTTGACGAACTGGATAGCGGACTGAAGGACCATTGTGGGTCTGAGCGGAATCGGCAGTCTGACGGCAGCCATCAGCGAGGTGGCACCGGGGAACAGCAGCGTCTGGCCGACGATAAGCCCGGCAAGCACCCAGACCCACGTCGCGGTCTGTATGGCTTCCCAGGTGCTCGCCCAGTCGGTGCCGGCAAGCTGCTGAAGCATGAAGTAAACGGCGAAAAAGAGCAAGCCAGTGGTAACCAGGCTGCCTACGTTGACGCGACGCAACTCGACAGACTCTGGCTCTTCGACGCCAGTGACGGCCACTACCTCGTCCTGGACGGTCTTCACCAGCTTTTTCGGCTTGTCCGCCGCTTTCCGGGTCACTCCGCTGATCGCCGGCAACTGCAGATAATTCACGGCCTCGCCGAGCGACGCCTTGCCGAGACCCTGGGACGCCGTTGCGACGGAGCGCTCTACGCCCACTAACACTGTCAGCGACACGAGCAGTTCCGCCACGTCGGTACCGATGGCGGTCGGGGTCGCCGTCAGCGAACCGGCGTGAAACCCCGCCAGGATCGCGTCGGCGCCATCGAGGTATGCGTGCTGAGCGTCGAGCGATCCGTGTGACATGCCGGCCCGGTGGAGGACGCCGACCTCCCGCCACAGAGCCACCAACGCCTCGTCTGAAATCGCGTCGGCATCATGGTCGCCAACGGAGACACCGAGGTGTTGCATCACCAGTACGGCGTCGTTCTCAGCTGTCATAGCTGTGAGAAGGACGGCAGGAACAGACACCTCTGCGTCTCTGGCGAGCAACGTGATCAAAGCTTCATGCTCGACCTGCTGTAGCCTCGAGAAAGCGAATACCGGCCCGGTGTCTCTGTACCAGAGGGAACGCCATGCCTTCGCGAAGAACTGGGCATTCCGGGCATCCCGTCCAAACACTTTTACGAGAAGCGGGCGACCGTCGACGTCCTCACCAAGAAGCGAACGCGCCCCCCAGGTCTGGTGGGGTGCAGGTGTGAGATGTCCGACCTGAAGGCCCAGTGCAGCCAGGTCAGCCTGCAACCGCGCTCCCCGCGGATAGCCGGCTGACGAGCCGAACAACAGGAGCAGGGCGCCGCCGGCGACGAATCCGATGCCGACACCGCCGATCGCATCCGTCGGCACTCCCAACCCAATGCCGAGTCCGGAGATCGCCACAAGCACTACCCACGCCCACCCCAGCCTCCGCAGTGGACGCACGAGATGTGGTCCGGCGGCGACGACGACCGCAGTAACGACCGAAACACGCATGATCGGAAAGCGGGCGACGGGAACAGTGGTCTCCAACTCAGGGAGAAGGATCGGCAAGGCGCCGTCGACGAATCGGACCAGTATGAGAGCAATGCCGGCGGCTGCCACCCCGGCAAGGACGAGATCCCTGACTATATCCCAACGAGGATGACGCCTCAGAACGGCGGCGAAGATGACCCAGAGGACGAAGAGGGCGCCCAGGCCATAGGACCAAACGAACCCTTCGTGAGCCCACGAAGGCAAGCTGCCGACGAGGTCCATGATTTCAGTCTCGATCTGCAGCGTTCGATTGGCCAGAAGAACACCGAGGATGACGAGAACGATGCCGATCCCGATGAGAGTGGCGTCTCGGGCCCCTCTTACCTTCTCCTCCCCGACCCAGGAGGCGAACATCTTTGATTCGGCTTCTGGAGGTGAGGCCGAAGAAGCCGACGAGTCAACCCTCTCGCTGGCCGAACTCATGGCGCTGAACTCCTAATTGGGCGACCACTCAAACCGCTAGCCTGCCTCGTCCGAGCCATCGCCACGGTTCTGCGGCGCCGACGAAGGCCTTTGGAGCCACTGGTCGGCGGCCTCCAGCGCATCGTCTGTCGATGCTCCGATGACCGGATTGTGAGCCGAGTCCACCCGCCTTCTTCTCTTTCTTCCCCGAAGGACTCGTCTTGGTAGCCGCCACTTGACCATTCCCTTCCGACATCGACTCTTCCTTGGCGATTGACGATAGCTATGGCCGGTCGTCACTGAGCCCAAGGGCGCGCTGGTGATGTTTTGCTATGGTCGGCTGCGGGAGTTTGCGCCACCCTGAGGAGGGAAATACTGATGACGGACGGAAGAAAGCCGGGGTTAGGGCACCAGAACCACGGCAACTGGATGGAACAATCGCCAGTCGAGCCACGAGCCGACCACTCGGGATATTTCCCCAACACCGAGCATCTGGGGCCCGACGAGATGCGAGTGATCATTCTTGGTAGTGGAATGCCGAACCCACGTAAGAGTCAAGCGTCGGCCTCGATACTCGTGGAGCTAGGCAACGGAGACAAGTTCATCTTCGACGTCGGCTCAGAGTCGGCTGCCAACCTCGGTGCACTCGAAATTCCGTACGACTGGGTGGACAAGGTGTTCATCTCGCATCTGCATCAAGACCACTTCGCCGATGTCGTGGCGCTCTGGATCGGTGGCTGGACTGGTGGACGTCACGGACCGCTACGTATCTGGGGCCCAAACGGCGACAAGCCGGAACTCGGAACCAAGTCTTGTGTCGAGGGCTTCAAGGCCTCCATGATGTGGGATGTCACCAGCCGACTGGGAGAGATCCCAGCAGGTGGCGGCGAGCTTGAGGTCCACGAATTCGACTATCGGGGTGAGAACCAGGTTGTATTCGAGGAGAACGACGTCACCGTCCGCTCCTGGCCCGCAGTTCATGCCATCGACGGCGCCGTGAGCTACAGCCTCGAATGGAACGGCTTGAAGTTCGTTTTCGGGGGAGACACCTACCCCAACAAGTGGTACGTCGAGTACGCGAAGAACGCCGACCTCGCCATCCACGAATGCTTCCCCACCATGGATCAGCTGGTCAAGCAATACCGGTTCGCCCCCAGCACAGCCATCCTCGTTGCCACACACGTGCACACCGCACCATCGGCGTTCGGGGCGATCATGGCCAAGGTCGAACCAAGAATGGCAGTGGCATGGCATTTCTATAACGACTTCGATACCCGCTACGACGTCTACGAACAGATCCGCGACACATACGAGGGTCCCCTCGCGATGGCCGACGACCTGGTTGTGTTTAACGTCACCAAAAGCGATATCCGGGTCCGGCAAGCGATCGTCAACCCGGCGACCTGGCCTGCCCCCCCACCCTCGGCTCCGGGAAAGCCCGACCACACCCAGCTGACACCGAGGTCCCAGTTCATCAACGATGGAATGCTCACCGACCTTGTAGACGAGGTCGTCGGCCCGTTAGTGGCGGACTTCAAGCAACAACACGGCATGTCTTAGGAGAGGAGCGAACTATGTGTATGTCATCGGCAACGCAATACCACCCACGACCGGTCCGGGCCGACACAATTCACCGGCCCCAAGGAGCACCGGCTTCAGCAGCCGCGAGCGATACCAACCTGTACGGGCCAAAGCCGATCCCACCGGAATGGCTCGAAGCGTCCGAACCGCCTGCACTGGCGGCTGCTGAATCGTTGGAAGAAATTGTCTCTGTGGCCGGGGCTAAGACCCAGGATGCCGGCGGTGTGATCGTAGAACTTTCCAACGGAACACGGCTTCTCATTTGCCCGGTCTGAATCGCTGAGGTGTTAGCCGACCCAACAGGGAGGTAGGTGAATGAGCCAGCCAGCCCCGGAAGTGCCGGTGACTCGCACACCCGAGTTCTGGCAACTGCTCGGCTGGGCAGCACTCCTCGGTGCCTTCATGGGACTGGTCGCGGTTGCCTTCCTTGCGCTTATCGACCTCGGCATCGAACTGATCTGGCCCGATGACACCCCCACCGGCCTGTTCAGTGGCGAATGGTGGTTCATACCGCTGATCGGAGCGTTTGGCCTGGTAGTGGGTCTGTTGCGACGGGCTCTGCATGTGGAACCGGTTATCCCCGGGTTGTTTGAAGAGATCAAGGAGCTCCGCGTCGAGCCACGCCTCGTTCTCGGTCGGGTGGCCGTGGCATTCGTATCCCTGATCAGCGGGGCAAGCGTCGGGCCAGAGGCACCGCTTGCCACCATCGGGGGCGGGGCTGCCACCTGGGTCTCGGAGCGTCGCCAACTCTCAGAAGAGATGCGCGGGGTGAATGTCCTCTCCGGCATGGCCGGTGCCTTCGGCGGTTTCTTCGCCGCTCCGATCATCTCGGCGATGCTCGTAGTGGAGGCTTCGACACCGTCGGGCCCCCGCCGTTACGCCCTCACCGCGCTTCCCGGTCTGACCGCTGCTATCACAGGATTCACCGTGTTCTACCTGATCTCTGGCGGAACCCTGCTCGACATCTATCAGGTGCCACCCTTCGAGTTCTCGCTTACGAACTTCTTGATCGCGATTCCACTAGGGGTCCTCGGTGCACTTGTTGCAGGGGTGTTTGGAATCTCGATGGGGCTAGTCCACAAGTCGACAGCCCGCTTTCGAACACGGCCAATCGTGCTTGCCACGTTGGGCGGCCTGGCAATAGGGGCGATCGCATGGGCGATGCCTCTGACGGCATTCTCCGGTACTACCCAGCTGGCAACGGCGCTGGAGCACGCCCCCGAGTTCACCGCCGCCGCACTGTTTCTCATGGTGATCGGGAAAATCCTGGCCACATCCCTGTCCTTTGGAACCGGCTTCTACGGTGGCCCCATCTTTCCCCTGATCTTTGTCGGCGGTGTCACTGGTGCGGCCGTTCACGCACTCATCCCCGGCATCCCCGAAGGGCTGGCTGTTGTTTGCCTGTTCGCCGCGGTTCCGGGTGCCGGAGCAGCGATTCCATACACCCTCGTGCTTCTGGCAGCACTCGGCGTGTCGCTCAACTCACCCATTGAGGCGGCTCCCGCGGCACTCGCAACCGTGATTGCCTATGCCATCTACAACGGTTTCCTCGATCGACGGCCACGTCCCATCCACCCCGAGCCCGCCACCCAGGATTGATCCCGGCGAGGGTTAGTTTGTTGAGTCACCGCGCGAAGTGGTAAATGACCCGACACCATCATCCACCTCGAGAAACACGCCGCCGTCGAATAAACCGAGCAGGTCCGCCCGCTCCAGATTGTCAGACAGATCGCGTCTCAGTCGAGCCACACTCACCGTTTTGCCTTTGCGGTGTAGCGGGTGACGAAGCCGAGTTTGAGGAATCCCGCCAAAGCGAGGACGACGGCAACCATCAGTGCGAGAAGCCCGACCAGAGCTAGATACCGGTCCGAGTCGCCTCCCGCTAATGGAAGCACGATGACCGCGGTGAGAGTCGCGACAGCGGCTTCGGGCCCGACATTGAGATGCCGTGAGGAACCGAAAAGCGGGTAGAGAATCAAGGCTCCGAGAGCCGCATAGAGGCCATAGACGGCAGGGAGTTTGGGTTGTCTTCGCACCGGAGGGTGCGTGGCTTCTCGATTTCAAGGCGTGGGGCTGGGGGCTGACCAATCGGCGTGAGTGGGGAAGAGCCACTGAAATAGTCCTAGCCATGTTCGGGGCGATAATCGCGGTCGTCAGCATCCCTATGTACGAGGTTGCAGCGGTTCTGGCCTTTGGGATGTCGCTCGGCGTTCTCTACGGATTGAGTGCTCACCCATTCTCCGAGTAGGAGTTGACACCCGCAGGTCCAAACCTAGGGATGTGGGGGTGAAGCAAACTGTCAACTGGGCGACAATTTGGTAGTTGTTTCGTTTCGGAAAGCGTTGTGAATGTCGAGGTGTTTCATGGCCACAAACCCACATCGCATCGAAGACGAGCCTTTGGCACCTAGGCCGTGCACTGATTGTGGTGGCATGTTGATCCCGACTCGGGTGGTTCCACACCTCTATGTCAGCCGTAGGGGCGATACTCCGGCTGATAAGTGGTCGACCGCCCCGCTTGATGCCTGGACATGTCGAGCCTGCGGGAAGACCGACTTATACGCCTACAACGTCGACGCCCTGGACGGATAAACGCCCTTCATGCCATAACCGGCGTCATGAGGGGCTGATCACAAGCGCACCTGTGCCGTTATGCGGCCAGTTGGGTGATTTCGTCTCGTAGGCACCGGCTGGGTATGGTCCTCTGCCCCAATCAACGGTGGAGGCTCCAATTGGTCAAAACAACAGGTCTGATATCAATCATTGCCGGAATCGTTCTTGCTGTGGCGGGGGTAGCAACCTGGTTTGTAGTGAGTTCGACGCTTGCCGATCAGAACATCACCACCACCTCCGACGCTTGTCTACCTGATCGCGCCGTGAAAGGACCTTTCACCGCGTTTTGTCAGGCTGACATCATTGAACAGCACACTCTGGACATCACCGGAGGGCAAACCTACGCAGAGTTGGATAGAGACGACCCGCTCCGAGAAACAGCGATGACTTCGTCGTTTCTTCGGGCCTCGTTATTCACGTCCGTCCTCGCGTTCGGGATAGCCGCAATGGCAGTCGGGATGGGGGTCCTATTCGTTCTCATCGGAATCGCCTTGAGAAAACTGGACCCTGAGGACAAAACCGCCACCTGATTCCTACCTGGTATCAGAAGCGGGTCTAATGCACGCCACAACGGCATCGCGTATGGTCCATGACACTGTGATCAGCCGCCCATAAGTGACGGTTATGCCTAGCCATTCCGTCAACGTCCGATCTCTCACAGTGCTCAGCCACAGTCAACGCCTTTCTCGGCGAGCTGGCCGACCCCTCCGTGAACACACGTGCCGCGGTGATGTCGCTGTCATAGGCAGCCGACATCCCTGATCTTGTGATGGTGTGTGAAGACGCCGCTCGTCGACTCCCGTGGGGCTTTAGCCGTAGCCGTCGAAATCGGCCCCTGGCGCAATATTCGGGTACTCAACCTGGCTTTGTGCCAGTTCCATCAATGGTGCTGCTGCTAGCCCGATAACCCAGGCATAGGTGAGCTCGGCATCCATCAGGTCAATTTCCTCGTGGGGGTCGTTGATGAGGTTCATAACCATCGGGACCTGCCGCTGGATGTACGGCGCCGACCAGGAGTACTCCTCGGTGTGGCGTCACCATGTCGGTGTTCACCATTTGGGCGCTAACGGTCCACGGCCGTGACATCACCATGGGATACGAAAGCGGTAACCGGCTCTAACCCGACGACAAGTCGCCCACGAATACAAATTGGAGAGGGCCCCCCGAAATCTCAAACGGGGAGCCCTCTTTCTCATTCGCAAACCGAGGAAGGGTTCCCGGCCTGCTCTGTGGCCGTTCCGACCCTACCCATCGAGGCAGGCCACGATGTTGGCCGATTCACTGCACAGGTTCGGCAATGCGTATCTCCGAAACGTAAACGGACATCGAGAAGACACGGACCGATGCGTCATCACCGACCACCACATCGAGGAATGACCGACCGTTGCCGGTACTACCCGGCCAGTTGCCGTTAAAAGTGCCGGTGAACACCTCACCCGAATCAGTCGTCACCCGGTACTTCAAGCCGGACTCCATAACAATGCTGCTTTCATTCATCCAGCCACATTCTCCTTCTTCCAACGATCCGGGGCGGTGTTGG
>CAXMPK010000216.1:0-1889 GCA_964195405.1 uncultured Acidimicrobiia bacterium
TGGAGCGCGTTGATACGGGTTACAGCCTGTCTGCTTCTAGGTTTTTGAGCTGTCGCGACGCTCGAAACTGGAGGAGCCAGCAAAGGGTGCAGAACAGCCGAGTATGGGAGCGTCGGAGACGGGGTTGACGGGTCGCGTCGCCGAAATTGCCCATATCAACGACGAAACCAGTCGTAGCCATCGACACCAACCTCGATCACGACCTGTTTCAAGAATTAATCAAGGTAGACAAACACCTAATTCCGGTTGTTCACCAGAATCGTCTTGGGTTCCACGGCCTCTACCCCTACTCGTAATGCCCTCACACGGTTAGCTCCCAGCAGCCGCTCAACCGTGAATCCCGACCCGAAACTGACCCACGGATACAGCAGAAGAGCGACTTATGTGCGGCTAGTCGGGTGTCACCAACCGCACATAATGTCGGTTATGGGCGCCTCTTTTTGGTGGGTGGCTTTGATGGTGCAGATATGCGTAGCTTGTGGCTTGTGCGCAAATGGAGGTGTGTGAAGGGATGAGTGGGTTGGAATTGGGGTTGGCGCTGCCAATGCTGGAGGAGCCTGAGTCTGGTGATAAGCCTTCGTGGGGCCGGGTCAAGTCGATGGCTCAGAGTGCGGAGGCTTTTGGGTTTGACACGGTTTGGATTCCTGATGAGTTGTTGTGGCGTGTGCCGGATTGGGGTGGTCCTCGGGGATGGTGGGAGGGTGTGTCGATGGCTGGGGCGGTAGCTGCAAGCACATCGACAGTTGGGGTGGGGACGTGGGTGTTGTCTGCTCTTCACCGGAACCCTGGTTTAACAGTGAAAGTCGCTGAAACACTTGACGAGATCAGTAATGGCCGTCTCATCTTCGGGTTCGGAGCGGGTCACGCTGGTGATCAGGGTGCGACTTTTGGGTATCCCGAGGATGTGACGGTTTCTCGATATGAGGAGGCGCTGAGCATTGTGGTTCCTGCTTTGAGAGGCGACTCGGTCTCGTTCGACGGAAAGTACCACAGAAGCAAAAACTTGGAGATCAGTCCTAGGGGTCCTCGGGGAGGGCGGATACCGCTGATGTTGGCTGGGCACGGACCCCGGACTATGCGTCTGGCTGCAGCTCATGCTGACATTTGGAGTGGGTTCGCCACTGAGAGCAGTTTGCCTGAGTGGTTCGTAACCATGCTTGAACAATTGGATGAGGTCTGCGCCGAGGTAGATCGTGATCCAGCTTCATTAGGCCGATCGATTGGTGTCGTTGTCGAACCGGGCACCGAAGGGGCTTCTGAAGCCGCCGGCTTTGGCGTGCCTATCTCGGGCAGCGCCGATGAGATAGCTGACACTCTCAGCCGGTTTGAACAACTCGGGGTTGACCGGGTTGAGCTAATACTTTGGCCCGGAAACGAAGAAACCCTGGCTGTCATCGAACCAGTCATTCGCCAGCTGAATAGCTAGCACCTCAATCTGACCGGCTGATCGGTCATCCTGCGAGGGACAAGGGGGTCTGTTGGGAATGGCTGCTGGTTGAATCATCGGAGTGTTCACCCCGATTCGATCCGAGCGTCTGCTGATTCGTCCGTTCCAGCCTGGCGATGCTGTCGGCCTTGCCGAGCGACGCAACGACCCCGAGGTGGCCCGTTATCAGGATTGGAGTCTTCCCTATCCGATGGAGTTATCGGAGAAGATTGTGTCGGAGTTGGTGGCGATGGATGGGCCTGAGAACGATGAGTGGTGGATGGCCGTGGTTTGCGGCATCGACACCGGGGAAGTGTTTGGCGATCTTGCTCTTCACCTGGGCCAGAAGGCACGGACCGCCGAAGTCGGCTACACCTTTGCCACCAAGCATTGGGGCAAGGGTTATGCCGTTGAGGCCGTGGAGGCGCTGGTTGAGTGTCTTTTCGACGATCTCGGGGTTACC
>CAXMPK010000217.1:0-1762 GCA_964195405.1 uncultured Acidimicrobiia bacterium
TCTTCGCCAGCACCTTGGGCGATGTGATCCGAAAACTGCTCCTCCCAAAGTGATAAGTCGTCCTCGGGGATCAGAGCGAAGGTGATCGAAAATGGGCCGCCCCAGCCGACGATGTTGCCAGCTACCTGCAACCTGGGTCCGATCTCAGCCCCAGAAGCAATAGCATCCCGAACTTCGATCAACTGCGGCAGCTGACCGTAGCTGTCCCGCACGTGAGTAACCCCATGCTTGAGATGCATTTGTGCTGCTTCGAGTGCAATCTCGACGCCCCGTTCATAGAAGAACACCGCGTTCTCCTTGCGTTCTTTGAATTGAGCGCCGTAGAGACTCAGATGGACGTTGCTGTCAACAAACCCTGGGGTCATATACCTGCCGGCACCCTCGATGGTTGCGGCATCGTCCGGCACCGCAACACCAGAGCTTGGACCAACCGCCACGATCCGTTGTCCTTCGATAAGAATCGTCGAGTCAGGTTTCGGGGGCCCGCCATTTCCGTCGATCAGGGTCACGCCGACGATCGCCTTGAAGTGATTTGGCATTGGCGAAAGCTACCGGGATCGTGAGCTGTTCGAGAATTCTTCCTCTGGAAACCCCGAGCGGTCGGGAACGGCACCGCATAACCGGCCACCCGCCTCCCCCGATCGGTGCCGGCAAATAACGGCACTTAGGTGGGGGGATCGTGTTGGCGCGAGCAACTGGTGAGGCGCGATAGATTCATCTGAGAGAGCATGGAGAGTTGAGACGTCTCTTTGATGGCTACATGGACTGCTATGGCTTGACACCGAACCGGCTCACAAGACGGGATCGCGGGCCCCTTGAGCCGGCAGCCGTTATGTGCGGACAACGAACCATGCATAAAGCTGATCGTTGATCGTCGAGGTCTGTGGAATATCATTCCTGTTCGATGACGATGTAGTTGCCTGCTTCGTATTCTCCTGGCCGGTTGTCGAAGATGACGATGATGTTCGAACTGAGAAACTCGGTGACGGTCAGCGTCTCTCCGGGTCTTAGTTCGGGGGCTACCGGTGTCGGAGCGTTTTCGCTGTCACGATCGTCGGGATATACGAGACCAAAAGCAGTGAAACCGATCTCGGTTATCCCGCTTCTGCGCAGGTCGACGATTCCGTCTACAACCGGCAGTGCTGTTGGATCGCCCTCGAAAATGATGACTACCGCGAGTCGGATGGTCTCGTCGCCGACGTTGGTCAACGCCAGATCGACAACGAGGTCTCCTGAAGGGAGCGGGTTGGTACTGGCCGCCCATGGGCCACCGACCTGAACATCGATTGTTACAGCTTCTGGAGGAGGTTCGGGACAGCTGAGGCTGGACTCGTATCCGGCTTCAATGCCAGCCCGTTCGAGATACCTACACGACTCGACATAGACCGTGTTGAGTACCTCAAAGTCGGCAGGTGGCTCGACCTCACCGAACAGCCACTGCAAAAACAGGTCCCATTCGGCGAGGGTCGAGAACTCTCCGATGGTCGCCTTGATGTGCAGGGTGAGTGCCCTGTAGGCCGAGACTAGTCGTCGTGGGCTTTCGTGAACCCCGAGGGCGCAACCACATCGGCCAGTAGGTCGATGTGTTCGAGTTGGATGTCATACGTTCCCACCCAGTAGCCCTCCCAGGCGCGGAGCATGTCCTCTTCGGACGGATCATCGCTGTCATCCCCAAACGACTGGTTGTCCTCTTCAAACCGGGTCAAGCTGTCAAACAAGTCGCCGTCGAGGTTGGACATTTCGATGAGGCACGCTTTGTCTC
>CAXMPK010000218.1:0-7536 GCA_964195405.1 uncultured Acidimicrobiia bacterium
CAACGTTCAGTCCTACATCGGGTTGGAGAACAAACCCGGATCTGGATACGACCAGATCTCCTACAAGGTGATCCTCGACGCACCAGATGCCACCCCCGAACAGATCGCATATCTGGTTGAACGTTGCGAACAGTCGTCCCCTGTAGGCGACACCTTGGCACGCAACGTCTCAATGACCCTCGAATTCAAGTAACCGAATTCTCACAAACGGTCAGGCTGCACGCTGGTATCAGATCGCATACAAGTGCCGTCATGTGCTCACGCTGTATAGGTGCCACTGTTCCGGAATGCCTTTGAGCTGATGGTTCCCACGGTCGGCGAATTGTGTCCCAGATCCAGCGACAAGGTCCTTGACCGTCCGAGACACCATCACTTCGTCGACACCTGCGAGAGCGGCGACTCGTGCTCCGATGTGGACTCCGATCCCACCAATATCATCGCCAATGACCTCGATTTCGCCAGTGTGGATGCCGGCTCGGATGTGCACGTCTAAATGTTTGAGGGCGTCACGAATCGATACCGCACAGTCAATTGCCCGGGCCGGCCCATCAAACGTGGCTAGGAAACCATCGCCTGCCGTGTTGACTTCCTGGCCCCGAAACTTCGCCAGTTCCTCTCGAACGAGGCGGTTGTGCTGGTCGAGTAGTTCCATCCACTTGGCGTCGCCCAATGTCGAGGCAACTCCTGTGGAGTCGACGATGTCGGTGAATAGGACGGTCGCCAAGACTCGCTGGGCCGTCCTTCCTGTTCTGGAGCCGGTCACAAACTCCTCGACTCCGGCCAGGATTGACTCAGTGTCACCTAGGTATGGCAAGTGGTCTTCGCCCGGCAGTTCCACGAGCTGGGCGCCCGGGACGTGGTCGGCCACATACTGGCCCAATTCGAATGGTCGATATCGGTCGTCGCGCCTGTGCATGACCAGAGTCGGCACCGAGATAGCAGACAGCACGGCACGTACGTCGTCCTCGGAGTGAGAACGGATATACGCCATGGCATCCCCGGGTGCGTTCGAATAGCGCTCAAGTCTCGCCCACCACTCTCGGAAGGCCGGGTCCCCTTGCCGAGATGGTGCCACAAGGTCGGTATCTGTGCCGAAACCCCACTCCTGGTTGGCCCGCTTCAGGTACGCCTCCACCCACTCCTTTGATCTCCCCCACGGATGATCCTCAGCCACCCGAGCCGTGGCGAAGCTGCCGTACAAAACCAGCTGCGTCACTCGATCAGGATGGGTCGCAGCCATCAACAAAGCGAGCGGCCCACTCTGAGATACCCCAAAGAGCGTCGCCTGTTCGCTGCCGACCGCATCCATTACCGCCAGAACGTCGTCGATCTGGTCTTCCAACAGCGGGAATCCAGCAGTGCGATCTGACAATCCAGAACCGCGAGTGTCGAGGATTATGAGCCGCGAGAACGATGCCAGACCGTCCAGAAATCTGGTCATGCTCGGATCTCGCCACAAGTGTTCAACATGCGACCACAAGCCAGGCAGGTACACCAGATCCCGAGGTCCGTCGCCTATCGCCTGATAGGCAATGTGAACCCCGCCGCTGTTGGCGTAGCGAGTAATCGCAAGCATGGTCCGCACGCTAGAGGAGCCAACCCCCAACCCAGCGACAGCCGCCCGGGCTTCATATTCACCGCCCGCCCATAACCCGTGCGATGTCAGGTGGTCATTGCATCGTTTCGGCGAGTTTGTCTGATGGTGTCTTCCATCGGGTGGGTTTGGCTAGGCCGTCGGTTGCGGGAGTGTGCAGCCTGGTCGAGTTCTTCTTGGGTGAGCAGTCTCATGTTGGCGCCTTTGGGGAAGTATTGGCGTAGTAGTCCGTTGGTGTTTTCGTTGGATCCGCGCTGCCAGGGCGATTTGGGATCACAGAAATAGACGTCGACGCCTGAGTCGATGGTGAATTGGGCGTGTTGGGCCATTTCTCGGCCTTGATCCCAGGTGAGCGACTTCCAGAGGTGGTCGGGGAGCCGCTGGACGGTGGCGGCTAGCTGGTTGCGGACAGCTTCGGCGGTTTTGCCATCCGGAAGGGGGAAGAGCATCACATAGCGGGACCAGCGTTCCACCAGAGTGCCGATAGCGGTCTGGTCTTGGCGAGGATCAGTTCACCTTCCCAATGGCCAGGCACCGCCCGGTCCTCCACCTCAGCGGGACGCTCCGAGATCATCACCATGTCTCTTGTCTGGCCCTTGGTCGACTCTGGACGTCCCTGGGGACGTCGGACGGCACGTCCGGTGCGTAAACAACGCCACATCTCCTGGCAACCGGCCATAAGTGTGTGAAATTAGGAACCACACACCAAACCGGCACCGTAAGAAGCCCCGCCCATAACCGGTGCCATTATGTGCGGTCTGTGATGCCTTCGGACAGGAGTACATAAGTGTCGTTATGTGCGCGACAATGTCAATGGTGGAACGGGACAATCAAGAGGTCCAGATCCGTTCGTGTGTGTCTACTGATCTGGATGCAGTGGTACGGGTTCATCTCAGGGCAGCCATGACCGGATTCATGGGAATCTTTCCTCCGACTTCGGCACCTCCGACTCTCGATTCGCTCCGTCCTCGCTGGTCGGAGTTGTTGTGTGACGCCGATGCCAGTGTTGCTGTTGCGGAAGCTGGGGAGTGTGTTGTCGGGTGCGTGGTCGTGCGGTCAGACACGACCGTTCCAGCCAAAATGTTGCTAGATCGCTTGTATGTTGTACCCGAGTTCTGGGGTGTCGGAATTGGAAGTCGTCTTCACGACGCCGCCCTCGAAGCAGCCCAGCGGCGGGGCGCCACACGGCTCGACCTCTGGGTGTTGAAAGCCAATCGCCGTGCGAGAAGTATGTACGAACGACGAGGTTGGCAGCGAATACCAGGTTGGATACTCCCAAACGACCCACCCGAAGTGGTCGATGTTCTATACGAAAGATCCGTCGTTTGACCCGCCCATAACCGGCATTACGTACGCCTGGCTCGACGTTTAGCTGTGGTGGGTTTCCCATCCTGGAAGCCGGACAAAAAAGCAGAGCAGATTGCCGCAAGGGTCCTCGACTTTGAAGTCCTCGAATCGCCAAGGCCATTCCCGCGGTTCCTGTATCAACTGGTGACCGGCCCCCTCGATCCGGCTACGCAAGGTTTCTAGCTCTTCGACTTCGACCAACAAGAACCCGCCTCGATACGGCTGATAGGAAGTATCTGATTCGAAGAGGATGTCTCGTAAGGATTCAGTACCGGGGTCATTGATGACCTCAATAGTTCCAGTGGACGCTTGAAAGTACGTCCCATAGCTGAAACCGCCTACGACGGGAAACTCGAGGACATCTCTATAGAAGATCAGCGTTGCTTGATACTTGGCGGTCGGGGCGTAGAACACATAACGAAATTCACCCACATAAGGAGCCGTAGGGGCCTGTTGCTCATCCACCGGTCACCTCAACGGGTTCGGTCATCAGCCAAGTAAACGTACCCGATATCCCACACAAAAGTGCCGTTTTGTGCGGTGTCGTCGAGGTGATTTCGAGTCCTAGGATCGGAGTTACGCGGGAGCTGGGAGATTTCTGATGGGCCACGAAGTGTCAGCGCCGGAGGTCTCGCGATGCGACTCCGCTACATTCGAACGCTAGCACCTGAAGTCAGTCAGGAACTGAAAAAAGGCCGCGTGGGGGGAAGTCATTGCAGGCATTGAGTGAACACACGTCTGCGCTCGGCCGAGGGGCAACTCAAGGTCCCAGAATCGGATCCCGCAACGCCCCTTGGGCCCGGCGGGAGGCGCGACCAGATTCAGGCGCCCCTACCCCAAAAGCGAAAGCATTTGTCCGGGTTGGCGTCCCCTAATCCAGAACCAAGAGCGAAATGTGGCCGCTTCTCAGACGCGCAGGATGTGTCCGGGTTCAGCGGCCCCTATCCCAGCAAAAAATCCAATAGGCCCTTGGACCGCCCTGACCGACCGTCAGCATTGCCCTGACAAAGTTTGTGGAGTCGACGGAGTCGCGTCTTCGGCATGCGTTGACGGTTGCCGTCAGGGGGGCGAATCACACGGGAGCGTCAGCACTTGGCCCACATCGATGCTGCTCGGATCGCTGCCAATTTCCTGAATGTTGGCCACCCAGATCGCCAGCAAGTCTTCGATGAAGTCTTTGAGCAGTGGACGTTCTTTGCACTCGATAGTCGTGATCTCCCACAGGGTGTCGCCAGCGACCACCAGGTGTGTGCGCAGGGGCAGCGTGGTGGTGGTGGGAGGCTCGGTGGAAGTCGTTGTCACCTCTGAGATCACGGTCACGTTCGCTCCGGGCGCTCCGGTTGCTCCGGGCTCTCCAGGCTTGCCGTCCTCTCCCTTGGGACCGCGAGTCAGGGACGGCCGCGACCAGCACTACTGCAGCGGCGGCCGCGGCCGTCCCGGCGACTCCTGCTGCACCGGTGTGCGCGGCGAGACCACTGAATGTCCGCCACGCACCTCTGGCGTAGCTCTTTGCCCGGCCGAGGCCGAGCTCGACGGCGTCCTGATACTCGACCAAAGCGTCGGTCCTTGCCATCTTCCGTAGCCTGACCGCGGCAAGAAATTGAGCTTTCACCCCTTCTCGGCCCGTAGGGATGAGGTCTGTGACTCGGCGGGTCACCTGCTCCCGGACATCCCGGATAACAGCAGTGAACTCACCGGTGGTTGCCGTCGTGACGTCGCCAATTCCCCTTTCGATCTCCTCGTCGATCGCCTTGCGGATGTCCAAGTTGATGCCCTTGACCAGCCGATCGAGCTCAACGCGAATGTCGAGCGCCGACTGCGACGCAGCCAGGACGAGGCCGCTCTGCGACACCTCGACCTCGTTCAGATTGACTGTCTCGTCGAGCCGGGCGCCATCGTCTCTTGGGTGGAGCCAGTAGTCGATCGGCTGCCCATCCCAGGCGCGACGTGGCAAGCCGAGCAGACGAACCAGGTCGCCGAGAAACACGCCGACCGGTGTCGGCTCGTCGAGGTGGAGGTCTAGCCTCTGGCCGGTCTGCCAGATACCGAGATCGATGGGAACGGTCATCGTGTCGTGTCGATGTCAACGTCGCCCAGGACAACGTACCCCGAGTCCTCGATGACACCGCCTGGACCGCGCTGGAACTCGGCGCAGGCCTCGGAATCGCGCTGCTAATCGTTAAGACCACGGGATGCGTACTCCATGAGCGCGTGCAACAGCACTCTCTCGCAGAAAGGTACCGCCACGACATGCCGATGACCGCGACCTGAGTAGACAGGAGAATCATCCCTGAGCCATACGTAGACGCCGACCGCCGACGGAACGTCGCTACCCCACAAAGATGCCGCTTGGTGACGGGTGAGAGCCCTCATTTCCGTCCACCGAGGCCCAGTCATGGCACACAACGTACTCGCTGTCGGCCTGGAGTCCCCCTGTGAGCCGGACACCCCGACAATGGGCGACGATTCGTCCTCTTGAAGCTTGCCCGCCTTGGCCTCGGTGACCGTCCGCCGTTGGCTGCCACCTCCCGGCTCACCGTCGACCCAGCCCGCCCAAGACCAGAATCAATCCACCTAAACGACTCGCCAGCAGCCAACCCTCGACTGATCTCTTCGCGTTCGGTCAGAGCCAACCGAAGCGAATACCACTCAGGACCGGGCACCGGTCGACGAAACCCCGAACCCAACAGCAGAGTCCGAATCGACGACGGCGACCTACCCAACCGACGACTAATCGACCGTTGCGACTCACCCGCCTCGAACCGATCCCAAACCTCAGCTTTCTCCAACTCCGACAACCGTTCCACAACACACATCCAAATCGAGAAACCACAACTCTTCCCGAAGAGTGATGCAACGACCCCCTGCAATCACAGCCGTTAAATAAGAGTGAAATAGACCCAGATGTGTCGACCGCTAGCCTGACGTGCCCGAACTGAGGAGTTCCCGCTGGCAATAGAGGCCATCCTGCTCGCAGCTCTTGCCCAGTCCTCACTACTGATTGCTGGTCTCATCGTTTATGGGGTCAGCTTCAGCACCAAGGTCATCGGCGGGTTCGCCGGGTTCGGTGCGGGGGCGCTGATCAGCGCCGTCGCCTTCGACCTGATCCCAGAAGCCGCCGACCTAGCCACGCTAGGCAGTGCGGTGCTGATCGTCGTCGGCGCCGGAATCTTCATTCTCGCCGACCGCGCGGTCGAAGCCCGCTTTGGTGGCGACGATCCGGACAATCCCCTAGGAATCGTGGTTGGTGCCATCGTCGACGGTGTCCCCGAATCGCTCATCTTCGGTATCGCCGTCACAACAGGAGACCCCATCAGCATCGCCTTCGTCGCTGCAGTGTGGGTCTCGAACGTTCCCCAAGCCCTCGCCCCCTCCTCATCACTCGCCGCCAGTGGATGGTCGATGTGGAAAACAGCTTCAATGTGGGGTGCTGTTGTCCTGGTGTGCGCAATCACCGCACTAGGTGGGTTCCTGATCGGCGAAAATTTCAGTAGCGCGACCGGTGCAGGTGCAGCCGCAGTAGCCGCAGGCGGAATACTGGCAATGCTCACAAACTCATTGATGCCCTTCGCCTTCAACAAAGGAGGGCGACTAGCCGGTCTCTGGACAGTGATTGGCTTCGCTGGAACGCTACTGCTGCTCTGACAGGGCCCGGGTGGGTCGGAGCAATGTGCCGGCACGGTGGGGAACTCATCGAGAAGCTCGGACGAAACGATCTCTGTCCCTGCAACAGCGGGAAATTCTTTCAAGAAGTGCTGGCTGCGAGACCGACGCTCACACCAAAACGTCGCAGGGGCAGGCGCTGCCCCGCCCATAACCGGTGGCGGCTCATGACGCCGGGAGCAGGCGTACCTAAGTGCCGTTATGCGCGTGCGTCTAGCTAAGGAGCCATGACTTGGGATGCTGGTGCGAATGTACGGTTTTGTACCCACTAAATCGAAGGATGCTGAATGCAGGACTCCCAGATTGCTCATGTTCATGTGTTTGTTAGTGACCGTCCAGGAGCCGTCCAATGGTTAGAGAAGGTGTGGAATTCGTCACCGGTCACTGAGGACCATGAAATGTCCCTGTTCATCTTTGGCTCAACACAACTCGTCGTCAACGATGCCGAAGAGGACATTCCCTCCACTATTGCTTTCACTAGCGACGACTGCGACAGAGATTTCCAACGAGTCATCGGCAAAGGGGCCGTCAGCGTCGATGAACCCAAAGACATGCCGTGGGGAGTCAGAGCAGGCTTTGTTCAAGGACCCGGCAAGCTCACATTCGAGATCGAACAACCCCTTGAAATGAGCTTTTGAGCCGCCCATAACCGGCTGGGAGTGATACTTCCGGCTGGTGTGGTTTCCACCGGTCGGGCGGTGTTCGCCGGTTGAACTGCTAATTCCAGTTCGGTCGGGTCACGTCCGCCGTTCCGGTGGTTTGCCACCCCTCTGGCCTTATACGAAAGGGGCGGCCATGAGAATCGTAGGAGTAACTGGTGGTGTCGACACCCATGCTGATGTCCATGTGGCAGCGGCTATTGACGACAACGGTGGACTGTTGGGTGTGGAATCGTTTCCCGCCGACGCTTCTGGTTTCGAGGGTCTTCTCGG
>CAXMPK010000219.1:0-7614 GCA_964195405.1 uncultured Acidimicrobiia bacterium
GGTATCCCGTCGGCGTCGATCTACGCAACAGAATTGATCACCGAATATGGCGTTGAAAGACTGATTCGAGTCGGCTCGTGCGGAGGGATCCTTCCCTCGGTCGAGATTCGGGATGTAATTCTTGCCATCGGTGCTTGCACAGATTCTCTGGTAAATCGGGTTCGGTACGGTGGGCATGACTTTGCAGCCATCGCCGACTATTGGTTGCTCAAAGCGGCCGAACAGGCTGCCGGGGACAAGGGAGTTGCGGTAAAGGTCGGAAACGTCCATTCGGCTGACCTCTTCTACAACCCGGACGGGGAGGCCTTCGACCAAATGGAGGCGATGGGGGTCATGGCTGTGGAGATGGAGGCTGCTGGTCTCTATGGAGTGGCAGCCGAGAAGGGTGGCCGGGCCCTGACGATTGCCACCGTTTCGGACCACATCCGCACGGGTGAGTCCACTAGTTCAGAGGAGCGTCAGCAGACGTTCGACGAAATGGTTGAGATCGCGCTGGAGACAGTGAAGATCGACGTCGGCTAGCCGTGCGCCCGCACACACAGCCCGGTTAACCAGACGGAGTCGTACGCTGCTTCGCTCATGTCTGTGGACCGGTCAGTCGTCAAGCAAGCTATCACCGACGCGTTGCCGTTGTATGTGCCGGCGATCCCGTTCGCGCTGGTAATCGGACTTGCTGTAGCCGAATCCGGGATGAATCCGCTGCTCGGCTGGAGCACCGCTTGGATCATTTATGGTGGTGCAGCCCAGCTGACTCTTATTGCATTGTTGGGATCGGGCACGGCGGTGGCGGCTGCGGTCACCGCCGCAATTGTGGTGAATGCTCGTCACCTGATGTACTCGGCGGCGCTGGCTCCAAAGTTTCAAGAGCAAACCAGGTGGTTTCGTTGGGTAGGCCCATATGTGCTGATTGACCAGCTTTTCGCGCTCGTAATGCTCCGGCTCGACGATGATCCGAAGACCTGGCGGACCTACTACCTCACCGTCGGAGCCTTCTTTTGGAGTATGTGGCAGGTGACTATCGCAATCGGTCTGTTCGTTGGACCGGTGATTCCGGGTGAGTGGAATCTCGCATTTGCGGTGCCCATCCTGTTCGTTGGTCTGGTCGTGATGGGGATAGACAAGAGTCCCAAGCTGGTCGCCGCATTGGCAGGCGCCGGCTTCACCTTCCTTTTCGCCGGACTTCCAAATCGTGGCGGCCTCCTGGTGGGAGCGTTCGTTGGAGTGCTGGCAGGGACGTTTGCCGAAAGGGTGAAGTCCGATGCCTGAAGTCGTCGCCGTTCTCGCAGTAGGGCTGGGGACCTACGCCAGTCGCGCCGTCTTCATCATCACTCTGGCAAATCGTGAGATTCCGCCGACCATCCTCAACTCTCTCCAGTATGTGGCGCCTGCCGTTCTTTCGGCGTTGACCGTGGCACTTCTGATCGACAGTGATGGCAACGTGGCCGTCGGCCTTCCTGAAGCAGCCGGCCTGGTCGTTGGCGGTGCTGTCGCCTACAAGACACGCAACCACATTCTCACTCTGATCGCCGGCATGACCATATTCTGGTTGGTCTCGGCCCTCTTTTAGAGACTCGCCACTCGGCGCTCAATTTCCTCGGATGAGACATCTTCGATGTGGGTGGCGATGTACCAGACGTTGCCTTGAGAATCGACGATGCCAGCGGTGCGATCGCCATAAAACTGGTCAATCGGTTCCTGAGTGCTGACGCAACCCTGGCCGATCGCCGCGGCGAAAGTGACGTCGACGTCATCGACATAGACATGGGCCATGAGCGGGAAGGACGGATACTCCGCCGTGGGCGCCCCCAAGCATCAGCATCGAGTCGCCGATCATCAACTCGACATGCATAACACCACCGTTGTGCTCGATGCGTTCCTTGACGGTCCCGCCTAACACGTCGACCACGAAGTCAATCACGGCGTCAGGATTGTCGACGATCGCCTCGGGGGTAAGAGTTTGGTAGCCAGCAGGTGGGTTTTCGGGGGTGGGCACCCCTGGGGCGAAGCTACACCTACTCAGCGAGCGTGGTGGCCTGTTAGAACCCCTAGCTTCGACACGAAGTCTGAAGGGTACGGTTCTGTCATGTCCAACTGCTGTGACCCCGTTCCCTATCGCCGCTTCTTCAACACCAAAGAGGCCAATCGACAGCTGAAGAACTACCGCAAGCGAGGTCTCGATCCGATGGCAGTCGACATAGTCGAGTATTTGAAGACTCAGGAGATAGCTGGAGCCGACCTGCTCGAAGTAGGGGGCGGCGTTGGTGACCTTCAGGTCGAACTTCTCAAGGCCGGCGTGGATCGTGCTCTCAACGTCGAGCTTTCCGACGCATACGAGGTTGTTGCCGAAAAACTGGCCGAAGACGAAGGCTTCGCCGACCGCATGACCAGGCAATTCGGCGACTTTGTCGAGGTTCAAGACGAGCTGGACTCCGCTGACATTGTTGTGTTGAACCGGGTGGTCTGTTGTTACCCATTCATGGAGCGAATGATGAACGCGGCGGTCGCCAAGGCCGATGGATATCTAGGTCTGGTGTTTCCACGGGGCCGATTGTGGACCAAGACATTCTTCGGCCTGGGAAACAAGTATTGGGCAATACGTGGGTGCGACTTTCGCGCTTTTGTCTATCCGCCCGATGAAATCGAGAAAGTTGCCATCGACAACGGATTTGTAGTCCGTCATCGGTCCAACGATATCTCGTGGCAAGCGGTGGTGTTCGAGAGGGTTGCCTAGGTCGCTGTTGGAAAAACTAGAGAGCCCTCATCCTGTTGCCGCGGGCGTTGTGTTCGACTTCGGCCAGGCGGAGGGCCTCGAGTACAGGTGGCACATAGTTGCCAACTCGTCCACGTAGCCCCTTCTTGAGCCCATACCAGCCGCCGACGGGATTGTCGTTTGAGCGTGCCCAGCCCTCGACCGAACCCTCCTTGGCGGGTTTCTGCTCGTCGGCATTTCCAAGTTCAACCCAGTCGCCGTTCTCTTTCAACATTGCGTGGAGGTCGTCGATGATCCTCAGGTCGTAGTGGAGAACCGTCTTACCCACCGTGCACACGAGAACCGGTGGGTCGATGTCTTCGTCTTTGTGCATTTCAATCTGAGATCTGAGGCTCGGTGTCCACAGGACCCAAGGTTTCTCGGCGGTTCCGATGCCGGTGAACTCTGCCGACCCGATGGCGTGAAGCGTATTTACCGCCTTGACAATCGTGGGGCTGACGAAGTGCGGCGGTACATGGAACGAATGTGGGGCGACGCCGTGACCCGTTCTAAGTCGTTGCTATAGCAAGACGGTTCGGAAAACGATCCGTTGTGCACGCTCGACTGGTCGGTGGGCAGTGGGCGTGGGTCGAGTTAGTTGTCTAGTGGCACTCTGTGTGCGCCGATGCTGGTGAAGAGTCGTTCTGAAGGTTTGTTTCCTTCGGTGATGAAGAGGTTCACGGTGGCTTCACCGGCTGCGGCAAGGCTGCTCAATGACTCAAGCAGACAGGCTTTCGCGAGCCCCCGATTCTTGTGGTCCGGGTCAGTCATGACGTATCCGATGAAAGGGTTGCCATCGGTCCAAGTGGCTAGCAGGCAGGCCGACAGCAGATGTTCGTTTTCAACAACGGCGAACGAATGGTTGAGAAGTGGTCGGTCTTCGAGGAACGACTCCACTTCCTCTCTTGCCTCTTCGAGACCTTCCCCTTCGTAGTCGATTGTTCCGATGTAGGCGTCCAGCATCAGCGTCGCCAGGGCGTGGTGATCGTCGCGGGTTATGGAACGCAAAGCCAGATCGTGCGTTGATCCTGTCGGCCCAATCTGTGCGAGGTCAATCGTGTACTGGTATTTCTTCGGTGCACCCATTGGTAGGGTGATAACAGTCCGACCGGCGTCCTGTCGACTAATTATTCGCCAGGTGGAGGTTGTGCCCTAACCGAAGGTGACGACCACCTCGGTGTAGCCGAGCCCTTTCAGCAGGTTCGTCAACGCGATGCGAGTACTTGTCTCAGCTTCGGCGAGTATTCCGGATTGGAGGGCGGAGTCGACGAGAACCGTTTCGGCAATCTCACGTGCTTCGCTTTCGAGTTGTGGGTCACCTTTGGTGAACAGGCCCTTGTCCCGTTCGAGGATCTGGGTGGCCTCATGGTCAACAGCGATGTAGTGGATTTCGGCCTTGGGCACCATCAGCTCAACCCCCCCTTGCTCGGAGACCGAGAAGTCGGAAGTGCTCACCTTGGCCAGATCAACACCTGCGCCGATGTCGGCCACAGCCATGAGTCGGACGGTGTCACCACGGGCCCATTGCAGCCAGCCCTGGTCGGTGCCCTTCTCGACGATGGTAAATTCGGTCATCTCGACGGTTGTGAGCTGTGCCATCTCCTGGACCGATGTCACGACCGCCGGGCTGATCTCCAGAAACGGTTCGGGCGCCACCGCAGCAGCAAAATCATCAACCGTGGGTATCGCGTCGACCACACGTGACAAGCCCGCGTAGAGGAATCCACCAGCGCCGAGGACAACCGCGACAAAAGCGGTAGCGAGTATCCCCAGCACTATTGGGGTTTTGGACGACGGAGCGGGTGGGTTATGGGCAGTCATCGACAGCTCTACCTTTCAGGTGGACCGTCCCTATGACGCCGTGATGGTCTGGTTGGTTCCCGTTGCCGTAGCCAGCAGGTGTCGCTCAGCGACACCTGCTGGCTATCAAACTTGTCGGGGCATCAGCTACAGCCGGTGGTATCTCCACAGGTGAGACAGACGTAGCAGCTGCCGTTGCGGATGGTCATATGACCACAGTTGGAACACACCGGGGCGTCGCCCATGTTTCCGGCGAGGGCAGCATCCGCTACGGCTGACTGTTCGCCGGTTGCCACGGTGGCCAGCGCCTTCGTGGCCGATTCCTTCTCTGGCACCAGTGAGGGCACCGTGTCGTTCGGCGACTCGACGAATTCGGCAGCTCTCTGGATCACATCGACGTCACCTTCCGCAGCCGCATCGCTCAGGTCGAGTTGAACACCGGCCTCAACAGCCATCCCCTTGGCGGGTGCTACCAGTTCGCCATCACGATTGGGTGGCACCTGCGCCAGCTCGTCCCGTTTCAGGTATTCGACACCCAATGCGCGAAACACATAATCAATGATCGAGTTGGACATCTTGATGTTCTCGTGGCCTTCGACCATCCCTCGGGGCTCGAAGGTCTGGAAGGTGAAGGTGTCGACGAATTCCTCCAGTGGCACTCCGTATTGGAGACCCTTCGACACTGCGATGGCGAAACAACTGAGGATCCCCTTGAGAGTTGCCCCTTCTTTGGCCAGGTCGATGAAGATCTCGCCGAGGGTCCCATCTTCGTATTCGCCCGTTCGCAGGTAGACCTTGTGGCCACCAACACGCGCTTCCTGAAGGTACCCAGCTCGACGCGCAGGCAACATGAAGCGCGGCGGCTGCATCCCCTGGGCATAAGCCTGGGTAGGTGAGATACCCGCCGGCAGGTTGCCCCAGTGGATCGCCTTCTCCTGCTCGACGGCTGCTGTGATCTCCGCCGGCTCGTCCTCGCTGTGCTCGCCTTCGTCTGCGGTCGAGTTGAGGGGTTGGGCTGCTTTGGACCCATCTCGATAGAGAGCCATTGCCTTGAGGCCGAGCTCCCATGAGAGGTTGTAAGCCTCTTCGATGTCCTCCGTCGTCACCTCGTGGGGCATGTTGATCGTCTTGGAAATGGCACCTGAGATGAAGGGTTGGGCAGCAGCCATCATCTTGATGTGACCGTTGTGGTGGATGAATCGCTTGCCGTATTTGCCGTTTTTGTTGGCAGTGTCAAATACCTCGAGATGTTCATCTCTCACATGTGGCGCACCCTCGATGGTCTGGCGACCGCATATGTCGTCGTTGGCTTCGGTGATCTCCGATCGGGTGTAACCCAACGCACCCAAGAGGTCGAAATCCCAGGATGTGTATTGGTCGACGGTGAAGCCGAGACGTTGCAGGGTGTCCTCACCAAAGGTGAAGACATTGAAGGCGTGCTTCAACTCGAAGACGCCAGGCAAGGTCGCCTGAAGCTTGATCACGTCCTCAGAGTCAAAGCCTTTCTCCAGCAGGCTCTCGGTGTTGATGTGAGGAGCACCTTCAATCGAACTGGTGCCAACGATGAACTCGACAATGTCGTGGATCTGATGGAGGTCGTAGCCGAGACGCAACAGCGATGGAGCAACTGATTGGTTGACGATCTTGAAATAGCCGCCACCGGCGAGCTTCTTGAACTTGACCAGTGCAAAATCGGGTTCAACACCTGTGGTGTCGCAATCCATGAGAAGACCAATGGTTCCGGTTGGCGCCAGCACACTGGCCTGAGCATTGCGGTAGCCGTGAGTCTCGCCACGCTCCAGGGCCAGGTCCCATGACTCCTGGGCCGCTCTCAGCAGGTCGTCGGGACAATGATCGGGGTCGATGCCCACCACCGTTGTGGTGATGTTGTCGTAATCGTCACCGTTGTACACCGCGACCCTGTGGTTGCGGATGACACGGAGCATGGAATCCCGATTCTCCTCATAGCGGGGGAAGGGTCCGGAAGCTTCGGCCATCTCGGCTGAGGTTGCGTAGGAGTGTCCGGTGAGCAGCGAGGTCATTCCCCCGGCGATGGCACGACCTTCATCTGAGTCGTATGCAATGCCTTGACGCATCAGCAGCGATCCAAGATTGGCGTATCCAAGACCGAGCGTGCGGTAGTCAAAGGAGCCTTGGGCTATCTCGGCCGACGGGAAGTGGGCCATGGCCACAGAGATCTCCAGCACGATCGTCCAGAGTCGGATGGCGTGTTTGTATCCCTCTATGTCGAAAACACCGGTCTCGTCGTCGTAGAACTTGACCAGGTTGATCGAGGCCAGGTTGCAAGCCGTGTCATCGAGAAACAGATACTCACTACACGGGTTGGAAGCCCGAATTCGCCCTCCGGCCGGGCTGGTGTGCCACTCGTTGATGGTGGTGTCGAACTGGAGACCAGGGTCGGCACATGCCCAGGCGGCCTCGGCGATCCGGCTCCACATGTCGCGGGCTTTGATCGTCTCGCGAACGGTCCCATCGGTCCGGTTGATCAGATCCCAGTCGTCGTCGTCCTCGACTGCCTTGACGAAGTCGTTGGTGATACGGATTGAGTTATTCGAGTTCTGACCGGAGACGGTTGCGTAGGCCTCACCGTTGAAGTCGGCCGGGTAACCACCGTGCTGGATCAGCACTTTGGCCTTCTCCTCCTCGATCTTCTTCCAGTCAATGAAGGTCTCAACGTCGGGGTGATCTATGTCGAGGATGACCATCTTGGCGGCCCGACGTGTTGTCCCCCCCGATTTGATGGCACCGGCTGCGCGGTCACCGATCTTGAGAAAGGACATGACGCCTGAGCTCTTGCCCCCACCGGAGAGCAGTTCGTTTTCGGCGCGGATCGCGGAGAAGTTGGAGCCTGCGCCGGAGCCAAACTTGAAGATGCGGGCCTCACGGACCCATAGATCCATGATGCCGCCCGGGTTCACCAGGTCGTCCTCGACGCCGAGTATGTAGCACGCATGAGGCGCGGGTCGTGAGTATGAATCGGGTGACTCTGTCATCTCTCCGGTATCGCCGTCGACGTACCACAGTCCTTGTGGCGAGCCCGTCAA
>CAXMPK010000220.1:0-9532 GCA_964195405.1 uncultured Acidimicrobiia bacterium
ATTGGGTCAGGGGCGAGAAAATTCGAAACGCTTCCTTCGCGAGAACCCGGAGTTGGCGATGCAACTCCAGGCCAAAGTGTACGAGGCCGTTGGCATGACCGAGAGTTCCGATGATTCAGAGGAATCGGAAGAAGTGCCCGAAAAGAGTGACGCTGTCGAAAACGAAAGTTAGGGCAAGGGCCACGGAATGTGAATTTGGCGCGTGGGTGGGGTCACTCGGAGAATTTCGCGATCTTTCTAGTGATGCCACTGCCCCAGGGCGGCTACCATTGGTATCTCACACGAAATAGCTTTGAATCAGAAACGTCGGAACCTAAAGGACATGTACAGGAGGAGCGAACGAGAATCAGGGTGAATTAGCCCTTTCCAGTTAGCTGCTTTTCGTGTGCCGGGCCTCAGGGCTCGGCCACACTGTGTTTTGGGTCCCGCAGGGAAGGGACCACGATGAGTAATGCCGTGGTGATAGGACTGGCAGTTCTTGGGGTTGCCATCGGTCTCGGGTTTGGTTACCTGGTTGCCCGATTGTCCATCGCTCGTCGCCGTGAGCGCGACGGTGTATCTGCCGAAGACCTGGTCGTCAGTGCTCGCGCAGACGCCCTACGCATCTTGGGGTCTGCCGAGGACGAAGGGCGGGCCAAAGCAGAGGTTTATAGAGAACGTGAAGAGGAGGCGATGACACATCGTCGACTCGAACTATCCAATCTCGAATCACGGCTCGGTCAGCGCGAAGAAACCCTCGAACAGCGTGCCTCCAACCTGGCCCAGCGTGAGACGATTCTGATCGACCGCGAAGACGAATTGACGGAATCTCGGGGCGAGTTGGAAAGGCTCAAGGAGGATGCTCGTTACCGTCTGGAGCAGATTTCCGGCATAGATGTTTCTGCAGCCAAAGACGAGATGCTGGAACAGGTCGAGGATGAGGCTCGGCGCGAGGCAATGATTGTGGTTCGGGATCTCGAGATCAAGGCACGTGAAGAGGCCGACCGGAGGGCTCGACGTATCCTGGCAACCGCTATCCAGCGTCTCGCCTCGGAAGTTGTCAGCGAGTCGACCGTGTCAGTTGTCGAGTTGCCGTCCGATGAGATGAAAGGTCGCATCATCGGTCGGGAAGGACGCAACATTCGCCATCTCGAGTCGGTAACCGGTACCAACCTCATCGTTGACGACACACCGGAGGCGGTTTCTGTCAGCTCCTTCGATCCGGTGCGGCGCGAGGTTGCCCGGATCACTCTCGAGAAACTGGTGTCGGACGGTCGGATCCACCCGGCATCAATCGAGGAAGCTCACGAAAAGGCCAAGGCCGAGGTTGAGACATCGATCAGAGACGCCGGGGAGTGGGCGCTCGTCGAAGTTGGTGTATCTCGGATGAACTCCGAGCTGATCACCCTGATGGGGCGGCTCAAGTACCGCACCTCATACGGTCAAAACGTCCTCAACCACTTGGTGGAAACGGCTCACATCGCCTCGATGCTGGCCTCGGAACTCAACATCGACCCGGCACCCGTGAAGCGAGCAGCTCTGCTCCATGACATTGGAAAGGCTGTTACGCATGAGGTGGAGGGTTCTCATGCGCTTATTGGTGCAGAGATCGCCAGACGCTTTGATGAGGACCCAGCCGTTGTCCATGGAATCGAGGCCCACCACAACGAAGTGGAGCCGAGAACCGTGCTCGCGGTCATCGTCCAGGCGGCTGATACCGTGTCGGCCGCGCGACCTGGTGCTCGTCGAGAGAGCCTGGAAGGTTATGTCAAGCGTCTCGAGCGTCTCGAGAGCATTGCCCTGGAGTTTTCGGGCGTCGAAGAGGTGTATGCCCTCCAAGCGGGACGAGAGGTGCGAGTGATGGTCGACCCCGGCGCCGTATCCGACCTTCATGCTCGGGAGCTTTCCCGCGCGATCTCACGTAAACTGGAGGAAGACCTCCAATACCCGGGACAGATCCAAGTAACCGTCATCCGGGAGTTTCGGGCAACCGATTACGCACGTTGAGGTCGTTCACCTCATGACCCAAGTCCTACTTCCAGAGCCAACTATCCGTAACCAGGTGTGGCGTGCCCCGACCCGGGTTGGCAAGAAGTACCTGGTTCGCACGTTTGGCTGCCAGATGAATGAGCACGATTCAGAGCGGATAGCGGGACAGTTTGAGCTCGATGGGATGACCGCCACCAGCGATCTCGATAACGCCGACGTCGTGTATGTGAACACTTGCACCATCAGGGAGAACGCCGACAACCGGATGTACGGCAACATCGGCCAATTGAAGGCGATCAAAGACATCAACCCTGAGATGCTTCTGGTTATCGGTGGGTGTGCCGCCCAGAAGGACCGGGAACTTATCAGGGAAAAGGCACCTTGGGTCGATGTCGTCATGGGAACACACAATCTGGACCGTGTTCTCGACCTGATTGACCATGCCGAGCATTGGGGTCCCATCACCGAGGTGGTCGACGAGCTTCAGGCCATGCCCAGCTCTCTTCCGGTTCGTCGGGAATCGACTCACTCCGCCTGGGTGACTATCCAGGTGGGTTGTAACAACAGCTGCACCTTCTGCATCGTTCCTTCAGTGCGGGGGGACGAGATTTCACGTCGCCCCGGCGACATCATCCGCGAAGTCGAGAGTCTCTCGAGAGACGGTGTTGTTGAAGTCACCCTTCTCGGGCAGAACGTCGATACCTATGGTCGAGATCTGGCCATCGACGGACACCGTCGGCCGATCTTCGGCGAGCTCCTGCGCCGGGTCGGGGATGTGGAGGGAATAGAGAGAGTCCGTTTCACAAGTCCCCATCCCAACGACTTCAGGGAGGATGTTGCCCTGGCGATGGCTGAAACGTCGTCTGTTTGTGAGCAGCTCCATTTTCCCCTTCAGTCAGGGTCCGATCGGATTCTTCGGGAGATGCACCGCGGCTACACCCGACGCAAGTACAA
The DNA here is from genome assembly GCA_964195405.1 of uncultured Acidimicrobiia bacterium. Taxonomy (GTDB): domain Bacteria; phylum Actinomycetota; class Acidimicrobiia; order Spongiisociales; family ZC4RG35; genus CAXMPK01. The sequence goes on from CAXMPK010000220.1 coordinate 2,923, forward strand.
GGAGCGCTTGGCGATGGCCCGAAAAATTATTCCGGGGCTCGCGGTGTCGACCGACGTCATAGTGGGATTTCCCGGAGAGAGTGACCAGGACTTCGAGCTCACAATGGAATTGGTCGTGGAGGCCAGATTCGATCAAGCCTTCACATTCATCTTCTCTCCACGACCCGGGACCCGTGCCGCCCTCATGACCGACAAGTTCGTGCCCACTGAGGTGATCCAGGAGCGTTTCGAACGGCTTGTGGAAACTCAGAACAGAATCTCTCACGAGTTGAATCAAAGACTGGTCGGCACTCGAATGAGTGTCCTGTGTGAGGGGCCATCGAAGAAGCGGGCCGAGGTTGCCACCACACGCTCTCGGACGGGCAAGATTGTTCATGTCGAAGGTGAGTATCCGTCAGGGTCGTTCATCAACGTCGAAATCACATCGGCAGCACAGCACTATCTGGTTGGGACCCCAGTCTGAGTCGAGTGTTCGCGATTGTCGGCCCAACCGCGTCGGGCAAGACAAACGTGGCCATCGAGGTAGCCAAACATCTCGGCGCCGAGGTGATCTCGGTCGACTCGATGCAGGTCTACCGGGGGATGAACATCGGTACTGCCAAACCAAATTCCATCGAACGGCGTGATGTCGTTCACCACATGATCGACGTCGTTTACCCTGAGGAGGAGTTCTCAGTTGCCGAGTTTCGACAACAGGCTCGGAAGATAATGGAGAGATCTGAGGTTCCGCTGCTAATCACGGGCGGTTCAGGCCTCCATTTCCGTGCCCTCGTCGATCCGATGAGCTTCGCTCCAACGGACCCCACGCTGAAGACCGAACTCGAAGCGACCTCTGCCGCGGAGTTGGTGGCCGAACTCGTGGATGTCGATGATGGGGCTGGTCGCCATGTTGACCTTGGTAACCCTCGACGGGTCCTGAGGGCTATTGAGATTGTTCGTCTCACCGGCGAGACACCATCACAGCGCGCAATGTCGGCGGAGGCGGAGGACTTGCGCAGGTACCGGTCAGAGGTCGATTTCACCGCGGTGGGTATCGATGCTGGAGAGGTTCTCGATGACCGAATCGAAGATCGGCTGAAGCAGATGCGAGCTGGTGGTTTGGTTGACGAAGTCAAGACCTTGCAAAACCGCTTGGGGCGGACCGCATCTGCGGCGGTTGGTTATCGAGAGCTTCTTGATCACTTCAAAGGAAACTCTCCTGTTGTGGAGGCCCTCGATGCTATCTCGAGAAACACAAAGAAACTTGCCAAGAAACAGCGAACCTGGTTTCAACGAGATCCCCGGATACGCTGGATACCCTGGTTCGATCATAGTGATGAACGGGTGGCACGGACTCTGGAGGCCCTGAGATGAGAAATCTCTCTTTCACCAAAATGCAAGGTCTCGGCAATGACTTCATCGTGCTCGATGGACCAATGCAGCTGTCAGCAGAGGAGATCGTGGAACTCTGTGACCGCCCATTCGGTGTTGGCGCCGATGGCGTGCTGATCGTCACCAACCTGGATCCGGTACGCATGGAGTATTGGAACGCCGACGGCAGTCCGGCGGAGATGTGTGGCAACGGGCTTCGGTGTGTTGCTCGCTACGTCTACGACAAAGGATGGACCATGGATCGCAACTTCGCTGTGGCCACTGCGGTAGGCGCCAGGGGAGTGAGGGTTTTGGAGAATGAAATCGAGGTCCAGTTGGGACGTCCAAACGTGACTGGACACGCCAACATCAATGGGGAAAGATATCACCTGATCGATGTGGGGAACCCCCATGCGGTTCTCATCGTCGATGACCCCGCTGCCCTGGATGTGGCAGCAATGGGGGAAAGACTTCAGACCGAAGAGATGTTTGAAAACGGAACCAACGTCGAGTTTGTTTCCATTGTCGACCGAGCCCTACGGATGAGAGTGTGGGAGCGGGGCGTGGGTGAGACTTTGGCCTGTGGCTCGGGCATGGTCGCGGCCGCCTTCGTTGCTACCAAGACGGATGGACTGGACGGGCCCATCAACGTTGAGGTTCCGGGCGGTACCGGTGAGGTTGAGTTTCGGGACGGAATGGCGTGGTTGCGAGGCCCTGCCGAATACTCTTTCAGGGGTAACGTCGGAGAACGCTGACGACCTTGCCGATCAATTCGACGCCTTCGGTGAACACCATCGGCTCGTACGCCGGATTTTCCGAAACCAGGATCACCTTGCCCGCTTCCCGCCGCAGTCTCTTGATGGTCGCTTCCTCGCCATCGATGAGGGCAGCGACTATTTCCCCGTCCTCGGCGTCACTTTGGCTGTGTATGGCGACCAGATCACCTTGGTGAATACCCGCGTCGATCATTGAATCACCTTTGACCTCGAGCAAGAACACCGGCCCTTCGCCGACGAGTTCTGTCGGTAGTGGCATTACGTTTTCGACCTGTTCTACGGCCAGGATGGGGGTGCCGGCGGCGATCCGACCCAGGACCGGGATATCTCGGGTGCGACGGTCGTTCATTGCTGAGCCTCTGGGTTCATCCATGATCATGATGGCTCGTGGTTTCGAGGGATCTTTCTTGATCATGCCCGCCTTGACAAGCGAGTTGAGATGGGAATGGACGGTGGACGGTGAGCTGAGACCGACCGCATCGCCGATCTCCCGAACCGAGGGCGGGTAACCGCGGTCGTTGACTGTTTGCTTTATGTAGTCGAGCACTTGCTGTTGACGCTCGGTGAGCACCTGACTCCTCCTCGAACTGGTGTTCGCACAGATTAACCCAAACATGTGTTCGATGCAGGTATCTTGCTCGAAGATGCGAATCCTTCACGTCGCCGAGCCCGAGGCATGGGCAGCCAGGACCGATGTCTATGTGACCGCCGATCTCGAGGCCGAAGGCTTCATCCATTGCTCAGCAGAGAAGCAACTGACGGGGGTTGTTGATGCCTTCTACAAGGGCCGGACAGGGTTGATCCTCCTCACGATCGAGCAGACCGCTCTGGGCGAGACCCTCGTCTATGAAGACCTTGACGACATGGGAGAAGAATTTCCCCATGTCTATGGGCCCATTCCAGTCGGGGCGGTCGTCGAGACCCGGTCCTTTTCTGCTCTCTGACTTCGGGCTTGACAGCGAACAACTGTTCGATACACTATCGAACGCACGTTCGGTCAAGCCGAATGTCATGCAACAAATAGCGGGTCCGATCAGGAGGAAACAATGCAGATGGCACCAGGTCAGCCGACCGTCCGGCTGTCCGTCATCCTTGCCGCCATCTTGACCGTGTTCCTTCTGGTCGGCGGGCCCGCAGACGCCGAAAGTCCACCAGCGCCGGCAACTGAGTTTGTGGTGTCTTCCGGTGACACCTTGTGGTCCATTGCCGAAGGTCTGGTGGGCCCGGGTGACGATGTACGTGTGGCAATCGGGGAGATACTCGAGGCCAGTGAACTCACTGCAAGTGGTATCTATCCGGGACAGGTCCTTCTGATTCCACAGCGTCTTCTTATTCCGAACGGCTGAATGAGTCGTGACGGTTTACGCTGCGGCGATGCTTTGTCCTTCATGTAACGCAACCGATACAAAGGTGATCGACAGCCGGCCGGCAGAGAACGGATTGTCCATCCGTCGACGACGCCAGTGTGATGATTGCGGTCATCGTTTCACCACCTATGAGCGGCTCGAACCACAGCTGATGGTGCGTAAGCGCAACGGTCGTCTTGAGGCGTTTTCTGCGCCAAAACTTGCTTCGGGGATCTCGGCAGCTCTGGCGGCCCGCCCCGTTTCGGGCTCGGACATTCAGACGCTCGTTGAAGATGTTGAAACTCATTTGCGTTCAATGGGAGCCCAGGTGACATCGGAGGAGATCGGTCACGAGGTTCTCAGCCGTCTTCGCCGATTGGACGAAGTTGCCTATTTGCGTTTCGCCTCGGTTTACAAGGAATTCCAGGGAGCGGCCGATTTCGAGAGGGAGATGGCCGAGTTGGAGTCAGCCGAGTAGGAGGTTGATCGCCTCGGCGGCCTTCATGAACTGGGTCCTGGCAGCCGCTGACATCTCATCGAACTCGGTGATGAGCATGAGCCCGCCATCCCCGAGTCTGGAATCGAGTTCGTGTACGACGAGGGCAGCGCCCTCAGGATCGTCGAGCCGTAGGGCATCTAGATATCTGGTCTGAAGAGCATCGAGGTCTCCGGAGATGAGGGAGAGCTCGTCACCTAGGCGACCCATGATTCCGCTCGGGAGGGCGGTTGCCACACCCTGGAAACGAGTTTGCCATATTCCGAATACCGCCGCCGCATCGTCCAACCCGATCGCATCGGGGTCAGTCTCAAATTGGGGAGCTTCAAGTAGTGGTAACACCGCCGAGCGATAGGCATATGCGTTATTCAGAATGCGTGTGCCTTCGAGGGACTGGCCGGCGATCTCTGCTGCAATTGATCGTTCGTTGCTGAGAGTGTTGGGAAGGGTGCCTGCGACTTCGAATAGGGACCTAGCGCTGGTGTTGACTAGAGCAAGTTGGGATGTAGTGGATCCGACCTCCGCCAAGTCCAAAGCCAAAATGGCTGCGATTGTCGGCTGTAGAGTCGCCGCGGTTTCGACGAGCTCATCATGAGCGGCCCTGGTGGCGACGGTGGGCTGTTGGTAGAGCCAATAGCCGATGCCGGTGACACCGAATGCAATCATGAGAATCCCGGCCATGAAACCCCATCTGACATTGCTTTTGACAAGTTTCTGGGCGACTTCGGTTGGTGTCCAGTCGGCGAAGGGATCGTGGCGAGGTGGTCCAACAGGCTGACCAACTGGAGGCGGCTCGAAAGTCGTCCAACTGTCGACCGTGGCGGGGCTCTCCATGAATCCGAACAACTCCATCGAAGCCAGACGGAAGCGATGACGGGGAGGAGCAGCAAGATGCTTGGGACTACGTGATGTGGCACTCATCGGGTGTACCTGCTTACAGTCGCTTCGTCATCCCGCCCGATGTCCCACGACACCATGCAGATTAGCTTTGTCCGACTTGATTCAGAACTACCAGTTCCCACAACTGGTCATATCGGCGATGCAGCGGTCGATCTTCACTCTCGTGTTGATGTTGTGTTGAAACCTGGCGAAAGAAGTGCCATCCCTACCGGACTGGCGGTCGCCATCCCCGAGGGATACGCCGGTCTTGTCTTGCCACGCAGCGGTCACTCCATGCGTTGGGGTGTGGGGGTGGTCAACGGGCCTGGTCTCATCGACTCCGGATATCGAGGCGAAATCAGTGTCTTGCTGATCAATCACGGTCAAGAGACGGTGACATTCGAGCGTCGGTCCCGTATCGCTCAACTGGCTGTGGTCCCGATGCCTACGGTTGACTGGGTGGAGGTTGATGACCTCGATGAGACAGGTCGAGGAAGCGGCGGATTCGGATCCACCGGCGTCTGATGACCTTTCGGTTGGCGGGAACGGTTGGCTAGAATTTCGGGTTCATCGCGGAAGTAGCTCAGTTGGTAGAGCGCAACCTTGCCAAGGTTGAGGTCGCGGGTTCAACTCCCGTCTTCCGCTCCAGACGGTCGTGTTCGGCCGCCACTGGCGACGTGGCCGAGTGGTTAGGCGCGGGTCTGCAAAACCCGTTACACCGGTTCAATTCCGGTCGTCGCCTCCATGCAAATACCCCAGCGATTGACTGGGGTATTCGTTGTTTATGACCCGATTGATCTCAGCTCGATCGGCGGTTTGGTCCGCTTTTGGTCCGCATGAGAAGCGGACCAGATCTCATCAAGGGCATCCGCGAGCCGATCCGACTCATCGGGGAAGAGATGCCCGTACAAGTCGAAAGTGGTCTTAATCGACGCATGCCCGAGCTGTCTGCGGACCAGTTCACCGTTCGGGTTCGCTCGTATCATCGCTGCGGCGGCCGAATGTCTGAGATCATGCGTGCGGAAGCTGGTGTCGAGATCTGACCGGATGAGTGCGGGTTTGAGAATGTGATTCGCGAAGTAGGCAGCGGTCACTCGATGTCCCGTCGAGGTGGTGAATGCAAGCCCGTCTCGCTCACCCGGGAAGGCGGTTAAATGGTCATTCAGAGCCGCTGCGAGATGCCGCGGGATCGCTACATGCCGGTCCTTGCCGCTCTTCGGTGTCGATGTGATCCATTCGGAAGGTTCACCGGGGCGTTGCACTTTGGCGACAGCTTCGAAAATGTGGAGTCTTTGCCTGATCACGTCGATTGCTCTGCGTCTCAAAGCTGCTGCCTCACCGATCCGAAGTCCTGCAACACCAAGCGTTAACAACATCGCCCGATATCGAGGGTTCACGACATCCGCGAGCGTCCCAACCTGATCTGGGGTGAAGTGGAGCTGCTCTTCGGTCCTGGCTTTCGGTAATTGGATGTCTGTGGCTGAGTTCGTCTTGAGGATTCCATGTGTGACGGCGGTGGAGAGCAGTCCGCTCATCGCATGGGCAATGTTGCGCACCGTGTTCGGCGAAAGACCACTGGAAACCATTTCAGCGACCCAACCCTGCAAGTCAGCGTGGGAGACCGCAGACAGCGGCAACGGCCCGAACCGCGAGATGATGTGTTTGCCGAGAATCCGCTCATATCCGGCCAGCGTCGAAGGTTTCAGATCGACTCGAGTCGACAGCCACACAGGAGCGAAGGCAGCCACTGTTGTCAACCTCCC
>CAXMPK010000221.1:0-25592 GCA_964195405.1 uncultured Acidimicrobiia bacterium
GATTCTCCAGCTTCAGATAGATCTCGGCCGGTGCATCATCAACGTTGAGCCGGACCAGCGGCGTCCGCAAGGCCGAACCCGAGATCCGTTGTCGAGCGGCCTCGATTTCCACCAGGGCCGCTGGCTTGAGCGAGTCGTTCATCCCTCGACTTCCTCCTGGTCGCGAAAAAGCCGACCGACCTCATCCCATTGTGATGAATCGAGTTGGAGTTGTAAGGCCTCTTGTACGGGTCCGAAATGCTCGAGACGTCGGGGACCGACGATGGACGCTGAGACATCGGGATGATGTCGGAGCCATGCCAGAGCTAATCCGGCGGTGCTCACTCCGAGGTCGGAGGCCCGTTGCGCCAACCGATCGATGTTGGAAAACGTGGCCTCATTCCAGAATTCTGAATACGGCTCTGGGCGCATTGTCATCCGAGATCCAGCCGGGTAATCGCCCTGGTATTGATACTTCCCGCTCAGCAAGCCCCCACATAAGGGACTGTAAGGAGTGAACCCCAGCCCCTCATCCCGGCAAAACGCGAGCAGATCCGCCTGGTCCTCCTGATCGATCAGATTGAAGGAATCCTGCATCCACCCGAACTGGCGAAGCTTGCGAGCCGCGCCGATCTGCAGAAATTTGGTCACCGTCGCCACCGTCAGGTTGGAGACCCCGATATGGCGAACCTTGCCGGCCCGCACCACCTCGTCGAATGCCTCCATCGTCTCCTCGAGTGGAGTAAGCGGATCGGGCGCGTGAATGAGATACATGTCGAGATGATCGATGCCGATTCTGGACAGACTGGCGTCGATCTGGTGCAAGATGTGATGTCGGGACAGACCCGAGAACTTGAGATCTTCGCCTACCGGATTACCCACCTTGGAACTGATGAGTAGATCGTCGCGAACTGAAGGATTCTTGGTTCTGAGCCAGTTCCCGATTGTCTTCTCGCTCCTACCGCCCCCGTAAGCGTCTGCGGTGTCCAGGAAGTTGATGCCAAGGTCTAGTGCGCGATCGAGCAAATCGAACGCTTCCCCCTCAGATTCGCCCATTCCGAAGAACTCCGGGGAGCTTCCGACGCCGCCGAAGTTGCCACACCCCATTCCGAAGGCAGACACTCGTAAATCAGTCTGGCCCAGTTGTCGAAGCTCGATCGGCGCAACTCTCCCTTAGCTTGGCTCTCATCTTAGGAACCCGGACCAACGGGCCCTACCGTTCCGCTAAGTTCTGGTGAGACCGAAAAAGAGAGGCGTTCCATGTCGAATCCCGAACAACTCCATCGTCAGTTCGAAGAAGCCTTCAATGCCGGCGACCTCGATGCCCTGGTTGCGTTGTACGAGCCGGACGCGGCGTTGATCCCGCAGCCCGGCGTGGTCGTTCACGGGCACGATGAGATAGGGCCGGCGCTCCAAGGGTTTCTCGACCTGGGGGGAACCATGACCTTGGATACAAAAAGCAGCGTCGTCGTCGGTGATCTCGCCTACCTGATCAATCGCTGGTCCCTAACCGGCACCGACCCTGACGGCAACCCGATCGAGATGGGCTCGCTGACAGCGGAACTCGCGCGGCAACAAGCGGACGGATCGTGGCGGTTCGTCATCGACAACGCCTGGGGAGACCTCGCTGCTGGCGAATAAGTCACCCCGGCTCCACGAGTTGGCGATCAAAGCCTGCGCTGATTGGCTTGGCTGCTGCCCAGGACACCGCAGTTGACTGTCCCGTTTCGCATCGGCGTGATGCAACTCACCATGGAGCCCGTTCGTGAGATCCTGGAGAATGCCTCGATCATGGACACAGCCGGCTTCGACACGATCTGGCTCGCCGAGGCCTACCCCTGGTGGCGTAAGCACTCGATGGAAGCCAGATCGACCACTGCATTGTCGGCACTGATAGCAGAGCGAACGGATCGGATCGCGATCGGCTGGGGCATCATCTCTCCTTATAGCCGCCATCCGATTCAGGTGGCCATGGATGCTCGGGTGACACAGGAGGCGGCAGGTCCCGACAGGTTCTATCTGGGTTTCGGCGCTTCCAAGATCTTCATGCGCGAGATCGGGGATCCTGACCTTCCCCGAACCTCGATCGTGGAGAGCATCGAGATCGTGCGCGCCATACTCGCCGGCGAGGCCCTGGACTATGAAGGAAGGGTTTTCACCGCCAGGATCCCCGAGATGACCCCGGACACCGAGGCGCCACGCGACCGGGTGCCGATCTACATGGCTGGCACCGGCCCCAGAATGCAGCAGACCGCCGGAGAGATTGCCGACGGGTTATTGACACCGAGCATCACCACACCTGGTTTTGTCCGCCACGCGAAACAGAATGTCGCAATCGGCGCGGAACGCGCTGGCCGCGATCTCAATGAAGTCGATATCGGATGCACCATCGTGGCGTCGATACACCCCACCGACCGGGACAAGGGACGAGATGGCGCCCGGGAAATCGCCGGGATGTACCTGGCAAACAAGGTGCAGAACATTCGCGGCTCCGCCGACACCCTCCTCAACGAGGCGGGTCTCAGCTTCGACGAGCTTCGCCCCATCGCAGAGGCCATGGAGCGGGGTGGGCGGCTCGCCGCCAAGGCAGAGGTAACCGACGAGATCCTCGACAAAACCCGACCGATCGCGGGTACTCCCGATGAATGCATCAAAGCGATAGCCGAATACGGCGAGGCCGGCTGCACCCATGTGATGCTCGAGCTCTGGGGCGAGGACCGTGGCCGCCAACTTGAGCTCTTCGGGAGCGAAGTCCTCCCCGCTTTTAGGAGTTGATCGAGATGTCCTCCGAGCTTCACCAACTCATCCACGATGCGGTCGACCCAGACCGGCTGATCGGCACCGCCAGCGATCTGGTGGCGATACCAAGCCCCACCGGGTCGGAACTGGAAGCGGCCGAGTACCTCGTCGAAGCCATGCAGGAAGCCGGTCTCGACTCAATGCTCCAACACGTCGAGGAAGGGCGAGCCAATGCCGTGGGTCGACTTGCCGGGGCCGGCGAAGGGCCCTCTCTGATGTTCAATGGCCATCTCGACACGTCGTATGCAGGTGATGAGTCGTGGCTGACCGGGCCGGGATACAAACCTGACCCACTCATCGTGGACGATGCATTGGTGGGTTTGGGCATCATGAACATGAAAGGGGCGGTGGCCTGCTACGTCGAAGCAGTCCGGGCATTGCGAGACGCCGGCGTTCGTCTCTCGGGCGATGTCGTCATTGCCGGGGTCTGCGGTGAGATCGAGAAGGCTCAGTGGGGGACCGAATTCACTGGCAGTGACTACCGCGGCTACGGCTCCGGCACCCGCCACCTGGTGGTTCACGGAGTGCTTGCTGACGGGTGCATCCTCGGTGAACCCACAGAAGAACGCGTAGCCCTCGGTCATTGGGGGTCCGCGTGGGCACGGATCTCGACTTCGGGTTCGTTCAAGCACACGGCGTTCAGCGAGGGCCAACTCGACGAGAACTCGATTATTCGCATGCAGGAAGTCATCGAAGCGGTCCGACCGTGGATCTCCGAATGGGAAGAGCGCAGCACCTATCAGGGACGACGCGGGTTGGTGAGTGTTGGCGCGGTTCGGGGCGGCTTCCCTTGGCGTCTGAGCCGGACGCCGATGAGAACGGACTTGTTTCTCGATATCCGGGTGCCTCCGACCATTTCCATGGTCGAAACCGATCGGGAGTTTCGCAAGCTTCTGAGGTCTCTGGCGACCAACTTCCCCGACTTCGGCATCCAGGGAGAGTTATTCGTGACCGCTCCCGGATCTGAAATCGCCGCGGAGCATGATCTGGTGAGATCGGTGGTCAAAGGACATATTCAGGTGTATGGCGGCCCTCCGGAATTCGACTACGTGAGGTGGGGGTCCGACGCAGGCACTTTGAGCAGGTATGGGGTACCGTCGCTGAACTACGGGCCGATTGCGAGTGGCCTCCCCGGGCCAGAAGGAGAGAGAATGCCAATCGAATCCCTGGTCAACATCGCCCGTTCTTATGCCCTAGCCGCTGTCGACTTCTGTGGGGTAGAACGATGAAATTGGTGTCTTTCGAGGACGGGTCGGGAGTAACTCGACCTGGAGTCATCCGGGAAGATGCATTAGTGGCGCTGAATGTGGCAGATATGCGCAGCCTCTACGAAATGGGTGAGGGCGGACTCGAAATGGCCGGTGCCGCCAGCGGGTCAGAAATGGCTCTCGCTGACGTGAAGCTGGTGGCGCCGATAATCCCCAAGAAATTCTTTCACACGGCTGGCAACTTCCGAGAGCACGAGGAGGAGTCGAAACGAGTGGGATGGTCTCATGAGATCGCCCCCTGGATTGTCTTCTTCCAGAACGTCGACGCCATCATCGGACCCGAAGCGCCGGTGGTATATCCCGACCACCTCACGTCAGAGCTGGACTACGAGCTGGAGCTTGCCATCGTCATCAAGAAGGCCGGCAAGCACTTCGGGCCGGATGAGGCGGAGGATTACATCGGGGGGTACGTCATCTTCAACGACGTGACCGCCCGGGACATTCAGCGTGAAGAGATGAAATCTGGTGTATTCAGCTTCTGCAAGGCGATCGATACCTTTTGCCCGGTGGGGCCATGGATTGTCACTCCGGACGAGGTGGGCGATCCTCACAACCTCGCCATGGAGCTTCGGGTAAACGGTGAGCCCCGTCAGGTGTCCCACTCGGGGCAGATGTCGGTCACGATTCCCGAGATCATTGCCCATTATTCGGCAATGGGATATAGCGCGGGGGACATCGTATCGACCGGCACGGTATCGGGTGTGGCGGCGTTCCGCCCTGACTCTGCCGACTACTTTCTCAAGCCCGGCGACGTTATGGAATGCGAGATTGAGAACATCGGGATCCTGCGTAATCCGGTGATTTCGTGGGAAGAGGCCCACGGAGCGCCTGCCCCACAGCCTGCTTGAGGGATCCGTCATGAGTTACCCCGTTGACGACGTCAAACTGGAGCGCGTCAGGGCCTTGATGGCGGAGGAAAACCTCGATGCCCTGGTGGTGCGGGCTCCGGACAATGTGGTGTATCTCACCAACTACTGGCCTATGAAAGGCTACGCCATGGCGGTATTCCCCCGCGAGGGGCCGACGACACTCGTCGTGCTCGAGCCGCAGGAGGACGAGGCGCTCGCGATGGCTTGGAATGCCGAGGTGCGGCCGTTCCGGTTCTACCACCCGGAAGACCCCCGGCCACCCTTGAACCGGGCATTAGACATGACCATCGAGGTTCTGCGGGAGCGCGGGTTGACCGGCCGGGTCGCCATCGAGTTATCACAGGGTGGCCAGAGCACCGATCGGATGATGGGTGAGCCCACGGTGTACACCTACGAGTACTTCACAACGCTCATGGATGCAGTGTCGGAGCCGGTCGATGCCGTTCCCCTGCTGACCAGGGCCCGTCTGTCGAAGACGGTCCAGGAGATCGAGCGGATCCGGATGGCAAATGAGGTCGCAACATTGGCTCTCGAGGCGGTGAAACCGCGCATCAGGGCGGGGATGAAAACAGCCGAGCTTGGGGCGATGTGGGAAGGGTATGTCCATCAGCTTGGGATCGGATACGAGGGAACAGTGAAAATGGCCCGCGGATTTTCTCTGGTGTGGTCAGGGCCCGGCATCCGCACGTTTACACCTACCAAAGACGAAGTGGTCGTGGAGAATGAACCAACGCTGTTCGAGATCTGGGTCTGTGTTGACGGCTACTGGAACGATCTGACCAAGAACATGGTCGTAGGCGAGCTGACACCCCGATACAACACCCTGCTCGACGATCTCCTGACGATTTTCGACCGCGCCATCGACTACGCACGGCCCGGGGCGACTCTCGGCGGGTTAGACGAGTTGATCAGAGCCGAGATCGACGCTGCCGGATATCTACAGCCTTCGCATCCGGTGGCCCATGGCGTCGGAGCTAGAGCGCATGAGCCCCCCTGGCCTCACCGGGCTGCGTCTGGTTTGATCGAGGAGGGGATGGTCCTTGCCATCGAGCCGGGGACCTACTTCCCCGAGGGTGGCGGTCTCCGTCTCGAGGACAATTTCCTGATCACCGCAGACGGGAACGAGAAATTGAACCGATATGAGGATGACTTCCGCAAATGATGGACAAAGACAAGATCTGGACAGGTGATCTCAACGACGAGGCGATCGACACCGGCCCGTTCACGCAGGTGGGCCGGGTGGGGCTCTACGACACGACCTTGCGCGACGGAGAGCAGACGGTAGGCGTTGTTCTGGACCCCAAGACCAAGTTGGAGCTTGCAGTCGCCCTCGACAAGGTGGGCATGGATCGGATCGAGGCAGGCTTTCCCCGGGTATCGGCTGATGACGTTCACGCATATGAGTTGATCATGGATGCCGGGCTTGATGCTGAGATCTGGGGGTTCTCCCGAGCGGTGCCTGCGGACCTCGAACAACTGTTTGAGCTGGGAGTGAAGGCAGCGGTCATCGAGTCACCTCTCAGTGACGGCAAACTCGCCGCATATGGGTTGAGCCGCGAGAAGATCCTCAGCCGGATCGTCGACTCCGTCTCCCATGCCAGCAGTGAGGAAATGACTGTCTGCTTCTTTGGCGTCGACGGGTCGAGAGCAGACCTCTCGTTCCTGGAGGAGGCGTATCGGGCGGCGGTGGAGGCAGGAGCTCAGGAAATCGCCGTCGTGGACACTCTCGGTATCGCAGCCCCCGAAGCAGCTGCTCTTCTGGTGAGCCGGTGCCGAGACTGGCTCGGATCGGACATCCCGATTCACTGGCATGGGCACAATGACTTTGGTCTCGCCACTGCCTGTGCCATCGAGGCGGTACGGGCCGGAGCCACCTGGATCCACGGGACCATCAACGGGATGGGTGAAAGGGCAGGGAATGCCAACCTCGCCGAGTTTGCCCTGGCGATAGAGGCTTTGTACGGCACCGAGACCAACCTCCGCTTCGATCACATCACCGAAGTGGCGGATCTCGTTCAGAAGCGCTCCGGCTATTCATTGGAGCCGTATAAGCCGGTGACCGGTGCCAATTTGTTCCGGCGAGAAAGTGGCGCTGTTGCCAGCCAATTCCACGACCCGCAGGCGGTGGAGCCGTATTCCTCCGAGCTTGTCGGCGCCACCAGGGAGATCGTCCTTGGCAAAAAGAGCGGTATCGACAGCATCCGGATACGCGTTGCCGAATTGGCGTTGGACGTTCGCGAAGATCGGTTCGCAGAGCTGCTCTCGTCGGTTAAAGAGCTAGGCGCCTCCCAGCATCGACTGGTCACTGACGATGAGCTCCGAGAGTTGGCCGGCCAGATGTCTTCAGTCGCCTGATTATGAATCTCGAACCGGTAGCCATTGTCGGCGCAGGCACGATCGGAGGCCTGACGGCCGGTCATCTGGCAAGGGTGGTTGACGTCACGGTTCTGGTCCGCAGAGCCGAGCACGCCGAAGCTCTCAACTCCCGCGGGTTGCGAATTAGTGGCAAGTCCGACTTCACCGCCGAAGTGAGGGCGACGACAGATCCGGCCGATGTCTCCAAATGCGGCCTGGTGATACTCACACCCAAAGCGACCCAGCTCGATGCTGCCGTCGCACCCCTGAGCGATGTCCCGCAGAACACCGTTTTCATGACAATGCAGAACGGTTTGGGAGCCGAGGAGGTCGTTTTGCGTCATGGGGCCTGGCCCATTGTGTCGGCGGTCACCTTCATGTCCGGGACCCGTCACAGTGACGAGCACGTCGAGTACGAATTGGACACGGCCACCTGGATGGGGCCCTTCCACGGCACCGACACCGATCTGGCGACAGTCGAGACGATTGGCGACATGTTCCGGCGTGCCGGGCTGAAAGCCGAGGTGCTTCCGGACCTGAGACCTGCTCAATGGTCCAAGCTGATCTTCAATAGCGCCGTCAACGGAGTTGCCGCGATCACCGACCTTGGGCACACCCCCCTCTACGCCAGACGGGAGCGCAACAGCGACCTCGGATATCTGGTGGCCGATCTGATGAATGAAGGCAAGGCCGTGGCCAAAGCGGCAGGCGTCGACTTGTTCGAGGATCCATGGGAGATGAACACCGAAGCTGTCTCACATGGCCAAACAGACTCGGAGGAATATGCCCACGTCCCTTCGATGCTTGCCGACATCCGGGCAGACCGTCGCACCGAAGTCGACTTCATCATCGGGTCCCTGGTCCGAGAAGGCGACCGCACCGGCGTGGACGTGCCCCTCAGCCGTGCTCTTTATCGTCTGGTGAAGGCACGCGACCGCTCATACGACGATCGAATAGGGACGTCATGAAAATAGGTGTGATCGGAAGCGGAGCCGTGGGAAGCCTGTTCGCGGCCCATTTGGCAACGCTCGAAGACATCGACGTGTGGGTCTATGACGTGTCTGAAGCCCATGTCGCCGCAATCAACAAGAAAGGGCTTCGTCTCACCGGTGTGGGCGAGGTCCATTCCCATCCAACCGCGACCACGTCGGGTCGAGACCTACCGGCACTCGACTTCGGAATCGTTGCCACCAAGGGCATGCACACTAGAGCAGCCATCGAAGCGACCTCCCACGCCTTCACAGATGGCGCAGTGTGCTCGGTGCAGAATGGGGTGGGCAACGAAGAGGTAATCGCCGAATTCGTCCCCAGGGTGATCAGGGGCACCACATTCCCCGCGGGACGGGTGATGAGCCCTGGAGTTGTCCAATGGGACACCGCCGGCAGCACATGGATCGGGCCTTTCGAGCCAAAGCCCGCGACAGGCGACGAGGTGGAGCAACTTGCGGAGACCTTGACCCGCTCCGGTATGGAGACGTCGGCGCTCGAAGATGCCAGGGGCGCACAATGGACAAAGCTGATATTCAATGCGGCCAGCAATGCCTTGTGCTCGTTGACCGGATTGCCACATGGCCGGGCGGCGCTCAATTCAGACGTCAGGTGGGTCATGGATCGAGTCATCGAAGAAGGCAAGGCCGTGGCCGCCGCCATGGGGATAGAAATGGAGAAGGACCCAGCAATCCTTCTCGAAGAGAGCATCGAGGTGGCACTCGACCACAAGCCCAGCATGCTTCAAGATGTCCTCGCCCGTCGACCCACCGAGATCGACCAACTCAACGGTGGCGTATGCCGTTTCGGAGACGAGGTAGGAGTTGCCACTCCGTTCAACCGCTCAGCATGGTCGTTGGTGCGCGGGCTCGAAGCTTCCTGGAATCTCAAAGAGGAGTGAAACCCATGGTGAGTCAGACCGAGATAGACCGTCGTCATCGCGCGATCAGAGAAGCGCTGGAACGTGATGAAGTGGACGCTCTCATCGTCGCCGGAACCGAGTACACCGGTTTCGAAGGCGCCATTCGCTGGGTGTCGGGCTTTCGGATGGTCCATCGCTACGCCTATGCCGTCATCCCTCTCGATGGCAACCCGATCGCGATCTTCCCCACCGAGGCCAGATGGGTGGGTGCCCACGATGAGTGTTGGATCGAGGAGCAAGTCTTTGCGGACATTCCCGGCGCCTGGATGCGCGACCTGGCCCTCGGCCGTGGTTGGAAACGGATTGCGGTATATGGCCTCAATTACGCAATGCCGGTGCGTGATTACGTTGCCCTGGCAGACGGCGACTTCGATGTCGTCGACTACGACGAAGCGTTCGATCTGGTTCGGGCAGTCAAGAGTGACGAAGAGTTGCCCCTGGTGCGGTCCAGCTTTGAGCTCAACGAGCTTGGCTTCTGGACCACCCTGGCCGCGTATGAGCCAGGAAAAACCGAAGCGGCCATCCTCGCTCCAGCCGAGGAGCTATTCGTGAGAAACGGGACCACCCGCACCACCCAGAACATGGTGCTCTCCGGTCCTCATGGAAGTGCGGGACCGGAGTTCAAGCACCCCGACCCGGTGCGACCGGTCGAAGCGGACGACCTTCTCCTCTATTCGATCGAGATCGCCGGGCCGAGCGGCTACTGGGCAGAGTTCGCCCGCCCGATCTGCCAGGCAGGGATGAGCCCACTCTCGAGCCGAATCATGGAGGCGTACCAGGAGTGTTTCGAGCAAGCCCGGACCTCGTTGCGAGCCGGCAACACAGCACATGATGTTCATGTCTCGGTGTTCGGAGCCTTTTCAGACTTGGATGTCAAGCCGGGACATGTGACCGGACACTCCATCGACATGACCATGGTGGCGCACCCCCGCATCGGCGAGGGCGTAGAAACTGTGCTCGAAGAGAACATGATCATCTCAATACATCCCCATGTGGTGACACTCGACGACCAGAACTGCCTCTATATGCAGGAGACATTCCGAGTGACCCGGGACGGCGGCGAGCAGCTGTCCTCGGTTCCCATCGTCGCATTCGACGGCAGCGAAGACCGACCGGGATGACTGAGAAATACCACGCTGATCCAGAACCTGTGGAATCAGACTTCAGACGAATTTCGAAGCGACCATAAACCCGGAGTTTCCCCCTAGACCGGGGCCGGGATGGGTTGAGGCGCCGATCTGGAACAGGTTTTTGATTCCGGTTTCGTGGTTACGTGATCCCGGCGTAGGACGCCAGGCAAGGAATTGGTCGATTGTGCAGGAGCCGGAGTAGGGATCTCCCCCGACCAGATTCGGGTTGAGTGTCTCCAGATCTGCTGGCGAGAACACACTCCGGCCCACGACTATCTCATCGAAGTTCCCCACATGATCAGCGATCCGAGCCTGGATTCGGTCGGCATACCGCTCGGCGATGTCGTTGGTCCATCTGCCATCTTCGGGCACCGCGATCTCGTCGGCGGCATCACCTCGGATTCGTGCTGGAAGCTCCTGGAGCTGAATCCACATGATCGCCTTGTCTTCGGGTGCTCTCGACGGGTCCACAGCCGTCGGTTGCCCGACCACAACAGTCGCCTCGGCAGGCAGC
Organism: uncultured Acidimicrobiia bacterium; assembly: GCA_964195405.1. Lineage (GTDB taxonomy): Bacteria > Actinomycetota > Acidimicrobiia > Spongiisociales > ZC4RG35 > CAXMPK01. The sequence continues at coordinate 10,824 of CAXMPK010000221.1, forward strand.
AGTCCCCTCGTAGCCTCGTTGACCGAACGTGAGACGCCATTGAGGCCCCTTGTGAGATGAACCATCGCAACCTCGGCCAGCTCTGGATCGTGCCACTCCGGCGTATCGTCGAGGGCGAAGTGGATCTGCATGTCAGCACGGCCATAACGGAAGCCCTCGGTACGACGGATCGCCTCGGCTGAGACTTCGCCTTTTGAAAGGAGCCGTTGGAACAGCTGAGTTGGCGTGACGTTGCAGATGACCGCCTTGGACGCGAGGTAGTCCTCGCCGGCCGCCGTTGTGACCCCCAACGCCCGGCCACCCTCGATGATCACCGAGTCGACCTCGGTCCCTGTGACCAGGGCCCCACCGTGGTCCTCGATGAGCGAGCGGAATGCCTCCACGATCTGATAGCTCCCACCTTTCACCACAGGCATCCCGGCTAGAGAGAGCGTTCCCATGATCAGCTTCGCCATCAATCCCGAGAAAGCGTCATCCGGTCCGAGACCGGCATGAAGCACCCACGGAGCAATCAGCCCCTGTACGAGTTCCGATGAGAAATCCCGCTCGAGCCAAGCACGGCAGGTCTCTAGGGATTGGCCAAAGAATTCAAACGTACCGCTAAGGCCACGCTTACGAGAGTCACCATAAATTGTTCTTAGCGTCTGACGACCCCAGAGCTCATTACCCAGGAGGCTGAACGCTATTTCTGAGTTCTCAGCGAAGAAACCTCCGATGGCGGCTGCGTAACGCTCACCATCTCCGGGACTGGCATCGTCGAGGCGAGCCCAGTTGGATTGGTCGTCCGTGGTGAGGATCAGGCTTCCCGTGTCGTTGACCACGGCGGTCGGCTTGTCCGAGTTGGCGAACTCCAAACCGCGAGCGTGGAGATCGTCACCGAGCGCCGCATACGCTGGAGAAGTCACAAACAGCGGATACCACGACGACAAGACGTCATGGGTGTATCCGGGAAATAGCTCCTCGGTTCGGATGCAACCACCGAGACGGTCGTTGCGCTCCAGAACAACGACCGATCGACCGGCCCTTGCGAGCAGGGCGGCGCACACCAGGGAATTGATCCCGCTCCCAACTACGACAAAATCAGAGCCGGCCAATGATCCTCCTTCGTCGGGTCCGACAGCGGGGTCGATGCGAGTTCCGGCGTGTCATCGTTGCTACCCGAGCGCCTTGTCCACCGCCGCAAAGAACTCCTCGATGATCGTGTCGGCCTTCTTTCGGATGGTCGAGCCCCCCATTGTCGCCACAGAACCCAGGACCTGGTATTTGCCTTCGACCCGAATCACCGTGCCACTCTCAGACGGCTCCAGCTCCATCCGTGCATCGACCCCAATCGTCGTGCCGACAGTCCGGTCTTGGCCGTTCCCTTCGAAGCGGATGCTCTTACGATCTACAAGCTCGGTCACCCGTACTTTGATGTCGGCGTGAAGTTTGAATGGGCCGAAACTGTCCTCCAGCACCGCGGTATACGTTTCGAGCGGCTCCACCTCCACCACCGTGTTCACGACCGAGACCCAGCCGGCCACCTGCTGAGCATCGGTGATGACGTTCCAACATTCTTCTAAAGAGCTCTGGACTTGCAAGCTTTGACTGAACTCAGCTGACGGCATGGAGGGTCTGTAGCTCGTTTAACCGCGCGACTCGACGGTCACCCCGCGTCCGTCGGCACCACCGTCGTAGCCCAGCAAACCGAAGACTCGCTCGGGCGGGTTGTGCGAGTCGTTGACGATCGGCATCTCCGGATCGAGAGCATCCTGGATCGCAGCGCAGATCGCGTGCAGCGGTGCCCCGCCACCTTCGCCCATCCCCTTGGCCCCCGTCCCGCTGAACGGTGACGGCGACTCAATCGAGCCCGTCTTGATATGAGGGACATCGACGGCGGTCGGAGGGTGATAGAACAAGAAGTTGTTGTTGAGCAACTGCCCGTCCTCGTCATATTCGAACGTCTCCCGCAGAGCGGCTCCGATTCCGTGGGCAGTTGCACCGTGAACCTGGCCTTCGACGAGCATCGGGTTGAGTCTTGTGCCACAGTCGTCGACGACGGCGTAGTCGAGCAATTTGACCTTGCCCGTTTCGTCGTCGATCTCGACCACGGCGGCATGGGTCTGGGTCGAGTAGGTCAGCGTTAGATTGCCGTACTTCTTCTCGGTGTCGGGCAGGTCGAATGGCACGACGTAAACGTGTCGACACGTCAGCGAGACCTTGGTGGCCAACTCATAAGGCAAGACCGCATTGTTGGCGTACACCATGTTGGCTATCCCGATATAGGGGATTTCCCGCTCGGCATCTCCCCTCACCCTTGCCATACCCTCCGCAAGCTCAATCTCCTCTTCGGATGCCCCGAGGGCGAAGGCTGCCACCTCGGTGATCTCGGCTGCGAGTTTCTCGCAGGCTCCGATGATCGCGTTGATGCCGGTAACGGCGAACTGGCTGGCGTAGGTCCCAGAGAACCCGATGTAAGCGCTGTGGCCTTTGTCGAACCCGGTCCAAACCCGGACCTCTTCGGGGGACACACCCAGAATATCGGCTGCCACCTGAGAGGCCGAGGTCTCGTGACCTTGCCCCTGTGGGATGGTGCCCAACGTGAGCATGATCTCGCCGTAAAGATCGAGTTTGGCCGTGCAAGCCTCTCCATTACCGGAAAAAGGCAACTCTGGATTGAGAATTCGAGCCTGGCCGAAGTTGTTGGTCCCGGAGTCCAGTGTCGTGCCAATTCCGAGGCCAATGCGCTTGCCGGTGCCCTCTGCTGCCTTCTGAGCTTTCCGAACCGCATCGTGATCGATGAGATCGAGGACCGCGTCGAGGGCCGCAGGGAGATTCCCCGAGTCGTAGACACACCCGTTGGGTGTTGTATACGGATAGTCCTCGGGCTGAACATAATTCAGCTTGCGCAGCTCGACAGGATCGAAGTCGAGCTCATGGGCGACCGTATCGACCATTCGCTCGATGGCCCAAAGGTGCTGCATCCTCGAGTACCCCCTGTTGGGCACTGCTGGGCATTTGTTGGTGACTGTTTCCTTGTAGTCGACCTGGATGTTCTTGAAGCGGTAGGCGCCGGGGGCCACTTGTGACCAGATAACCGCGCCCAACGGCTCGTAGTGGAGATAGGCACCTGCGTTGTCGAAGACATCCATCTTGAACCCCAGGATGGTGCCGTCTGCCATGACCGGGATTTCTATGTTCCTGAAGGTGCGTTCGTTGCCGTGGCCACCCGAGAGGTGGTGCTCGGTTCGATATTCGGTCCATTTCACCGGTCGACCTGCCTTGCGAGACAGGAGGGACAGCACCCCGATTTGGGTGTATGAGTTGATCTTGATTCCGAAGCCGCCACCAATGTCCTGGGAGCGAAAGTCGAATTGGTCTACACCGACACCCATCGAGGGCGCGATGACCAAGGCTCCAAACAAGGGGAACTGATTGTTGGAAACGACGCGAATGATGTCCGTACCGGGGTCCCAGTTGATCAACATCGCGTTGCACTCGATCGGCGTCGATGAGTATCGGTGGAAATGAAGGCTGTCGATCTTGACCACGTGATCGGCGTTCTCCATGGCCCAGTCGATGTCTCCCCAGTCGAAGAGACCTTCCCAGGCAATGTTGTTGCCCAGCCCCTCATGTAGGAGCGGCGAGTCCGAGTCGGCAGCATCGACACCGTCGATCACCACAGGAAGCGGCTTGTACTCGACCTCAACGAGGTCGGCGGCATCACGTGCGATCTCGCGCGTTTCGGCCAATAGCACTACGACAGCCTCGCCCTGATACCGGACCCGGTCCACTCCAAGGAGGTACTCCTCGATTTGGCCCTCCGGCTTTGGCGCGAACTGAAATAGCGGCTCGGTCATCGCCTTGACCTCATCACCGGTGAGGGTGGCGATGACCCCGCCCAGAGCCTCGGCTTTGCTGACATCAACGGAAACGATTTCGGCGTGTGCATAGGGCGAGCGGACGAAGTGGGCATAACCCATCCGATATATACCTTCATCGTCGACGAAGGCACCTTGTGCTTTGAGAAGACGCTCGTCCTCTTTGCGGGGCAGGCTCTGGCCGGTCCAAGTAGGGGTTTTGATCTCAGTTTGTGCCGGGGCCGTCATCGCGATACCTCCTGTCCTGATGCCGCCTTTATGGCTTTTACGATGTTGACGTAGCCGGTGCAACGGCAGAGGTTGCCCTGGATCCCGGCGCGTATCTCTTGCTCCGTAGGCTTCGGCTTGCGCTCGAGCAAGAATTGGGAGCTCATCAGCATCCCGGAGGTGCAATAGCCGCACTGAAGACCGTGATGTTGGCGAAAGGACTCCTGCAAGTCGTTCATATCCCCGTCGGACGACATGGATTCGACTGTGGTGATCTCAGCGCCGTCGGCCTGGACTGCCAACATCATGCAACTCTTGATGGTTCCACCGTCGTAGCGAACCGTGCAAGCGCCACAATGGCCGGTGTCGCATCCGATCTTGGGACCACGCAGGCCCAGATCGTCCCTGAGGAAATGAACTAGTAGCTGCCGGGCTGCGATCCGATCAGATCTCGTCTCGCCGTTGAGCGTGAACTCGATGTCGTGCACGGGACCCTTATCCATCATTGTCTCCTAGCGCGTCGAGAACTGCCCTTTTTGCCACCACCGGCGCCATCGCCCGGCGATAGTCGCTGCTGGCATCCGCATCGTCAGGGAAGAAGTCAATCCCGTCGGCGACGGCTGCAACGGCCTCGGCGATTTCCGACTCCGAGCTGCCAACACTGGCGAGTTGAGCCGCAGTATCGGGTCTGAGCGTCGGCACGGGGAGACAACCCAGAGTCATCCGTGCTTCAGCAATACTCCCATTCTCCGTTCTCACCACAGCCACTGCCCTGCTGGCAGCCTCTCCGATTTCGATCTCGCTCCACCCCACCCTGAAGCCCTCTTCGAGGGCAGGGAATGTGATACCGGTGAGTAACTCTTCCGGTTCGAGAGCGTTGCTGAAGGCAGCCGTGAAGAATCCTGTCGCCGGGATGTCACGTTGCGCGGTGGTGCTGACGGCATGCATGGTGGCATCGAGAGCGACAGCCAACACTGGAAAGTTGTTGATAGGGTCGTTGTGGCACAAATTGCCGCCAATGGTGCCTCGGTTCCGGATCTGTTGATCGACTGTCCCACCGGCGACCTTGCCAATGCTGGGATGGGTCGATCCGAGTTGATCGTGATGCTCCAGTTCGTCGTATGTGACACAGGAGCCGATAGTGACCGAACCGTCTTCGTTCTCTGTCACCGATCGAAGCTCTTCGAGCCGGCTGATATCCACGAGGAGATCGACTTGAGTGGCCCTCAGTTTGAGGAGGCTGACGAGACTTTGGCCCCCGGCGAGAGCGCGGGCATCCTCGCTGCCGCCTAGGGCATTGGTGGCTTCAGCCAGGGTGCCCGGTCGGTAGTAATCAACTGAGGCTAAGAGCATTTAGCCGACCATATTCTGATTCCAACGTCGCAGACAGACATCAACATCGCTCCTATCGCTTGTCAGTTTCCAGTCCCAAACCGAGGTCGCATCTACCTTAACGAGGCCGATTACTCCCGCGCTTAGGCACCTCGACCGCTGGCTCTCTACGCTACTGTCGCTGGTCGATGCGCGGATTTCCTGCCACATAGACGGGTCAATGATCGCCGAGGGGCGTGATAGGAGAAACAGAATGAAACTGATGCGATTTGCGATACTCATGGCAGCCTTCACTTTGGTGGTTGCGGCTTGCAGTGCGGACGATGATGCTGAGACTGCAACCACACAGCCAGCTGCGGACACCACAGCTCCAGCTCCGGACACCACCGAGGGAGCGCCGGACACCACGGCTCCGGCCACCGATACCACTACGGGAGCACCGTCCGGAGACCCAATCATCATCGGCGCCGCAATCGACATGAGTCAAGACATGGCTCCGTTCAACAATCCGGCAAATCTGGCCGCTCAGATCATGATCGATCGCATCAACGCCGACGGCGGTGTGTTGGGACGCCCTCTGGAAATGATCACGATGGACACCACTCTGGATCCGGAGCAAACCAAATCGGTCGCGCTGGAACTGATCGAACAGGGCGCCGTGATGCTGATGGTGACGTGTGACTTCGACTTCGCCGCCCCAGCAGCCCAGGAGGCCGTCGCGGCAGACGTGCTCGCCGTGGCACCATGCATCGGAACCGATCGTATGGGACCGAAAGGTTTGGGTGAAGCCGGACATATCGCATTCAGCTTCGGAAACGTGGCACAGGACGAAGGAGCGGTCCTCGCTGAGTTCTCCATGGCCAACGGGTGGGAGAACGCGGTCGTTGTCAAAGACAACTTGTTGATCTATTTCCAAGATGTCGTTGATGCTTTTGATGTTCGCTACACCGAACTCGGAGGAACGGTGGGCACCACCGAGGAGTACACAGGCTTCGACGGAACCATCGGCAATGTGGTAACCGCTGTTGCCGCCGCAGATAAGGACGTCATCGCCATTTCCACTGCCTTTGCCGATCTCCCAGCGTTCGTCGCCGGCCTGCGCAGTCTTGGTGACGACACACCGATCGTTTGCTCCTGGGCGTGCGATGGCACCTTCTGGGTGCCTGAGGGTGTCAACGGTCTTTATTACAACACCTTCCTGTCAGTGTTCGGTGACGATCCGAACGAGGTTGCGAACGAGTTCATCGCCGAAATGACGGCTCGGGGTGCTCCCCCGGCCACGGGTGGCTTCTTAGGAGGAGCCGAGGCGATCCAGGCCTTTGCTGAAGCAGTTGAGGCCACCGGAGGCACCGACGCCGTCGCCATCGCCGACTTCTTTGAGACCTTCGACAACCACCCGACGCTCTTTGGCGAGATCAGCTTCTCGGCAGAGAACCACACCGTGTTCGGCAGACCACATCGGATGATGCTCTTCACTGATTCTCTGCCGGCGCTCGAGGAGATACGTACCGCGACATCGCCGGCTGATATCGGCTGATCGCGTTGGATGGCCGGTAACAACGACGGACCGGACCGGTGGCCCGCAGAATCCCTGCGGGCCACCGGTATTTGGCGCTCCTTCGAGGGAGTTCACGCTCTAGATGGTGTAACTCTCGAACTGGCGCGGCACGAGGTAGTTGGGCTCATCGGACCCAACGGGGCTGGTAAATCGACTCTGGTCAATATCATCACCGGGTTCGACTTCCCCGACAAGGGCACGATCCACTTGGGCGAAGAGAACGTCACCGGGTGGATGCCACATCGGCTGGGTCGACGCGGGCTGGCACGGACCTTCCAGGCGACCCACTCCTTTCAGAGTCTCACCGCCCGAGAGAACATCGAGGTGAGTGCCTTGGCTAGCGGCGCTGAGCCCGCAGCCGCGGCGGCCACTGCCGACCGACTCCTCGAAACGCTGGGCCTCACCGAATCTCAGTCACAGCCAGCGGGGATTCTGTCTCACGGTCACGAGCGCAAACTGGGTGTGGCCAGAGCCCTTGCCACCGACCCCAGTTTTGTGCTGATGGACGAGCCGGCCGCCGGGCTCCACGAAGAGGAGGTCCTTGAGTTTGCATCAGTCATTCGTGACGTTTGCGACAAACATGGCGCCGGGGTACTCCTAATCGATCACAACATCGGGTTGATCCTGAATGTGTGTGAGCGAATTGAGGTCCTCGACCAGGGTCGGACGATCGCGACCGGTTCCCCGGATGAAATACGAAGCAACGACGCGGTCGCTACCGCCTATCTCGGGACGATCCGCGTCGAGGAAAGCGATGACTGAGCCTTCACCCATCCTTGAGGTCGACCACTTGGAAGTGCGGCATGGAACCGTGCCCGCGGTGCTCGACATATCACTCACCATCAATCCTGGGGAAGTAGTTGGCGTGATTGGACCCAATGGAGCTGGGAAGTCAACGACCCTGAACTCGATCATGGGTCTGACCAAAGCGAGTTCGGGGGATGTGCGTTTGCGGGGTCAGTCCATCGTTGGAATGACCCCCGAGAAGATCTCCCGACTGGGCTTGGCGCTGGTGCCGGAGCGCCGCCATATCTTCGGAGAATTCACAGTTGAGGAGAACATGAGATTGGGGACAATGGCCCGGCGATCTAGTGATGGCCTCGACGAAGATCTCCAATGGGTTCAAACCCTGTTTCCCATAGTCAAGGAATTCAGCAAACGCATCGCCGGGCATTTGTCGGGTGGACAGCAGCAGCAGCTCGCCATCGCGCGTGCCCTCGTCTCCAAACCCGATCTCATCCTCCTCGATGAGCCCACCCTGGGTCTGGCTCCTTCGGTAGTAACGGTGCTGTTCGACGCTCTCGCCGAGGTCCGAAAGAGTGGGGTCGCCATTCTCATCGTGGAGCAACGGGCACAGCAAGCGATCGCCTTCGCTGACCGCACTCACGTGATGCGAGACGGCAGATTGACCATGTCCCTCAGGCCGGAGGATGCAACCGACACCGAGCGTCTGACAGCAGCATATTTCGGATGACCACTCTTCTTCAGGCTCTTGTCGACGCGTTGGCGTTGGGTGCCCTGTTTGCACTGGTCGCCATGGGACTGGGGCTGATGTTTGGAGTGATGCGACTCATCAATTTCGCCTATGGGGAGCTGATAACGGCCGGTGCATACGCCCTAGCCCTCACCGGTGGCCTCTCGACGTGGGCCCGCGTGGGCGTAGCTTTCGCAGTAGTCACGGTGATGGCATTGCTGATGGATGTGGTCTTCCGTCCATTGCGCTCAGCCACCCCAGCCGCCATGCTCGTGGCGACCTTCGCCCTGAGTTTTCTACTCCAGAACGTCGCGGTCGTCGTCTTTGGAACTAGGGGCAATGCTATCGGTTTCCTCCCTGAACTGAACCAGGCGATCTCGATTGGCGACGTAAAGATCCGGTGGGTCACAATCGTGTCGATCGTCACCGGGGCGGTTCTACTCTCGCTGATGGCGCTGCTCTTGTCTCGCACCACAATCGGCCTCCAGATCCGGGCCGCGGCAGCAGACTTTCAAACGGCAAGGATGCTCGGAGTGCGGACCAACCGAGTTGTTGCAATGGCGTTCGTCCTTGCAGGTGGGCTCGCCGCAACGGTCACTCTGGTATTGGCAGTGCAACGACCACTGGCCACACCCACTTTCGGGTTCATGATCGTGATCCCGGCACTGGTTGGAGTGGTCGTGGGTGGGATGAACCGATTGGTGACCGCGACTTTCGGAGGGTTCGTTATTGGGATGGCGACGGGCCTGCTTGGCAACCTTCTTCCTTCTGGCAGTCGAGTCTTTCTCAACTCAGCTCTTTTCGCCCTTGTAATCATCGTCTTGCTGGTCAAACCGAATGGGCTGTTCGTTCCCGGCCGCGCTCCCGCAGGTGAGCGGCTGTGAAATTTCTGCGGAGGTACTGGAGTCTGATCGGTCCGTCCTTGGTGGTCTTGGGTGTTGCCATCGTGGGCACATTCACATCGGATTCGCTCCAGCTTCAATTCCTCTCCGTCCTCGTCACCACCACAATCGTGGTCTCTCTTCACGTGTTCATCGGCAATTCAGGGGTCATCTCTTTTGGACACATCAGCTTTGTGGCCGTTGGAGCTTTTGCCGCGGGCATTTCCACGGTGCCGGCCGATGTGAAGCCGGGAACATTCCCAGAAATGTTGCCGTTCCTGGCGAATCTCGAGATCGGCAACCTGCCGTCCCTGCTGCTCGCAGCGATAGCGGGCGCCACTTATGCCTTCTTCGTCGGAGTGCCTCTGATGAGACTCTCCGGGCTGGCCGCGGGTATCGCCACGTTCGCCGTCCTCATCATCACCAACAACGTATTCCGCAACTGGGAAGCAATCGGCCCCGGGGCCAAAACACTTCTCCTCATCCCCGAAACCACCGGATTTATTCAGGCAACCCTCGGTCTGATCATCGTGATGATGGCCGCCTTCGCCTATCAGCGAAGTCGTCACGGCAGAATGTTGCGCGCAGGCCGAGAGGATCCCCCGGCGGCGAGATCCAGCGGTGTCCACATATACCGCCAGCGTCTATGGGCTTTCACCCTGAGCGGCCTACTGGCGGGTTTTGGTGGAGGCCTGCTCGTTCACCTGCTGGGCAGCCTCACCACCCAGCAGGTGTTTCTCGATCTGACCTTCATCACCCTCGCCATGCTGGTGATCGGCGGGATCGGGTCGCTGTGGGGTGCTGTGGTGGGTGCGTTGTTCATCGCTGGTCTCAATTCGCTTCTCTTCAATGCGGAAAACGGTATCGAAATCGGGGCTTTGCAGCTCGATCTTCCCACCGGCAGCCGTCTCGTCATCCTCGGGCTGGTGATGCTGCTAGTCCTTCTGTTCCGACCGGATGGGATCACCCGGGGACGAGAGCTCACATGGCCTTTCCGCGCCAGTCCTTGAACCTGCTCATTGGTCTCAGCCTGGAGGCCGGGGAAGTCAGCATCTTGCCGAGGAGATAGCCGGATCCGGCGCCAACGCCGGCCCCCGGCCAAGTGCCGGCTCCACACATATACAGGCGCGAGACCGGAGTCTTGTACCGGGTCCAACCGGGAAAAGGCCTCAGGGCGAAGTGCTGCATCAAATGATGGCTGCCTCCAAGAGAGTCACCGCCAATCAGGTTTGGGTTATACGTCTCCAAATCCGCCGGTGTCAGCACATACCTACCGAGGATGTTGTCGCTCAAGCCCGGTGCGTACTCCTCAATGAGGCTGATCACCCTCTCGGCGTACAGCTCACCGGCACTGCCCCAGTCGACCGCTTCGATCTCGTTGGATGCATCGCCCTGGATCTCCCCGGGCACCATTCGCACCTGCACCCAGAGGATGTGTTTGCCGTCAGGAGCCCGTGTCGCATCGACAGCTGTCGGCTGTCCGACCACGAGAGTCGGTCGGGTCGGCAGGAGCCCGGCGACCGCCTGCTGATAGGCCAGAGCCATGTCTTCCATGTACGGACCAATGTGGACATAGGAGTACTCGCGCAGGGCGGCCCCGGCTCGCCATTGGGGAAGGTCGTCGAGGGCAAGGTGGATCATCATCGTGCCGGGACCGTGCCGATAATTTCGAACCTGACGTTGGAATGACTCTGGTTGGCTCGACTCGGGGACGAGGTCACCGAAGAGGACCGGGGGTGTGAGGTTGGCGATTACCGCTCGGCTCGCGGTGACTAGCTCCCCGTCTTCCAAATTGATGCCGGATGCGCCATCCTCGCTGATGACGACCTCTTCAACCCTCCGCCCCAGGTGAAGCTCGCCACCAAGCGATCCGAAGAGTGAGACCAGGGCGTCGATCAGGCTTCTGGCGCCCCCCTTTCCCAGCACCATCCCGTGAGCGGCAGACGCGAAAGTCTCGAGGAAAGGAAACAGAGCACCACCGGAGATATCAGGAGCGAAATCGAGATGCATTCCCCACGACGCCACCAGCGCCTTGACCTCGGGACTTTCGAAATGCTCGTCGGTGAACTCACGGGTCGACTGCAAGGCGAGTCTCGCTAACTCAGGAACCCAGTTGCGACCAAGAGCCCTTGTACCCGCCACCAGAGTCTTGAAGGCTGATGGCGACGGGAGCGGCACCCCGAGCAAAGGGAAAAGGTGGGGGGCGATCTTCTCGAACCGCTCTGCGAGAGCAGTCCACGCTTCGGCATCCTCGACGGAGAAACCCGAGATCATGTCGGTCGTCTCGGCGCTGTCGGTGGTCACACCAAGGTAGCGCTCTCCGGGAAACACCGAGGCGAACGGCTTGGATGTGGGGGCGAATTCCAGCCCATGCTCTTCCAGTTGAGGCCCATAGCGCTCGAAGAATCGGGATCCGGCGAAGAGATTCAGATTTGCTGCAAACAGATCGTGGCGGAAGCCAGGGATCGTGACCTCCTCGGTGCGGACTGCTCCGCCCGGCTCAGGGTTGGCTTCGAAGACACCAACCTTCCAGCCTGCTTCGGCAAGCATCACAGCCACTGCCAGGCCGTTGTGCCCCGCCCCGATCACCACGGCGTCGAACTCACCCACACTGCCTGCCTTGATCGCTTGGGTTGATCTTATGAAACTCGGGGCACCAGCCATGTCGTTTGGTCGTGATCGCGTCAAGACGTCGACATCCTCAGTTGATCCGCTTGTCCCGGCGTTTCGCTCAGGTGCCTTTAGGCCAGATCGGGTCGCGCTTTTCGAGGAAGGCGCCCATACCTTCTTGAGCATGCGCATTTGCCGCGTTGGCGGCCATGATCGGTGTGGTGATCTCATATGCGGCGTGCTCGGGCTGCTCTGCTTGGGCGTAGTAGGCGCGTTTCCCGATACCAATCGTGGTGGCGGAGAATCGGAGGATCTTCTCAGCGAGTTCGTTGACAGCTTCATCCAAGTCGTCAGGTGGCACCGACTGGTTGATCAGACCCCATTCCACCGCTTGGGGTGCAGAGACAGGCTCGCCGGTGAGCAGCATCTGCATGGCACGCTTGTGACCGACCGCCCTCGACACCGGGACCATGGGTGTGGTGCAAAAGAGACCTATGGAAACACCAGGGGTGGCAAACCATGCATTGTCGGCCGCCACCGCCAGATCACACGAGGCGACCAGCTGGCAACCAGCGGCGGTGGCCACACCCTGAACCTTGGCAATCACCGGCTGGGACAGATAGTGAACTGCCTCCATCATCTCGCCACAGGTGCCGAACAAGTCTGAGTAGTACTGGTCGGGACGGTCGATCATCTCGGACATGTCATGGCCTGCCGAAAAGGCTGGTCCCTCGGCTGCCAAAACAACAACCCCTGCTTCGGATGGAACCGCTTCGAACGCCTTCATCAGGTTCCGGAGCATGTCGAGACTCAATGCGTTTCGTCGCTCTGGACGTGCCAAGGTGATCGTCGTCACCCGACCGTCCGTCTCAAGTCGAATCCCGTCGAGGTCCATGACCGAAAGGGTACTAGAGCGTGTGGTGTCACAATCGAGACAGCCACGCCAATGAATGGAGAAACCGATGAGACTCGAGGACTACAACCGGATCCCCCTGATGTTTGGACCATCACCAATCCATCCCCTGCCCAGGTTGAGCGCGGCCTTGGGCGGTCAGGTCGAGATCTGGGCCAAGCGGGAGGATTGCAACTCAGGCATCGCCTTCGGCGGCAACAAAGTCCGCAAACTCGAATACCTCGTCGCCGAGGCGCTCGACCAAGGCTGTGACACCCTGGTGTCGATCGGTGGCATTCAGTCCAACCACACCCGCCAAGTGACCGGCGTCGCCCGCCACCTGGGTCTCAACGTTGTAACCGTTCAGGAGGGATGGGTTGACTGGCCCGACATGAATTACGACAAAGTAGGCAACATCCAACTCACACGGATCATGGGCGGAGATATCAGGATCGACCCGGCTGGTTTCGACATCGGGGTCCGGGATAGCTGGAAACAAGCTCTCGAGTCGGTGGAAGCAGCCGGGGGCAAGCCCTATCCGATCCCCGCTGGCGCTTCAGACCACCCACTGGGTGGGCTCGGGTTTGCCAACTGGGCCGTCGAAGTTGGCGAACAGGAAACCGACCACGACATCTTCTTCGACCATGTCATTGTTTGCACTGTCACCGGCTCCACCCATGCGGGCATGATCGCCGGATTCGCGCTCGAGGACCGAAACGACCGCAAGGTCATCGGCGTCGACGCTTCGGCGACACTCAGCCAAACCATCGACCAGGTCATCCGCATCGCCACCAACACCGCGGAGATGATCGACGTCGGCCGCGATCTGCGGGGCGACGAAATCACCGTTGTGGATGGATACGAAGGCCCTGCGTACGGTATCCCCGACCAAGAGACGATCGACGCCATCCACCTCGCTGCGAGAACCGAAGGAATGCTCACCGACCCTGTCTATGAGGGAAAATCGATGGCCGGTTTAATCGGCATGGTCCGTTCCGGGGAAATCCCCGCCGGGTCCAAAATCCTCTACGCACACCTCGGCGGACAACCAGCACTCTCCGCCTACGCCGGCGCACCGGGACTTGGCTAGCGGTCCCTCAGATGGGAAGACGCCGCCTCGACGAGATCACACCCGTATTGAACCCGGCGAGATGAAGTTTGCCCGAGAAGCGTGCATGTTCGATCTTGAGGCATCGGTCCTGGACCACCACCAGACCGGCGTCAATGGCACGACGAGCTGCCTCGTCGTGGCGCAAACCGAGTTGGAACCAAACCACCTTTGCTCCGACCTCGATCGCTTCGTCGACCACACCTGGCAATGCATCTTCGCGTCGGAAGACATCAACGATGTCCGGTACTTCAGGTAGGTCCGAAAGCGTCGGATAGCACTTCTCCCCCAACACTTCCTCATAAGCAGGGTTGACCGGGTAGGTCCTGAAAGGTGTTCGAACCAGATAAGAAGCCACGAAGTTGGATGATCGAAGCGGGTTGGCTGAGACTCCGACCATGGCGACGGAGCTGTGATTCTGAATGATATGAAGACGTTGCAACGCAGTGGCATCGGGAATAGCTGACTGATTCATGAAGTCGCCTTCAGGGCGTTGTCGATGTCGCCGATGATGTCTGCTGCATCTTCGATGCCAACCGAGATGCGCACCATGTCGTCACCTATCCCCATCCCTTCCCGCGCCTCCGGAGGCACCTGTTGGTGGGTGGTTGACGCTGGGTGGATCACCAGTGTCTTGGCGTCCCCCACATTGGCAAGATGCGAAGCCAAGTCCACGCTCTCGATGACGCACACCCCCGCGTCATATCCACCGCTCAAGCCAAAAGTGAAGACGGCGCCCGGTCCTTCCGGCAAGTACTCCTTGGCGAGGGCTGTCCATTCGTTGTCGTCCCAGATCGGGTACCTGACCCAGGCCACCGCAGGGTGATCTGCGAGAAATCGGGCCACC
>CAXMPK010000222.1:0-3300 GCA_964195405.1 uncultured Acidimicrobiia bacterium
GATCTTGCTCGCAGAGTCACCTACCAGTGCAAGCCCGAGCGATTCGCGCACTGTGCTGCGTGCGCCATCGCAGCCGACCACGTAGCGGGCACGGACCGTCTCGATCTCGCCTTCATGATCCGGATCGACACGCTCAAGAACGGCGGTCACCGGATACGAGTCTTTGTTCGCCTCATCTATCGGCTTGATGGTCAGGCTCTGGAATCGTCGCCCATAGTCGGGTTCAACACGTCCGGGGGAGTTGCGCATAGCCTCCAGGTAGAAGTCGTGGATCCGCGCCTGGCTGATGATCGTATGCGGAAACTCTGAGAGCCCGTCTTCGACATCCTGGATCCGATCTACCCGAACAATCTGGTCCCTTTGGGTTTCATCGGGCCTCCAGAAGGTGGTTTCGTTGACCCAATAGGCCTCCTTCATCACCTGGTCAGCGAACCCAAAGGCCTCGAACATCTCCATTGAACGGCAGGCGACGCCATCCGCCTGCCCAATGCGTAGCGGCCCGAGTTTCAGATCCACTATCCGGGTCTTGATCGACGGAAAAGCCGCCAACTGCGAAGCCAGGGTGAGCCCGGCCGGCCCGCATCCGACGATAAGTACGTCAACTGCATCGGGAAGGCGGCCACCTTTTGGGACGCTCAGGTCCGTTTCTTCGGTTCGCTGAGCTATGGAGGGATCACCAGGGTTGAACCCGTTCAGGTGATATTGGATGGGGGCACTCCTTCTCCAGACTCCCAAGCCCGCCCGGATACCCACGGGGCACTGGCCTCGACGGGCAGGCCTGAACCCTAGGAGACAGGAAACAACGAGGTCCGTGGTCGGCGTTTGTCACGGACCGGACCGGTGGCGGCCCTCAGCCGACCGGGCCGAACTGGTCCTCACACTGCTGTTCGCCGTATGCACTCAGATTGTCGGAGGCCGCGTTGAATTGCTCGCTGTCCAACGACGCAGTCAGGTCGTCAAACGCTGCCTGCTGAGCCTCCGTCATGGTGCCGAAAGACGCTGGATCAGCAAGGTTGATGCCCATGTCCTGGAGTCCGAGGCTGAACTCGCGCAGCGTCTCGGACACAATCTGCGCATCGGCGCGGATTTCACCCGGGAGGTTCGCCAGTGCGCCGGAATCGAGAGCCGAAACCTCGCCACCCAGGAATGCTCCGCCGATCGAAAGGAACAGGTTGAGCAGCGCCTCGCACTCACCGCTGACGCCAGGGAGATTGCCGACATCGGTGGGTAGGTCGTCGACGGGAATGAAACCGTCGCCTGTGGATGTGGCCCCGGGCGATTGGTCCAGGAAGGATCCGTCATCGCCGCTGCTACAGGCTGTCAATGCCAGCGCGAACGCCATGATTGCGGCTAGGTACCTTGACCGTCTTCCCACCTGTGACCTCCTGATTTGCAGTTCGGGAGTATGACACGTTCGCCTTCGCTCCTGGTTCATCTGGTATTACGTCGGCACTAAGTGGGACAGCAACTTGGAGGGTCCCGATGGGCTGCTGGCTGCCATCGAAAAGAGTCTGGACGCCACATGGGAGTTCTGCGACAAGAACCGCGACGAGTTGTTGTGTGTGGTGACGACCAAGATTTCTCCCTACTACTACACACTGCTCGATAACCGGCCCTTCCCCGGTTGATGACTGAAAGGGCGATCTAGCGGCTAAGTCCCGCCAGACACAACAAGAGGGGCCCCGCACACTGCGGGGCCCCTCTTAATCGCCGAATGGATTCCTTCTACGTGGAGCCGAGCAGACAAAAGACCGGGACTGCTTGCAGGCAGTCCCGGTCTGATCATTTGCGCTTCTGGTCGCTGACCTACATCTCGTCCGGCGGCTGCGTTGTGGTTGTGCTCGTGGTTGTGGGCGCGGTTGTGGTCGCTTCGGGAGAAGGCGGCGGCGTGGTGGCGTTTGCGATTGTGTCGGGAGGAGGCGTCGTCAGCCCGGCTCCGATGACTACACATTCCTTGTCGATCGACGCGCCCTGATGCTTCACGATGTGGATGCTGTTGATCATCCACTCCGAAGTTTCCGCTGGGTCCGACTTCGACCCAAACCCGCCAGCAAAGACATCCGAGCACGACACATGGAGCTGCATCTTGTAGTCCTTGGGGGTCGCCCACATGGACGAATCGAGGAAGGTGTCTCCGGGACCGAATCTGGGGCTGTACAGATAGCCCTCGGTGCTCTTGCCGGCATAACCCCTCGTACCGGGCTGGTTGCTGCCGCTCACCGCAATGAATTCCGGCTCGGGGTCGTTGACGGTGTCGGCCAGCACCAACACGACTTCGTAGGTGCTGTACTTGCCGTTTGAGTCGGCAGGACCGGTAAGCGACATACCTCCGACAGCCGACGTAGTCGATGCCTTGGGTGCCTTCGGCATGGCTCGATCGGCGTTTCTCCACGCCGTGCCATACAGGTCGACCGCTTTAGAGAGATCTCCGGCGGCCCTAGCCTCAGCAGCCTTTTCCATCGTCCGGTTGATCTTGTCCATCGTCCGGTCGACCTTGGTGGTGTCGACGGTGCTGTCGGCACGCGCGGCCTTGGCGGCAGCAACTGCTGCCTGAGCCATCTCGAAGTCAATCTGCACGATTGCCTGGACGTTGGCTATTCCGCCAACGTCCAGGTCTTTGATCTTCTCGAGGTGGCGGATGGCTCTGGCGTCGCGCCTGAAGACGTGTTCGCCTTTGCCGACCAGCGTCTCGCCGTCTGGGGCCCAGTACTTGTCGGCGAGACCCTTGTTCAGCTCCTTGAGCGCCTTGTCCAGCCTCTTTTGATCGTGGGAGGCCGTTTTCTGATCGTGGAGGTCGAGGCCGGTGAGTGCTGCAGCCTCATTCTGTGTGTCGAGGCCGATGATTGCTGGAAGTCCGTTCACAGCGCTGGTCTTGGCAGACCGGAACGTCGGTTCCTCAGCATTGGCGACGAGCGTGGACGAGAGCATGGCGCCGAGCAAGACCGCGGTGATTGCGATTCTGGTCGGCCGGCGCTTCGTTCTCGTGCCGTTGGAACTGGTTTGGTACATCTCTGTCACTCCTGTGTGGATATACGGTCATATCGGCGCGACATGCATCGCTTCCACAGAACCAAACCCGAGAATTGCGAAGGGACTAGTCACCCGAGCCCCGACAGCGACCGACTGCGCGACGGTTGTCGAGACCTCCGTACTAGGGTCGCCCTTCGCCCGAGCCTCAAACGGTTTATCCAGGAGTTCGCCATGACCCCCAGCCACCTCTGCAAAGGCAAATGGAGACCTGGACCGGTCGCGGAGTGCTCCAAGCACACGCGTCTCAGCAAGAAACAGCATTCAGTCTTT
>CAXMPK010000223.1:0-4913 GCA_964195405.1 uncultured Acidimicrobiia bacterium
CAGGCCGGGAGGTCAATCTCCTATCAAGCCACGCCGGCCGGTCCGGCGCGCCCGACGGACGGCAAAACACTCAACAAGCCACACAAACCGCGGGCACCGTTATGCAGAACCAACCCGCCGGACGAACCCGAATCATGACACTGAGCCGTTATGTGCGGCTCGCCTGCCGGTAGGTTCGTAGTCCATGACCGAACCGCCGCTGCGTTACTTCGAAGACCTTGTGATAGGTGAAGAGGAGTGGGGGATCGAGGAGGTAGCGGTCGAGGAAGACATGGTCGAGTACGCCGTCCGATACGACCCATGGTATTTCCACGTCGACGCGGATGCAGCTCGGGAAGGCCCGTTCGGTGGGTTGACTGCCTCTTCTGGGTATTCGATCGGCCTCATGTACTCATCGGCCAACCGGGGTATCTGGAATCGACCGGACAGTCCTGTGGCGTTGATCGGAGGTATCGACATGAGGCTCCGGTACCTCAATCCTCTAAGACCTGGTGACAGGGTGAGATCGAGAGTGGTGATCAATGACAAGAGACTCAGTTCGAAGCCGGGGAGAAGTGTTGTCGAGGGGACACTGGAACTGGTCAACCAAGACGGCGACATGATCATCGCCGCAGAGGTCGTCTGGCTAGTAGCCACCCACCTCTGACAGCCCCACCGCCCATATGTGCTGCGTTGGTGGATTGGTCGATCCACCCAGTCTGAAAGAGCTCCGAATGCGTAGAGTTCGCGTTCGTCTACGCAGGAGAGAGGCGTGGGTTACGACTACATAGTTGTAGGTGCTGGGTCAGCAGGATGCGTGGTGGCTAGGCGTCTGGTCGATGCAGGTGCCGAAGTTCTTGTCCTTGAGGCTGGTGAGGCTGACGAACAACGGGAGATCCACGTTCCAGCCGCAGTTCCGGCGCTCTTCAGGTCTTCTCTCGACTGGAACTACGAGACGGTGCCCCAAAAGTTCCTGAACTCGCGTTCCGACTATTGGCCGCGAGGAAAGACACTTGGCGGGACAAGCTCGATTAATGCACAGATCTATCAACGCGGCGCGCCCTCCGACTACGACGGGTGGGTCAGGTTGGGGAACGACGGGTGGAGTTGGTCGGATGTGTTGCCGGTTTTCAAGCGCTCGGAGAATCAGGAGCGTGGGCCATCCGAATACCACGGAGTCGGGGGGCCGCTCAACGTTGCTGACCTGAGAGACCCCAACCCTCTAAGTAAGGCGTTTGTCGAAGCGGCACAAGAACAGGGTTTACCTCTCAACAATGACTTCAACGGTGAGGTCCAGGAAGGCTTCGGGCTATACCAGGTGACCCAGAAGGGCGGGTTTCGGTGGAGCTCTGCGCGCGCCTTTCTGCACCCCGCCATGAAAAAGAACAACTGCACCGTTATCACCGGCGCTCACGTCACCCGCCTCACCATCAAAGACGGAAGGTGCATGGGCGTAACGTTTCTGCGCGACCGTGCTGAAAGGACGGTAGAAGCCGGTACTGAGGTGATTCTGTCCGGCGGAGCAATCAACTCGCCGCAAGTTCTGATGCTGTCAGGTATCGGTCATGCAGCGCAGCTTGAGAAGGTCGGCATCAAGGTCGTACATCAGCTCCCTGGTGTCGGCCAGAACCTCCAAGATCACATGATGTCGCCCGTCGCATACAGGGCGACTAAGGAAGTTTCGCTGGCGTCAGCATCCAACGAAGAGGAGGAGGCGAGATTCGAGAACGAGCAGATGGGCCTTCTCACATCGAACATCGCCGAGGCGGGCGGATTCATGACGGTTAACGACTCACCCGCCCCTGACTTGCAGTTCCACTTCGTCCCTGGATGGAACATGCGTCACGGCGACCACGATGCCTCAGGGCACGGCTACACCCTTTCACCGACACTCGTAGCCACCCACAGCATTGGAAGCATGTGGCTGGCATCGAACAATCCGCTCGACAAGCCAGCCCTCGACCCCGCATATCTAGAGGACGACCGAGACCTAGAGATACTTCTCGAAGGCACCAAGATTGCGCGGCAAATCCTTGGTTCGTCGGCTTTCGACGAGTTCCGCGGCGAAGAGTTCGCACCAGGCGCGGCAACTCAGGCTGACGACGATCTACGAGAACACATCCGCAACTACGCAACCACCATCTACCACCCAGTAGGAACATGCAAGATGGGCCACGACGACCTCGCCGTCGTCGACGACCAACTATGCGTCCACGGAATCGACAACCTCCGCGTCGCCGACGCATCAATAATGCCCAAAATTGTCAACGCCAACACGAACGCCCCCTCGATCATGATTGGTGAGAAATGCTCAGCCATGCTTCTCGCAGACTCCTAACGACTTTTTGACCGATCGGTCCAGCGGCGAAACCACAAACCAGGCCGCCCATAACCGGCATTATGTGCGGCCCTTGAACCCCGACTCAGGCGCACATAAGTGCCGTTATGTGCGGGTCAGCGGACCGCACATCATGCCGGTTGTGCATTACTTGGAGGCAGCCTGTTGGTCTATCCGTTGACGGTGAACATCGTTATGTGGTCGTTACCCAACTCATCGTCGCCAGATCCGGATGACTCGAAACAGTTGATTCCCCACTGTCCCGGCGTATCAAAGAATGCTCTTAGATCCTCTGGCTCTCCGATAGGGGTCGGAGGAAAGGCGGCGTTGGTAAAATCGTCGTCCGGTCCCGCTGTCTCGAAGATCCCCCCTGATTCAAGCTCCTCGGCCGTCATCCCTGATGGGAACTTCCAGATAGAAAACCCTATGTCGGTCGTATCTGACTCATTGATAACTGTGAAGATGACGGTGGAGTCCAATTCAAACTCGGAAGGCCCGTCGTAAACACAGTCGTCTCCGTTGTAGGTAGCGGTCGGTTCGCTGTTTGAACCGCATGAGGCAAACAACATCCCGACCAGAACGGCGAGAATAGGTAGTCGGTACAGTCTCATCTTGGGTCCTCCCGTCGATTGTCAGTTCTCTGCCGTCGCCGCCCAGACCGCGGCGTTGGTCCCATCCGATCCGAACGCGATCAGACCGCGGTCTGTGTTGACTACCCCCCACATCAGGCCGTTGCCGATCGCCTCTTCGTCATGGGGCACCCGGGACCAGACGGTCGCGTCGAGAGAGGTCCAGATCGCCGCATCTGAGTTGGGTCCCCCCACCGAACCGATCCATCCGACAGCTACCAGGCCTGTGTCGCTAACGACCACGCTGTTCATTTGGCCTCCATCGAGGCTGCCGCTCTCGTCGCGGGCGACCCGCGTCCAGGTGAGTCCATCAACGGATGTCCAAACAACGGCCTGCTGGCGTCCGGATCGTTCCGTACCGACTGCGACTAGGCCGGGTCCGGCTGCGGTCACGCCGTTGATGGCCTGATGTCCACTTCCCCCAAAAACCTCTTCATCATGCGGAACCCGAGTCCAGGTGAGCCCGTCTATAGACGTCCACACTGCAGCGTCAGCGTCGGAACCCGACCAGTCCATACCAACCGCGACCAGACCCGGCCCTCCCACCGTCACATTGAAAACGCTTAGGTCAACGCTTGGATGATTCTCACCGAAGGTGGCTTCGTCATGAGGGACCCGGGACCAGACGATCCCATCAACCGAGGTCCACACTGCCGCATTGTCGCCCTCTCCTTCGGCCACCACACCAACTGCAACCAGACCGGGTCCTCCGACGATCACACTCGTCAACCACGCGTCTTCAAAGATCCTTTCTTCGTCTGGTACTCGGCTCCAAACAATCCCATCGACCGAGGTCCACACGCCGTGACCGACTGCGACCAGACCCGGCCCTGCCGTGATCACACTCACCGGGCCTCCATCGCCGAACACTTCCTCATCAAGGGGAACCTGAGTCCAAGTAATGCCATCCACAGAGGTCCACATCGCCGGATCCCCCTCCGGGTAAGCATTCACTCCAACCGCCACCAGGCCGGGACCCCCAGCAGCCACGCTGTCTATAACTCCTTGGCCTAGTCCTCCCTCGGTTCTTGGGACAATGGACCATGTGCCTGGTATCGGTACTGATTCGCCGAGTGTGGTCGGCGTGGACTCGGCCAACGTCGTCGTCACGACCGTGTCAGCCGGTGGTGTCCCATCGTTGTTGAATAGGAGCGGGATGACTCCGATCAAGAGGACCGTTAGAACGACCGCGGCGATCGCCACCCAAACACCAAACCGGCTACTCCGTCGAGGAGCGACACGAAGTGCAGTATCGGAGGGAGACACTGAATTTCCTGCGGTGAACACGTCATCCACGTCGATAGAGCCCTGCTCCTCATCATGGAATTCGCCGTATTCGGCCAGTTGTTGCAGCAGACCGGTGCTCACAATTCCACCCCCATCTGTTTCCGTAACCGGTTCAACCCACGCCGTGAATGGGTTTGGACGGTCGATTTCGACATGCCAAGAAGATCCCCCACCTCAGACATCGACCATTGGAAGGAATGAAGAAGCATCACCACCACTCGTTGCCGCTCCGGCAACCGAGCCAGTGCGCCAGCCAACTGCGGTTCAACCCATGGCAATCGTTGAACATCCACCGCAAGTAACACTGGACGGTTGCGAGCGATCAGCCTTCGGCCTCGATCCCTGCCAACCGTGTACAGATAACCAGGAGGATTATCCATCTCCCGTACCCGATCCCAATGCTCCCAGCCGTACGCAAGTGACTCTGCCGTCATCTCTTTGCCCAAATCAGTCCCAAACAATGACGACAGGGCGTGACGAAGCCGAGGTTCGGTCAGCTTCACGAACTCCGTGAAAGAATCAACAAGGATGTCATCGGGCAAATCGCCCTCCCAAAGGCTTTCACCCTAAAGAAAGCACCAAACACCAGATCGTATGACAAACAATCTGGCCGTACATAACCGGTGTCGCCTCAAGGCGTGAACGCAATCTTCGGTGAGAGTGTTGGCTCTCTTATCGGA
>CAXMPK010000224.1:0-5262 GCA_964195405.1 uncultured Acidimicrobiia bacterium
GGGCGAAGGGTTCGGTAGTTGATTGTTTCCGGCTTCTTGACCTCACCGTATGACCAGGCGCGAATCTGGTCGCTCGAGGCGAGACCGATCTTTAGTTCATCGAATAGTTGCTGTTGTGCCATAAATCCCTACTCAGAATCCGGACGCTCGGGACGACTGAGGTCGATGCCGAGTGTCTCCACGGATCGGTATGTGTCTTCTTCCAGCTCTTTGAGCTCGACTTCCTCACCGGCCGAGAGCATCTCGACATTGAGGCAAAGACTCTGCATCTCCTTGATCAGCACCCTGAATGACTCGGGGATGCCGGGCTCGGGGATGTTGTCGCCCTTGACGATCGCTTCGTAGACCTTGACTCGGCCCTGAACGTCGTCGGACTTGATCGTCAGTAATTCCTGAAGTGCGTAGGCAGCGCCGTACGCTTCGAGGGCCCACACCTCCATCTCACCGAAGCGCTGGCCACCAAACTGTGCTTTACCACCAAGCGGCTGCTGGGTGATCATGCTGTATGGGCCGGTGGAACGTGCGTGAATCTTCTCGTCAACAAGGTGGACGAGTTTCAGAATGTAGAGGTAGCCCACCGTGATAGCAGTGTCGTACGGCTCACCGGTGCGACCGTCGTAGAGAATGGCTTTGCCGTCCTTCTGGACCAGTTGGTCGCCGTCACGATTGGGGTGGGCACTCGAGATCACCTGCATGATCTCGTCCTCACGAGCACCGTCGAAAACCGGCGTCGCCGTCTTGGTCCACGGCTTGGCGCCAATCGCTGCCGGCGAGTTGCCCTTGAAAGGCTCCCAACCTTGGGCTGCGGCCCAACCGAGATGAGTCTCGAGTATCTGGCCGAGATTCATGCGACTGGGAACGCCAAGCGGTGACAGAATGATGTCGATCGGAGTCCCGTCGGCGAGAAAAGGCATCTCCTCTTCGGGAAGAACCCTGGAAATGACACCCTTGTTGCCGTGTCGACCGGCCAGCTTGTCGCCTTCTGAGATCTTGCGCTGAGTGGCGACATAGATCCGGACCAGCTCATTTACGCCAGGGGGAAGGTCATAACCGTCGTCACGTTTGAACACCTTGACACCGATGACTTTGCCTTGCTCACCATGGGGCACCTTGAGTGACGTATCGCGGACTTCGCGAGCCTTCTCTCCAAAAATGGCACGAAGCAGCCGCTCCTCAGGTGTTAGCTCGGTCTCACCTTTGGGTGTGACCTTTCCAACCAAGTAGTCGCCGGGACCGACCTCGGCTCCAACCCGAATGATTCCGTCACCATCGAGGTTGGCAAGGACCTCCTCTGGAACATTCGGAATGTCCCGGGTGATCTCCTCAGCGCCGAGCTTGGTATCACGGGCATCAAGTTCATGCTCTTCGATGTGGATCGATGTGAGAATGTCGTCCTTGACGAGACGCTCAGAGATGACGATGGCGTCCTCGTAGTTGTAACCCTCCCATGGCATGAACGCCACCAGGAGATTGCGCCCGAGAGCCAATTCGCCCACCTCGGTGGAAGGGCCGTCGGCCAAAACGTCGCCGACCTTCACCTTCTCGCCCTCGCGGACGATCGCCTTGTGGTTCATGCAGGTGCCCTGGTTGGAGCGCCGGAACTTGTCAAGGGCAAAAGTGTGCTTCTTGTTGGCGTCTTTTTCCTTGACGATGACTTCGGTGCCGTTGACCTCGACTACTTCACCGGCCACGGTGGAAATAACCATATCGCCGGAGTCCTGAGCCGCACGACGTTCGACGCCGGTGCCAACCAGGGGCGACTCTGCCGTGAGCAGGGGCACCGCCTGACGCTGCATGTTCGAGCCCATGAGAGCCCGGTTGGCGTCGTCGTGCTCGAGGAACGGAATCAATGAGGTGGACACCGAGACGATCTGCTTTGGAGAGACATCCATGTAATCGACGCTCTTGGCGTTGATGAACTCGACCTCGCCACCGGCCCGGCGGACCAGCACTTTCTTGTTGACAAAAGCGCCGTTGTCCTTGAGCGGAGCGTTGGCCTGAGCGATGACAAACCGCTCTTCCTCAGTCGCGGTCAGATAATCGATCTTCTTGGAGACGACACCCGCGGTGACTCTGCGGTACGGGGTTTCGATGAAACCGAAATCATTGACCCTTGCATAAGAAGCCAGCGATCCGATGAGACCGATATTCGGCCCTTCAGGTGTCTCAATCGGGCACATACGTCCGTAGTGGGACGGATGGACGTCCCTGACTTCGAATCCGGCACGCTCACGTGAGAGCCCACCCGGACCGAGTGCCGAGAGACGACGGCGATGGGTGAGTCCGGCGAGCGGATTGGGCTGATCCATGAACTGGCTCAGCTGGCTGGTTCCGAAGAATTCCTTGATCGACGCGGTGACCGGTCGAATGTTGATGAGACTCTGCGGTGTGATGGCGTCGGGATCCTGAGTGGTCATTCGCTCGCGAACGACTCGCTCGAGCCGAGTGAGACCGACTCGCACCTGGTTCTGCACGAGTTCCCCAACCGTGCGGATACGACGATTACCGAAGTGGTCGATGTCGTCGGTGCCGATCTGGATCTCGTTGCCCTTGTGGGTGACCATGGTGGGTTCGCCGGCGTGAAGGGCAACCAGATATTTGATGGCGTCGACGATGTCTTCGTCGCGCAGCATCTGGAGACCTTCCTCCCGGTAGTCCTTAGGAGCCTTCTCGTCGAATTTCTGCGCCATCTTGTAACGACCCACCCGGGTGAGGTCGTATCGCTTCGGATTGCGGAAAAGTGTCTGGATGAGGCCGCGGGCGGACTCCACAGTTGTGGGCTCACCGGGACGAAGCTTGCGATATAGGTCGAGGAGCGCCTCTTCCTTGTCCGCGGAAGTGTCTTTCTCGATTGTGTTCTTGATCGACTCGGAGTGACCGAATATCTCGAGGATCTCCTCATCGGTTTCGACAATGCCGAGAGCCTTGAGGAATGAGCTCACATATTGACGACGCTTGCGATCCACTCGAACACCGATGGTGTCCTTCTTGTCGGTGTCGAACTCGAGCCAGGCCCCTCGGCCCGGTATGACCTTGCCCGAGTAGATCATCTTGTCAGAGGTCTTGTCTTTGTTGACGTCGAAGTAGATGCCCGGGGAGCGGACGAGCTGGGACACAATGACCCGCTCAGTGCCGTTGATGATGAAGACACCCTTGTCGGTCATGATCGGGAAGTCGCCCAAGAACACCTTCTGCTCTTTGATCTCGCCGGTGCCTCGGTTCATGAACCGAGCGGTGACGAACATCGGTTGGGCATAGTTGGCGTCCCGTTCTTTGGCCTCTTCGAGACTCATTTGGGGCTCGCCAAACCTGTGATCGGTGAGCTCGAGCGCCAGTGAACCCGTGAAGTCTTCGATGGGAGAGATCTCGTTGAAGATCTCACGAAGGCCCTCATCAAGGAACCACTTGAACGATTCGTGTTGTACAGCGAGTAGGTCGGGAAGGGGTAGTACTTCGGGGATTTTTCCGAAAGAAAAGCGCTCAGCCACGCGCGAAGCCAAGAGGTGCCTCCTTGAGGTGGTGAAATTGGGAGTGACGCAAGAAAGCACATGCTAACAGACGCGGCAGCATGTCCCCAATTGAGTGTTGAATTGTCGAACAGACCTCCGCAGCTTTGTCCGCAAAGGTCAGTTCACGCCCCGAGAGGCTGATACACATCCTATCGCAACCCCAAGAAACGAGTCAAGGGCATCCGTGACCCAAAGTGCGGGAGTGAGAGATCAAGACTCAGCTACCTCAGCCAGTTTTTCGATGTCGATGATCCGGATATTCCGATACCCGGTCTCGACAGCGCCAACCTCACGGAGCCGACCCAGTGCCTCATTGACCGACTGTCGGCTCACCCCGAGAAGTGCTGCAATCGTACCCTGGGACAGGTTCACATCCCGACGACGCTCCGCTTCTTCGAAGAGAAGATCGGCCACCTGAGCCAGGACCGTCTTGTGCAAGAGACGAATCACCCGCCGCTGGGTTCCTTCAAGCTGACGGAGCCCTGCGACCAGCCAGCGGAGACAGATTGCTGGGTGACGATGCAGCTCCGGTAGAAGTCGCGCCCGTTCGAAGCGGAAGGCCCGCACCGGGCCCACGGCCTTCGCCGACGAGATGTATGGGGTGTCACCGAACATCGCGATATCGCCTAGAACCGAGCCAGGACCGACACGACCGACGACTCTTCTAGTCCCGCCCTGGCCCCGGTATATCTCGACCTCACCATTCTCGACCAGATAGGCGGCATCGGCGGCATCCCCTTCTTTGAAGAGATGGGTACCTGGATATTTGGAGACAATCTCACCCGCTGACCGAATCACTTCGACATCGGCGCTACTCAACGGCGCGTATTCGGGACGCCCGAAGGATCTGGCCAGCCAGTCGAGATGTTGCTGTTCCGCTTGCCGCATCGTCGTCTACAACCGTCGGCCACCCGACCGTGTTCCAAAGGAATCGGCATAGCAGCATGCGGTCGTATCATGACCGCACATTGGCCAGACACAGGGCTCCGCAACTCGGCTGGCTATGGGGGGGATTCGGGGCGGCCCTCATGTTTCTCTTCGTCTCGGGTGCTTGGGCGAGCCATGTCGCGGGTGCCGGCGAATTCGTAGCCCCCAACGTTGAATACATGGGAACCGATTTGTCTGGTGCCACAGCCGACAGAGCCGAATCGATAGTCCAGGCACGAAGTCGCCTTCTCTTATCGACTCCCATCACCATCGACACCGGGCAGGGATTCCTGGTGCTCCGGGCCGACGACCTCGGGTTCGGCTATGCAGTGTCTGAAGTCGTCGACGAGATACGGCTTGCCCGCCACGACGGCGGACCATTGACGACATTCCTATATTGGCTCACCTCGCCATTTGCCGGCGTTCAGGTCGAGGACGAGATCACCTTTGATCCGCTGGCAGCACGTGCCCGTCTGGAAGCTGCGCCGGAACTGACACTTGCCTTGCCGGTCGAACCGCGTTTGACCACATCGGGAACCAACTATCTGTACTTGGTTGAAGGTGTCAACGGAACCGGGATAAATGTTGGCGCCTTGATAGAAGACCTCTCCGAGATCGACCTCATCAAACGAGGCCAGACAATCATCGGTGAGCACCGGGCGCTCCTGCCTTCAGTCACCAACGCCTACGCCGACGAGATCGGCGAACGCCTCAACGATCTAACGGCCCCAGGCATGGAGGTAATCGTCGGGACGAGTCACACCAGATTGACGACGGCCCAATTGCGACGACACCTCAAGGCGATCTCGGCGGATGGCCGTATCCA
>CAXMPK010000225.1:0-2320 GCA_964195405.1 uncultured Acidimicrobiia bacterium
CAAGCGCGTCTTATCTCGGAGTATCAGGTCGAAACCCGGCTTGAACATTCGCCTTGGACAGTCGTTCAGTGGTTTCAGGAGAAAGAGCCTAATCCATTGAGACGTGACAGTGATCCACCTGAGGTGAAGCTCCCATCGGGATGTTCCATCGCCCGGGATCAGGATGAGCATTGGGTCGTTTTATTGTCGTCAAAATATATGGTAAGCGTTCTTCATGACCGGAATGAGCACCTTACATTCCGAGATCACGCCAATGAAATAGGGTAGGGCGGAATAGGGTAGGGCATAGCAAAGACGTGTAGACTGAAAAGGTCTCAGTCATCCAACATTCATGCCTTATGGCACCCCGATGACCGTCGGGGCTATTCCTAATTCACCATTCCAGATCGAAGATCTGAAGGGATGCGCTATTTCTTTGCATTTTTCGAATGCTTCGACCAAAGCTCGGCTTGGAGGCCTGCAGAAATCGCCGCTCAGCGATGGCCGCACCCTGGTTCTCGATCCGATATAAACTCCGTTTAGAACCGCATTCAAAAACACTCGTTGCGAAGAATCTTCTTGGCACGGCGGATAAAGGGACTAAGTTCGCGCTTAACGTAAACCTAAGCGTACTCACCAAAACAGGATAAAACCATGAACTCGCCCAATAGAAGAAAATCCACCATCGCCTTGGCCTTGACGGCCGCCGTCTTATACTCTGCCCCGCTCGTATGGGCGCAGTCACCCGTAGCCATCGCGAACGCCGGATTCGAGGATCCGGTGTTAGGAGATGGAGGTGTCGGTACCCCGGCGGACTGGACTGCCGTCGCTGGTGGTGGTGACCTGTACAATCCGACGACCGGAGAATTCGCAGGCGAGGCTCCGGAGGGCGACAATGTGCTCTCCATCTTCTCGGGGGCCGACGGTGACGGCTTTTCGCTCATGCTCGATGGGGCCACCGGGCAACTCCAAGTCGGTGCCACCTACGCGCTGACTGTGCAAGTCGGGGATCCGGATAGTGCAGCGTTTGATGGCTACAAGGTTCAGCTCCTGGCCAATGGAGCGGTGCTTGCTGAGGACGATAACACAGTCGTACCCGCCGTCGGGACCTGGGCCACGGCCACGGTTAACTACGTCTACAACCCGGCCGACGTCGCACATGTCGGATTCCCCCTGGAAATCCGACTACTCACCAAGGGTCTCCTGAGCGGAGATACCGAGTTCGATGACGTGCAACTCACCGTCGCCCTCGGCAGCGCGATCGCGAACCCGGGCGGCCCCTATAAGGTGTCCAACGGCGGCTCGCTCTCCCTTGACGGCAGCGGCTCGCTGCCTTCTGACGGCGAAACGATCAGCCTCTACGAGTGGGACGTCGACAACGACGGAACCTACGATGTCGTTGGCGTCACGCCCGCTGCGATCACCGACGCGGATCTCATGGCCACCTATGGCATGAGCATCGGCGCGAACACGATCGTATTGCGTGTGACCGACACCGGAGGTGGTGGCACCGTCACTGCCCTCGGAACCGTGAATCTCTCCGCGCCCATTGCTGGTCAGCTGGGTGTTCTGGATCTCGACGCCAACGGCGGCATCAACCCCAACACCGGTGTGGCATGGGTCGTGGGCGACCAGTATCGCCTTGCCTTCCATACGGATGAAACGATCAACGCAATGTCCAACGAGACCAACGTCTACGACGACTTCGCAGCAGCCCAAGCTGCGACCGTCCCAGCCCTTGCCGGGACCTATTGGACCGCGATGGTGTACGTGAATACGGATCCCGATCAGGACCAAGGTGTCGGCCCGATTAGCAGTCCCCGTGATCGGTCGGGCACTGTCGATGAGACTGGTGGTTCCGGCCAGGGAGGAGCAGGCGTGCCGGTCTTCGCGATGGATGGCACGACCTCGATCGCCCGGAACAACGCGGACATCTACAACAGCTGGAGTAACCCGTTTGATGGCGACGCCGTCATCCGGCTTGCCTCGGGGACTACCAACAACAACTCCGATGGTAGCCCAGTAACCGCGACGCAAAACGTGCACTACTCGCCCTTCCTCGATCAATTTGGTCTCGGCGATACTGCTAACGTTCATGGCGCGAACTGCTGGACAGCGGGGTTCGGAGGCAGCGTCAATCCCTTGGGTGATACCCCGAACGAAGTGAGAGGAAGCTGGGGTAGCTCCAACGCGAACAACACCGGCCGCGTTTGGAACCGCTTCCAGCGTGACAACGTAGATTCGAAATCGCTCTACGCTATCTCTGCACCGCTGACAGTTGTTCCTGAACCTGCTACACTTGCAATTCTTGGTCTTGGCGGACTTTTCCTCCGTCGTCGCC
>CAXMPK010000226.1:0-2661 GCA_964195405.1 uncultured Acidimicrobiia bacterium
GCCTTTTCTTCAACTATTGGCTTGCTGTTGAACGCGATGCCCAATCCGGCGGCCGCCAACATGTCAAGATCGTTGGCGCCGTCACCAACTGCCACCACCTGGCTCAAAGGTACGTCTTCAGCTTCAGCGACTGATGTCAGAAATCGAGCCTTGGCCGGGCCGTCGACTATTTCGCCGGTGAGGCCACCGGTCAACCGCCCGTTCTCGATTTCGAGAGTGTTGGACAACGAATAGTCGATTCCCAAATCGGCGGCGAGGGCGTCGGCGAACCGGGTGAAGCCGGCCGATACGATGGCGGTCACCAGGCCCAACCTCTTGAGGGTTCGGACAAAAGTCCTTGCGCCTTTGGTAAGTGTGATTCTGTCAGCCACCAGTGTGATCGCCGATTCATCAAGACCGGCGAGCAGCGATACCCGACGACGTAGAGAGTGCTCAAAATCGATATCGCCTCTCATTGCGGCCTCGGTGATTCTCGCTACCTCGTCGCCCACTCCCGCCTCGTCAGCGAGCAGATTGATCACCTCATTTTCGATAAGCGTCGAATCAACATCCATGACGACGACACGACGGGCACGCCGCTCGAAGCCATCAGGCTGAATCGCCACGTCAACGGGACGATTCGTCACAGCATCGACAAGGCCGGCCCGAATGGCATCCATCTGACCCCCGGACACTGCGAGTTCATAGCTCACAACTGGATAACGCGACAGCCGGAAGATGCGCTCGATGTTCCCGCCACCTGCGGCAATGGCATTGGCAATGGCTCCGAAATCGTCCGGGCCCACCGTGGCACCTATCAGCGTGACGACTGATAAAGAGTCGGTCTGTGTTGGTGCCTCTTCCACCACTTCGAAGTCAACGTGGAGATTCTGGGTCCACCCGAAGAACAGCACATCCCTAATCGTCACTCTCTCCCCGCTCACCCCAACCAACACGTTGAGAGTCAGACGACCACGAACCACGATCTGCTCAACATCGTAAATGGCGGCCGCGGACTCATTGAGGACGTCCATGAGTCCAGCGGTTATCCCGGGGCGATCGGGCCCGTGAACAGAAACCAGAACGGTTGAGATCTCGGTCACGATGGGCAGAGTAAGCGATTCGAGAACTGACCCAATCGACACGAGGACGGAGAATTCGACCGGGACAACGCCGGTAGTCACATCAAGCTCGATCGACTCAAGGATCTCTTCCTCCAGCGCCCCCGAGTAGGTCCCCCTCATGAATCGAAGCCCACCCTTGCGGACGTAGAAGGTGTCAACGACCTCTCCGCCGCGACTATCCAGCTTGGGTGCCCTTTGGGAGTGACCACGTAGCGTTCTGCGGCAGTACGGTTGGCGGGGGTTTGATTCGGACGTTGCGTCGCCAGTCGCTGGACGGTTCAGACGGCAAGCCCGGATCTTGGGTGCGTTTGAGGAGCGTGATGCCACGAATACTTGACTACAACGGACAAGACGCCGACAGGACGGCGACAGTTGCGTCGATCATTGCACTCAAGAGCCAGGAGGTTCAACTGGCACAGGTGACCGCATCGACAGCTGAAGAAGCGGCAGCAGCCGAAGCCGCCGGTATCGAGATGGTCGTTTGTATGGCGGACGCGGTGTCGGTCGTCCGTCGAGGTTCGACACGCCTGTTCGTGACCGCCGCCATCGATTTTGGAGGTGCTGTCACCGTTGACGAGCTGTTGGGAACGGCGTTCGAGGCGTTGTCGAATGGGGCGGACGCGGTGATTTCGGCAAGGCGAATCGACGCCATTCGCAGACTCGCCGAGGAGGACGTACCCGTGATGGGTCACCTCGGCTTTGTTCCGAAAAAGTCGACGCTCTACGGCGGTGTCCGTGCCGTCGGCAAAACCGCAGAAGAAGCCAATATGCTCTGGAAGCGGTTTCAAGATCTCGAAGAGGCGGGTGCTTTCGCGGTCGAATGCGAGCTCATCCCGGCCAACGTCATGAGCGAGATCAACCGACGCACCGGCCTGATCACAATCTCTCTCGGTTCTGGACCCGACGCAGATGTGCTGTTTCTGTTCAGCTCCGACATATGCGGTGAGGGCACCCGGATGCCGCGTCATGCGCGGGCCTACGCCGATCTCGCAGCGCTACATGCACAGATCGTCGAGGAGCGTGTCCGAGCTCTAACGGCGTTCCGTGCCGACGTCGCAACCAGAAGCTTCCCCAACGAGACTGAAGTCGTCCAGGCCCCCACCGACGAGCTGGACCGTTTCGTCGACGCCATCGACGCCGATTCCGCTAGCCGAATGTGAGCTTCAGTTCCTTCAGGCTTCGGATGACGAACGTGGAGTGGTAGCTGGGTATCCGGTGGTTCCGGTCACGTCTACTGCGAACGCCCGGTTAGCGCCATACACCAGCGACGTCGTCTTCCCGTTGAAGTCCACAGTGACAATCTGGGGGATGGGCAAGACTCGGTCCCAGACCAGCGAGTACACGCCCACGCTGTGTTAAAACGTCAACCTCCCAAGAACGAAGTCGGATTGGGTCACGGGTTAGCTGTTGAGGAGAGGTGCGAGAGGCCCGTAGAGAGTTTGATGTGCGACTTCTCGCCTTGTTTTGGGTCGTTTTCGGTTCCGATTTGGTCGCGGGCGGTGTGGCTCATCCCAGTCCTGTCCACAACCCTTCGGACTTAGATATGCCGTCAACGGTG
>CAXMPK010000227.1:0-4355 GCA_964195405.1 uncultured Acidimicrobiia bacterium
CCCTGAAGGGAGCGGATCTCTGAGGTGATACGAAGCTCGGCCGGCGAGCCGGCGGGAGTAGATACAGGAGCTTGAACTCTGAAGGTGAGGGGTGTGCCGAGGCTCTGGATCGAAGGTCCTGGCTGATCCTCGGATCTTGCATCGGACATGTTTCTCCTCCTGGTGCGGGGTGGTGGAGTCGGTGTTGGGAATCTAGCTTCCGGAGGAGCAATCTGAATGGCCCCATAGATACCGGCGGTCACGGGCACCGCCCCAACCTGTCATTCACCCAGGTCAGAGGCGGTTTCGGTGACGGACTCGGTACGGACTCACTAGCAAAGGGTGGGCAACCCAGCTCGGCCCCGCCCCTATGGGGCGCCGGTCGGCTGGCGAACTTGCACGTTGTCGAATAGCACGCGCGCTCCGCCGCGGGAGTAGGTGCTGGCGCTCAGACCGATGTTGCCGTCAGCGAGACGATCATCTTGAATCTCGACGAGTAGCTCTCCGTTGACGGCGAAGCCCAACGTGTCGCCGATGCATTCGATACGCAGATGGTTCTGTGCGCCCACGCCGGTGCGAATGGACTCCGAGGCTGTCCAATCCGACAATACCTCCCACCTGCGGGCGATGAACGCGCTTATCGAATAGAAGCCTTGAGCGTCAATTTCGAACAAGTAGTAGTTGCGGTCGTCGCGGTAGCGGCATATGACCCCTGAGTTGTTGTCACCCGCAGAGCTTTGAAGGATGGTGTCGACGTCGATGATGACGTCGGTGAATTCTTCATTCGGGTTCGACCAGGCGAAGATGTCTGGACCGTCGATGTCGATGAAATACCGGCCGTTGTCATACCCTTGGCTGCCGCCCGGCCACTTAGAGACTTCCCAGCCACTCGACTCGTCGCTGAAGTCATCGGCATACCCAACGTCGTTCGGTGGACTGACGTGTACGACGACATTGTCGAATGAGGCAACGGCGCCCGGAACCTCAAATACACCGACGGACAGCCCAACCGCCCCGGCAGTCAATCGCGAGTCTTCGACCTCTGCCAGCAGTTGGCCGTTCAGCGAGACGCTCAGGGTCTCTCCGACACAAGCGACTGTGAGGTGGTTCTCGCTAGCACCACCTGCAGGGCTGCGATTGAGTGCCCCGCCAAGCGAGGTGTAGTCGCGCAGCGCCTCAAGTTCGCCCCCCACAGACGCCCAAATCGCAAAGAACCCGTCGGCCGTCACATCAAATTGATACGAGTCAAACAAGGCATTCTCCCGGCAGAGAACCGACACATAGCCATCGTCGGTGAGTCCAGACATGTCCACATCTACATCGATCTCCACGTCGCCGAAGCTCTGGCGAGGCCCAGTTATTGTCTGCCAGTCTGCCGACTTTGCCTCAATCGTTAACTGGCCGTCTTCGATGCGCGCTGACTGGTCTGAGTCGTCGAAGAGGAACCAGCCGCCACACGGATCTGTGAAGTCGTCGGCGAAAAGCACGTTGCCGGACAGCTCAATCGCGCTCGTCTCTGCCGGCCGGCGGCCGTCGATCGACAATTGATATGAGGCGGGCACCTTGGTAATGGGAGCCATCGCTCCTAGCACCAGCGTCGACCTGTCATCTTGTCCGACATGTGAGAAGGAAACGGACGCTGTCCCGTCCTCGTCCACAGTCAACTCCCGCACGTCTGTCGGCGTCCCGTGCCGAATCAGATGAACCCCCCAGTTCTGAGCAACGGAACTGCTCGTGCGTATGAAACCCCGACCGATCCAACCATCGTCAGCGCCTTCCGCATCATGGATGTAGTCCAACTCGGGGATCGAAATGTCGTCTAGAGCCCAGCCCGAGCGCGTAAAGAATGCATCCGTCACGTACTCGAAACGAACCAGAACCTCGCCCCCAGCAAACTGTGAGAGATCGATAGATTCCGAAATCCACTCCGGTCGACCACTCGATCCACTGACACCGGTATAGAAGGGATACTCGTCAAACTCCGGATCGAACGTAGTGCTCGGCGCGTCAAGTATCTCCCAGGTTTCCCCATCGTCGATCGATACGGATACAAGCCGCTGATCCGCGTAGTCCTCGATGTCGTACCAAGTCCAGAACTCCAGGGTGGCACTACTGAGACTGTAAAGGTCGAAGGCACGCGTCAGCGTCATGTTGCTCAGGTCGCCCCGACCTGACCACCAGAGCCCCTCGCCACCATGAGCCGGAGCCCCGATGACCCCCACCCGGGTGGCGCCCGAAAACTCGACCACAAAGTCACCGTCGCCAGCAAGTTCGATGTAATGGGCGCTGTACTGGGGAAGAGTGTTCGAGAATTCGGCGGGAAGGTCGGTCAGCGATTGACGCGGGCAAGCACCCGTAAGCGATTCGTTCTCATAGCCGTAGCGACCGTCGCCCAAGCTGGTGTCGTCGAGATAGTTGGCGACGATCCAGTCAGAAAAGAGGCCGTCCAACGAACCGCCAAGCCCCACCAGCACAGCATCCACGGCTTCCAGGCTGTCGGCGGAGCTTCTAGAGAGCAGCCGCACCGCATCATCACCGGCGCGCTCCCAAAAGTACAACATGAACAAATAGCCGGCTCCGTAATGATTACCCACCTCAGAAGCGACCGGACTCGCTCCCCATGAATTGAGTTGGGTGTCGGTCCTGGCCAAGAAATCCTGAGGCTCTACGAAGTCGAAACCGACGAGGCGCTCGGCCAGCTGCGCCAAACCCTCGTCCGCCCATGAACTTTCGTTCGGATCGACGTTCCACTGGATCATATGTTGGAACTCGTGAGCGAGAGCCGCCAAATACAAATCTGTGCCGATCTCCACGTCTGCGAGGCTGATGTAGAACATCTCAGCCTGGTTTGATTCGGGATAGATCGACGGCGCGTATTCGTCCGTCGAATTGTATTGGCCAGCGGCGCCCTCCAAGAACGGGACGTGGAGGATGTGCAGGCGTCGATCGTTGTCTATTCCGGGCGACCACTCCTCGCCGAAATAATCTCGAACTGTCGGGTAGATATCGTCGGCAAAGCGGTCTGCAGCTGACGCTATCGCTCCTGCATCGACCTCAACACCGGACTCAACCCACATCGCTACCACTCGGTTCATGTACACCAGCGTGGCCTCTACATCGGTAGTGACATTCAGATCGACGACGGTGAAGATCCTGGAATCCCCCACGCCGTAATAGGCGGCCAACCCCTGGGGACGGGAAACAGGCCCTTCGACCAAACCGTGCTCAGAGAACCAAGTCACAGGATCAAACGGCGGAACGTTAGAAGACGAAGAGGTGGGCTCACGTTGTCCAGAGCTACCAGAACATGCAACACCCAGCAACGCCAGGAGGAGGACAGTCGACCCGATTGTGCGCACTTTGGCCACGACCTACCAGCCCGCACCGTTGCTTGGGCGACTTTCGGTATCGGACCGGATGTGGCGCACGATGGCGATAATTTCGCGGTTTGACCGATTGGCCCAGCAGCCGATCCTTCTGCGATTTCCCATGGGCGATCCCTCCAGTCGTTTCATTATGGGCGGCGCCTATGACACTGCCCCACATTGTCATTCGGCCCAGACGCAGAGCGGCCGTAGAGGCTTTCGACCCATATCCGGTGATCGTCGATAGGCGATCCTCTGAAGTGGCACTTATCTGTGAGGGCATCCGGGGGAGCGTCTGGTTGCCAGCAAAGTGTTCAACCGTCCAGTGGCGGCGGCGCGCCGAATCTCAGTCTCCAGACCGGTTGGGTTCGATCCCAGGCGGGGGGCTCCAACTTCAACGCATTGGCCACCTGAACCACGAGTTCGTCTGCCAGTTCCTCAACATTCGATACGGCAACCCAGGCATTTACCGCCTTCTCCCAATAGAGGGAAGGGGCAAAAGAGAGGGTGACGTCGGCGCCGATCCAAACGAGGACTCCGACGCCGATCAGCGATGTGCCCTTCTTCTTCGTTTGAATGCCAATGCCCTCAATCTCGTCAAAGAAGGCCTGCGCCCCAGCGATGGCTGTGTTCTGCGTAAAACGCTTGCCGTTATACAGGCCTTCGGAGGCCTGGATGATGAGTCGGTCGTCTGGCATGACCATCATCTCCGCGACGTCAGCCTGAATCTGGATGTCAGTCGCCTGGAGTCTCCAGTGCCCGATCCATCGACTCCATCGGTGACCCAAGGTCGCTCGGCCCCGTATCGCGCCTTCGGTCGTCTCTCCGCTCCTGAAGAACACGCCATCAATCCCATCGATGCGGACCTGAAGTTCCTCGGTGCGCTTTTCGAGCTTGATGATCAAATTCGTCGCCTCGTGTTCTCAATTATCTGAGCAACCAGACGCGACGATTGTACGCGCTGCACCTGATGGCACTCAATGTCTCCGGCAAGTTCGTTCGGCCCTGTGG
>CAXMPK010000228.1:0-2614 GCA_964195405.1 uncultured Acidimicrobiia bacterium
TATGTGCGCCCATTTGGGTGTCTTTCGTCTGGTCGGCATCCGCTGGGTATGGTCCTCTTCTTCAATTAGCTGTGGAGGCTCCAACATGGTCAAAACAACAGGTCTGATATCAATCATTGCCGGAATAGTTCTTACTGTAGCGGGTGTAGCGACGTGGTTTGTGGTGAGTTCGACCCTCGCCGATCAGAACATCACTACCACCTCCGACGCCTGTCTGCCTGACCGCACCGTGAAAGGACCTTTCACCGCATTCTGTCAGGCTGACATCATCCAACAACACACCCTGGACATCACCGGAGGAAAAACCTACGCAGAGTTGGATAGAGACGACCCGCTCCGAGACACAGCCATGACTTCGTCGTTTCTTCGGGCCTCGTTGTTCACGTCCGTCGTCGCCTTCGGGGTAGCCGCAATGGCTGTCGGGATGGGTGTCCTCTTCGTGTTCATCGGATTCGCCTTGAGAAAACTCGACCCTGGAGACGAAGTCGCTACCTGACCGAACCTAGAGCGGCTCCGACCACAGCAACGCCAATAAGTGCGGATCGTCGTGATCGGCCGTACATAACCGGCATTATGTGCGGTCACTTGCCACGCTGAATAGCGCTCATATGTGCCGTTGTGTGCGGGTTGGATTGCTATCTGGAAGCCCTACGGCTCACGAAGCGAAGTAGTCGATGATGTGGAAATGTTTCGAGTCGGCGTCAAACCTTTTCAGGACAGCCTGAGCGTTTTCAGGGACATGGGATCGTTGATAGTCCTCACCCATGAAGTTTTTAACGCTGTCGAGGCTCTCGAACCACATGATCGTGGTGAATTCAACTTCTTCGTTCTCGACCCTGTCAGCCCTCATCAGATGCGCGCCCAATAAACCTGGGATGTGACGGTCGAAGATCGCTGGAAGGACTTCGATGTCAACGACTCGTTGGTAGGCGTCAGCATTCTCAACTGTCGTCCACCCACGCCAGATCCTTGCCACAGCGGCGTTCCCAGCCATCTATCCCACCTCCTCGAAATACACCATACGTACCGTGGGTGGGCGCTGGGTTAGCAGCCCATACGCGTCTTTCTGTGTGCTCAATGTGTCAGTCCGGGTGCGGAGTCTTCGACGTCTAGGTGTCTGAGGATGGGGGCTAGGGCTGTGGCCAGTTTCGATCGGCTGTTGGGCGATGTTGGGTCGAGGAAGTGGTGTCGTATTCCTTGTAGGTGAGTGAGGGCGAGTTGACGGTGGTACGCCCTGCCTGAGGAGGTGAGGGAGGCAGTGACTCCCCTCTTGTCGCTTTTGTCTTTTTGTCTCTCTACAAGCCCACGCGTTTCGAGTTGGCTCACCGTGTAGGAGAGTCTGCTCCTTGAGAACAGTGTCTGGTCGGCCAGTTCGCTCATCCGAAGCCCGGCTCTGGGAGCTTCGGAAAGGTTGGAGAGAACATCAAAATCGGCGAGGCGTTCGCCGTGTGCCTCTCTCATCTCGTCGTCTAACCGTGAGAAGAGGTGGGTGCTGGCATGGAGGAATGCTCTCCATGCCAGCTCTTCTTCCGCCGTGAATCTATTGATAGCCATAACTAGGAATATAGTACAAATTTGTATGGTTCTCTCGCTTGTAATGCAAATTTGAACTATCAGGGGTCTCACATGAATACACGACTGACACCACCAAAGGTCCTATTCGACCAACTCTTTGGGCAGCTACTGGAACGGGTGGCTGAACGCGAAGAACTAAAGGTGACCACGGGAATGTCCGCCGATCTAGTTACTGCCAAGGAAAGCCTTCACGCCCTCAGATCCCAGATGGCAACCGCAAGATGCATGCTCACAAGAGAGACGGGCACACAGATTTGCGCCCGTCGACAAGCGGACTAACGCGAAGCCGCGAATTCAGAATCCCAGTCTGTGGGTCATCCACCCAGAAATACGTCCCAATAAAGGAGTTATCCAATGGACCTCTACTACGCCAATGCATACATGAAGGAACGCCAGGCCGACGCCGAACTCAACCGACTTCGGAAGCAAGCGAAACAAATCCGCCTAGACAATAGGTCCAAAACCAGACCGAGGTTCCTGTTGGACGCTGCCCGGCAGCACCTGACCGCAAAAGCCGAACAGCCAACAGCCAAACCAACAGTCGGTCAAAACACCCCACTGAGCCAACTAACCACACATAAACGCCAGGAGGTTCAGACATGGAAGCAAGCAGCACTACCATTCAGGCGCCGGATCCGACGGTTGGGGTAAAAGAGCTGATCCGCCCCCTCGAGAGGCTCACATCGCGCTCACACACCGCGAGACACAACAGGTAATCGCAGGACAGGAACAAGCATCGAAACGCGTCGGAATCACTCGCCAGATCCTCACAAACGGACGCTAAAGGACGCCAGGGGTCCGCGAGCCGAAGCGGTCTTTTAGCCCGAAGGTTGTGGGTTCGATTCCCACGGAACCCACACATCAGTCACGGTGCGTGACGGAGATGCACCCTCTGAGGCCGCCCATAACCGGCTGGGAGGGATGATGTGGGCTGTGTGGCCCCGCATCCTGTCTGACGGTGAGACTCCGTTTGAGCTGATTGAGTCAGCTGGTCGGTTCCCCTTTCCGTTTGGCAGTCGTGGATGCCACCCCTTCGCCT
>CAXMPK010000229.1:0-7465 GCA_964195405.1 uncultured Acidimicrobiia bacterium
CGTAGTACCTGAGGTTTCGGTCCAGGTGAGGGTTCGTCCATCAGGCACCGGGGAAGTTCGGATAGGCGATGCGTTGATGGTAGTGACCGACCAGCGATTCGTGGAAGGCGCCTCTGATTTTGGTCAACTCCCCGAGCGTCAGCGGAGACTCGGACAACTGTCCATCCTCCACCTTTTCGTCCATCACCCGATTGACCACCTTTTCGATTGCGTCCGGCGATGGCTCCTCAGTCTGAAAAACGGCTCGGCACGCGGCCTCCAATGAATCGGCCATCATCAGAATTGCCGTTTCGGCCGTTTTCGGCTTGTGCCCGATGTGGCGAAAGTCGTCTATGTCAATATCAACACCATGTTGGTCCCGAGCCTTCTCATAGAAGAACCTCATGACACCGTCGCCGTGATGGCTGACAATGCCTTGGGTGACGTCGGTCGGGATCTTGAATTCTCGGGCCAAGGCAACACCTGAGGTCACGTGGCTCCGGATGATCTCCGCTGAGTCCTTCGGATCCATCTCGTCGTGTGGATTGGGTATGCCGAATTGGTTCTCGATGAAGAAGGTGGGGTTCTCCGTCTTCCCCAGGTCGTGGTAGTAGGCCATCGCCCTTGCGAGTAGCGGGTCGGCTCCAATCGAGCGAGCCGCAGCATCAGCCAATGTGCCAACCATGAGCGAGTGGTTGAAGGTACCGAACGCCTTCTCTTGCAACAGTTGTAGGGCTTTGTGATTGCGATCCGTCAGATCGAGAAGACTCAAGGTCGTGGTTATGTCGAAGGCTGCCTCGAAGAACTGAAGGGCCGCCAACCCAATGAGCGAGACGACCACCGAAACACCAAATGCCCACGCCACCGAGGTACCGACCACCTCGAGGGTGGTGTCGTTGGGACCGACATGGAAGAACCAAGAAGTTGACGCGGCCACGACGGCCGCCACCAGAGATGACAGTACAACTGCATTCCGGAACGCTCCTCGGGTGCTCACCGAACTCACAAACGGGATCGGGGCGAGAGCGGCCAAACTGCCATAAACCGTGATGCCCACGTCAAGGGTGCCAACGGCGGTCAGAACACCGACGGACAAGGCCATCAAGACTGCTATCCGTTGATCAAAGAGGATCGCGGTGACAAACCCGAACGCAACCGCCGGAAGTATGTACCAGCTGGTCGCCTCTTGAAACAACACGGTGCCCCGCACCGACGCCGCCGCGAGGAGGATCAGGATTCCAAGCAACGCCACCATCCGGGGTCGTGACCAAAATTCGGGGCGGAATCGGGCCAGGTAGAGGCCGACAAGTGCAACCAGTACCGCGACAACGGCGAGAAGTGCTGCCGAAGCCTGCTCCGTGGGAGTGAGGATGGCGGTGGAATCGATGGCCGCAACATCGAGGGCGGTCATGATCTCGCCCTGCTCGACGATCGTCTGACCCTCTACATAATTGACCACAACATCATCGACTGCGTCTGCCGCTGTCTCCTGGGCTTCCAATGTTCGGTCTTGGTCGATGAGGAAGTTGGCCTGAAGGAAGGTGGCCACGACCTCGCCGGCTGCCTCACCACCAGGTATGTCCTGTTGAGTGTCAGTGTGAAAGACAAAAGGCGGGCTGGATCGAACACCGGCCTGAGCCTCTTGAAGCTGGTCGGGCTCGATACGACGCCCAAACTCCTGGAGAACACGAGCGAGAGACGCCTCTCGAACCTCAGGGAGATGGAGGGGCTCACCAAGTGGGGCCCTCACCACGTCGTCGGAGCCAGTCTCTGCCAAATAGGTCAGAGTCTCTTCAGGCAGGATGGCCCCGAGAGTTGCTACCACGTCCACGATGGGTCGCAGGTTGGGCGAATAGTTGATATCACCGGCAGCGCAAGCCTCTTCGGCCGGGCACTCCACGAGCTGTGACAGTTCTTCGGCCGCCACGATCCAACCATCCGGGATCACCGGGTCACTGGCCTCGACTGTGATTATTGCGGCCCCGGTTGTCACTTCGAATGTCCACTCACCATTGGTGTCGGTTCTCACCTGGAACGGGCCGTCATCGGTCAGAACCTGAATGGTTATCCCGGCAAGACCGTGATCGATGCGCTCACCTTCGGCGTCGGGGTTGAAAACGCCATCACCGTTGACATCGAGAAAGGCTCGACCGGTGATCACGGCAGGAGCCAGGGCCTGGGTTGTGGTTGTCGACAGGTCACTGCCGGCTGTGGTGGTCGTCGGAGTCTCGGGCAGGGCAGGAGGTGGAATGGGGGTCTGCACCGGATCCTCGGCCACAACAAGCATCTCAACGTCGTCAAACACCTGATTGATCGAGACTTGAACAGCGGACTCAATCTCTGGATTGGTCTCCTTTATCGGGTCCTCCGCGTCCCTCGCCGCTTGCTTCTGAGCCTCAGTTGCGACGGTATCAATGACCGGAGCGTCTTTGGCCGCCTCAAAGGTCTGAGAGGCGAGCATCCCCACTTCGTAGCTGGGCTCGGGTTCCGCCGACCCCAACGACAGAACCCCCCAGGAGGCTACAACGGTGGCGAGGA
The DNA here is from genome assembly GCA_964195405.1 of uncultured Acidimicrobiia bacterium. Lineage (GTDB taxonomy): Bacteria > Actinomycetota > Acidimicrobiia > Spongiisociales > ZC4RG35 > CAXMPK01. The sequence goes on from CAXMPK010000229.1 coordinate 2,518, forward strand.
ATATCGAGAGGCGGACGACTGTGGGCCGGTTCATCAACTTTCCTCAGACTCGAATCGTTGATAGGCCTCAACAATCGAGGCAACAATTCGATGACGGACCACATCTCGAGCTGTCAACTCGACAAAAGAGACGCCCGGGATGTCACGGAGGATGCCGCGGACGATCCGAAGACCGGAATGACGATCGAGCGGAAGATCGGTCTGAGAGATATCACCGGTAATGATCATCTTGGAATTGAAGCCAAGACGCGTGAGAAACATTTTCATTTGCTCCGGCGTGGTGTTCTGGGCCTCATCGAGGATCACACATGCGTCGTTCAAAGTCCTTCCACGCATGTAAGCGAGCGGAGCTATCTCGATAGTTCCCCGTTCGATGAGCGACGCCGTCTCCTCAGGGCCGAGCATGTCCCAAAGGGCGTCGTATAGAGGCCGTAGATATGGGTCGACTTTTGCGGTCAGGTCTCCCGGGAGAAAACCAAGCCTCTCCCCCGCCTCAACGGCTGGTCGGGTGAGGACAATCCTTCTGACCGACCCACTAATCAGGCTGTCTACGGCTGCCGCCATCGCAAGATAGGTCTTGCCGGTGCCGGCCGGGCCGATACCGAAGGTGAGCGTATTCTCCCGAATCGCCTCGATGTACTTCTGCTGTCCATGGGTCTTGGGTCGTATCATCCGCCCGCGCCCGACCGGTATGCCATCGCTGAGGATGCCCGACGGGCTCGGCACATCGTCACGAACCATCTTGACTACTTCACCTATCCGGACTTCATCGAGGGTGTGGCCCTCCTGGACAAGGATGAGCAGCTCATCGAGGGCGGTCCTGGCTTTCTCGACAGAGTCGTCACTGCCAGTGAGGATGATCTCATCTCCGCGCGCGACAAATCGAACCTCTGGAAAGAGGGACTCCACCTGGCGAAGATGCCGATCGGCTTCGCCGATCAAGTCAAACATCAGGTGATGGCTGGGAACGCGCAAACGCGTTTCGTTGGTATCAGGGGACACGGTGAAGACGTCGTTATAGGGGCGTCAATGGACAGTTTATCGACACCGGCAGATTGAGCTAGGTACTTCGAGTGCCCGACGTTGGGTTCACGACCTGGAGGAGGGAGTTGATGAGCGCCCGATCCGACTGTCGGACGACGTTGGATCCGCCCTCCTTTCGAAGCAATTGAATCGCCGCCAGGTACCTGTCGACAAGATCTCCGGAGTCATCATTAGACAAAGCCTCCAGGTCGATCACAAGACCTGCTACTGGCTCATGAATTGGGAGAAGCTCGCCAGCCGGAATGCCGTAGATGTCCGCAAGCCGGGCAAAACGCTGAACAGAGATTGCGCGCTCTCCACGCTCATAGGCACCAACTACGGACGCCTTGAACTCACCATCGGTTTGCGTCTCGATTTCGCCCAACGACCAGCCCCGCTGTCGACGGGCTGCACGTAGACGCTGTCCTAGCAAAACATTAAATTCGTCTATACCGATCTCCCAGTCACATTGAGTCTAAAGGTTTCGATCGTCTGATGCCATGACCAACTCAACCGAGTATCCGGGCCACCGCGACAACGGCAGCCGTCTCAACGCGAAGAACGTTCGGACCCAGATTCCATCTAGCGAACCCATCTGGTATCTCACCATCCGAGAAACCCCCTTCTGGACCAATGACCACTGTTCGAGGTCGAGAAGCAAGCTCCCCGCCGCCGGGGCTACAGACAAGTGTTGGTTCTGCCAGATCGTCCCATTTCACCAGGCCAGGAGTGGTCTCCATGAGCCAAGCTCCCTGGGATTGCTCCAGCGCCGCGGAAACCCAGCTGAAGACCTTTCCTGGGCTGGCAATACGGCCTGAGCCATGTGCCGTCGTAAGCCATTGCAACCGCGATACGCCAAGCTCGGCAAGCTTCTCGACCAAGTACCTTTGTCGGTCTTTGTTGGAAGGAGGAGCCACCGCCACCGTCAACTCAACTCCGCGAGGAATCTCGCGTTCCGACCCACGCCGAATGGAATGATCCGAAAGGGCCCCTTCGCCAAATCGCCCAAACCCGTCGGTGTATGTCACCGGTTTCCCTCGCTTCATCCTCAGAACTCTTGTCAGGTGCCGCCACTGAACCACGCTGAGGCTCAGCTCAACATCGTCCCAGGGGGTCGCGACGATGACATGAGGAACGTGTTTCATTAGGTTGACGCCGGTCTGTCGACCTTCCCCGCAGGACGATTGATCTTCTCATCTCGAATGTCGGCCCACTGACGCAGGAGGTCTTCCTCCTCAGCCGATACCTCTTCTGGAATGGTTACCTCGACCACGACAAGGAGGTCACCTCTCACCCGACGACCGAGGACGGTCATCCCACGGCCCCGAATACGGAAAGCGGTGCCAGGCTGGGTCCCGTGAGGTATCTCTAGGCCAGTTGTCTCACCCTCGATGAGAGGGATGTCGAGCCGGGTGCCCAAGACTGCCTCACTGACCCCGATAGACGTGCGATGAACCAGGTCGGCGTCATGTCTTTCATAGCGAGGATCGTCACTCACCGCCACCTCCACAAAGAGGTCGCCAGGTGGTCCGAGTCGGCCAGCGGACTCGCCACGCCCACTAAGACGCAAGCGTGTGCCTGAGGTGATGCCGGCCGGGATCTCGATATTCACCGCGGCCTGATGAGTGACCGCTCCCGAGCCGCCGCATTCTCGACATGGATCTGAGATAAGAGAACCCTCGCCCTGACAGAGCTGACACGTCTGGACGCTCATCATTGTTCCGAATAGCGATCGTTGGGCCACCCTGAGTTGACCGGCACCTTCGCAGTCGGGACAAGTAGTTCGTTCAGCACCGGGCGTCGCGCCCGATCCCGCGCATCCCGAGCACGAGGCAAGTGTCTCGTACTCGACGGCGGCCTCACCACCAAAAGCTGCTTCAGCCAGGCTGACCTCAGCCCGAACCAGCACATCACGCCCACGAGAGCCGCGCCGCCGGGTTCCGAACAATCCACCGTCGCCGAACACCGACCGCAACAAATCGTCGATACCTCCGAATCCACTAAAGAGATCTCCCAGATCGATCGTGTCACCGCGGTCGTAGCGAGCGCGACGTTCGGAGTCGGACAGGACTTCGTAAGCCTCAGCGGCCTCCCTGAATCGCACCTCTGCTTCCGCGTCACCAGGGTTGGTGTCGGGGTGGGTCTCTCTGGCGATCCGGCGAAACGACTTCTTGATTTGTTCGGTCGTTGCGTCCTGGCTCACACCAAGGACGTCGTAGTAACTGGTAGCCATCTACTCCGACCGGCTACCTATCTGATCCTCGAGTTCCCGCGAGACTTCCTCAACTGCGGAGATCGCCCTCTTGTAGTTCATACGCATTGGGCCGATCACCCCCACCGAGCCGCCTTCCCCGCCGGCCTCGTAGGTGTTCGACACAACAGCAAGGTCAATGTCTGGGCTCTCCAACTCCGACCCAAGCTGAACCGATGTGCCGGAAGCACCGGCGAGAAGTTTCATCACTTCGGCCTCGCGCTCGAGAATCTCGAGGATCCTCTGCACAGAATCAAGGTCCTCCCAGGTCGACGTCATACGCTTGGTACCACCAACAAACATCTCGGTACTCGAGGTTGCGGCCAAGTGGAGCCCGTCGAGAATCGTCAGGACGGCCTCCCGTGTCGGCTCACTTATCTCCATCTCACCGCCGACACCCACGTTGATGTTGGCGCCGAGCTCGCTCCCAACCACCGACGCCGCAACCAATCTCTGCGCCTCTTCGACTTCCATCGGAGTCACCGGAACACGCACCCGTCCCCGCTGCTGGACCACTCGACCTCCCTCGGTGATGACCACGATCAGAACCTGGTCGGCATTCACCTGAACAGTGTGAAGGGCGCGGACCCGATCATGCGCCACGCCAGGAGCGAATACAACGGCGGGAAGATCGGTGATCTCGGCGAGTAAGACCGATGTCGCCTTGAGAAGCTTGGACAACTCGAGATGAACGTCTCCAAAGAGATTGTCGATCTTCTCCTGAGCAGCATTGCGCAACTTACCGGGACCGATGTGATCGACGTAATACCGATACGCGGCAGCCGTGGGAATTCGCCCCGCTGAGGTGTGTGGCTGGATGACAAGGCCATCCGTCTCCAGGGCAGTGAGATCATTGCGCACCGTTGCAGTGGATACTGCAAGGGCCGAGTGGTCCACGATGGCGCGGGAACTGACCGGCTCACCGGTTCTGATGTGCTCCTCGACGAGGGCACGTAACACTTCTGATCGACGGTCTTCAAGCATCAGCTTTACCTGAAACGATAGGAGATTGCAGGGCTAGTACCGAACGATGTACCGCATCAGTGAGCAGCGGCCTCACCACTCGAAGTCTCGATTCGTCTGCCTCGATTACCCCGGCTATGAGGAGACGTTGCCCCTCATCGGAGTCGAGGAGGGCCCTGGTTCCCGGTCCGTGGGCAACACCGACGGTTCTTCGGAGGCCGACAAAGAGCCGGTCCAGCTCGACGTCCCAGTCTTCGATCGGGTCCGTTCCGGCTCTGGGGTGTTCGCCGCTCTCGACAGTCTCGATATATGCCTCGAGCCGACGGATGTTGCGGAAACGCGATCCGTCCCGGAAACCGTGTGCACCGTTTCCGAATGCTTCGTACTCCCCCTGCGCCCAGACGATGAGGTTGTACCTGCACTCTTTGTCTTCCCTCGACCAATTGGAGACCTCGTATCTGGAGTACCCATGCTGTTCCAGGGTTTCTTCGGCATGCTCATAGCGGTCAGCCTGAACATCGGGGTCGGGTGCCGGCGCCCCGTCATTCACCGCCCGGCTCAGGGGTGTGCCTCGCTCCACGGTGAGGGCGTAACTGGATATGTGCTCCGGCCTCAGGTCGATGGCTCGTTGCAAGGTGATGGCCCACGATTTGCTCCGCTCCCCTGGTGTGCCATAGATCAGATCCAGCGAAATGTTGTCGAATCCAACAC
>CAXMPK010000230.1:0-1702 GCA_964195405.1 uncultured Acidimicrobiia bacterium
AAGTCTCCATGGGGTAAGGACTTCCATGGGGTCGCGTGTGATCAATGTTTGATCTCATCGACCCCCCAAAACAAAAAACCCTTATGGACGCTTCAGATTTTTTGGTCGCTGGAGAAAATTCCAGGTCGCGCGATTAGGAGATCATCTTTATCGCAGGAGTAATAGCGATTGGTGCTGCGATTTTGGGTGTGTTCTTGATCGTGACAGGAGTCAAACAGTCACGAAGTGGGTCGGTGGCCCGTCCGAAGCCGCCGATGACTGTCGGGCGGTCACGGATGCTCAGGATCGTTGGTTGGCTGCTCGTTGTTCCCCTTGCGGCGGCGTTGATCTTCGGAGTATTCGTCTTCGCCTCTGTAGACCCAAACGAAGAAACCGAGTCGATCGAGCGGGTCATGGCAGTCGTCTTCATGATCCTTGCGAGTCCACTCGCCTGGGGTGGGTGGGTGATGATTCGACGAGGCCGCGAACCACGCACACCCACCGACCCCGAAACCGGCGGGATGCCCCAGCCATAAGTGCCGTTATGTGCGGTCCATAGTCTGTTCACGGCTCACGTGAAACGGTGCCTATGCCAGCGTGCGGGGTGGTTCGACAGCCTGGGACATCGAGCATGGAGTAGGTTCGGCGGCATACCCGAACGGATGGCCCTAGACGGAAGGAGGCGTTATGGCCGAGCATCCCAATGCCACGCTTGTACGCCAATGGTTCGCAGCTCTTGGAAACCAGGACAACGAGGCAGCTATTGCCTTAATGTCGGATGAAGCGGTGTGGCACACCAGCGGTCGAGGCCGATTTGCGGGCGACTACGAGGGCAAGGAGTCCGTTTCTGCATATCTGAACGGATTTGGCATGAGCGTGGACTCGATCGTCGATGATCTTCACAGCGTCCTTGCTGACGACGAGCATGCCGTTGCACTAAACAACTCTTCGTTGACCAGAGGCGACAAGACTCTCAATCAGAGCAACGTCTTTGTATTCCACGTTGCAGGTGGACAGATCACCGAAGTGTGGGTCAGCTTCCTGTACCAGTACGAAAACGACGAGTTCTTCCCAGTCTGAGCCGTTTCGGCATGTCAACGTAGGCCGAGCCTGTCCTAGGAGCCTAGTGGCGCTAGTTGACAGCGGTCTTCTCGGCCCACATAGACGATCGTCGACCCCATCTGTTTCCTCAACAGGGAGCGCATAACCGGCATTATGTGCGGCCCGCCCGAAGCGTTTTCGGCCGGCTGGGTATCCCGGGAGAGTAGGGTCGGTGTTTGCCGTCTACACAAGGAGAACACGATGGCAACATTTATCACCCTGGCGAACTTTACGGCTCAAGGCATCGCTGCGATCAAGGACGGCCCCGCACGTTTGGACGCTGCGAGGGAACAACTGGCAGCAATCGGGGTGACCATCAAGGACTTCTATCTAACGATGGGCGAGTATGACCTTGTCACCGTTGTCGACGCTCCAGACAACATCACCGCTGCAAAGGCACTCCTCGCCATAGGCGTTCAGGGCAACATCAGCACCACGTCGATGGCTGCTCTCACCGAAGACGAGTACAGGGCGCTTATCGCCGACATGCCATAGCATCTCCGCAAGGCCTGGCCCCGCGTCTCATCCGCTTCAAGTGACCCAAACCGCAGGGTCGACGGAATTAGCGACCCGTCCAGGCCGCCCATAACCGGCATTATGTGCGGCAGCTCGCACCACATGA
>CAXMPK010000231.1:0-26407 GCA_964195405.1 uncultured Acidimicrobiia bacterium
GGCCCCACGAACAGGTGTTTTGAAGAACCGAAGATCGCATATCCGATAAGGGCCAGCGGCGCAGTGACCAGACCCACCTCTGGAGAGACGCCGGCGATACCTGCGTACGCCATCGCCTCGGGAACAAGCAACGCCCAGACAGTGAGAGCAGCAAGGAGATCGAAGCGAATCCACTGCCCCCAGCGGTATTTCGGCAGCCAATCGACGATCGGCAGATACCGCTGGAGAATTGTCTTCTCCTCGGGGGGTTTCAATGCCATCTACGTGTTCTTTCGATAGTGGGCGGGCGCCGCCTAGCGCGCGCCCATTTCGGCGAGTTGCTGCTTGAACTCTTCGATTTCGGCTACCGGGATCACAGTGTCTTCCAGCCAAGACGGCAGCCCGTGCATCAGACTCGGATCGGCGTTGACTCCACCCATCCGCTGCACGTACTCAGGGTCGGTAACGATGAAGTCCCACGGCACAACCTCGACCATGCGAGTCACGATCTGTTCCCCGGTCACATTCACCACAGTGAAATCCTGGGCAAGCGTGAACGGGCCGTTGTATCCGGTGCGAAGCCCGTCAAGGATCGGCTGGGGAGTTCCCGGCGCCACCATCGCATGGAACCCCATGGCGATACCCGGGCTCGTCTGCGAAAACACCTTTGCAGCGGCCTCTGGGGACGTGTGCTTGGTCCAGGCCACGATCTTCGCTTGAATTTCGGTCCAACCCATGTTCTCGACATAAGTAGCCGGCGGATTGAAAATCTCATGGATCAACAGGTCGACGTTCTGCGCGTTCTCCACTGTGATCGTCGACGGTTCACAATCGCCGGCATACACGACGGACAGCCCGGCATAGTCGAGCCGATACCCCACCGCCCCGTAGATCCCATGCGGCACCGGGAACGCCGTGATCGTGACACCGTTATCGGAATACACCACTTTCTGAGCATCCGGTACAAACTGGTGGGCCTCCATATCAAAACCACGAGAGTCGAGGTTCCCGAGTTTGGTGCGGTCATGCCACCGGGCAAACCGGTAGATGTTATCGACGAGGGCCTCTATCCCGAGATCCGGGTCCTCCCCAGCCGGACCATGAATGTGCATCGGCTCCAGCCGTCCGTTCGACTGACCAAAGTCGTAGTACACCGGCAGGTCGGCGATGTGATCAAGGTGGTAATGGGTGATGAAGAACTTCGTTGCCTTCCAATACGGAACCCGCAGCGTATTGAACGCCAAGTTGGTCCCTGCTCCCGCATCAAAAATGAACGTGTCCCCGTTGCCGAGTTCCATCATGAACCCCGCACAGCCCTGAGCTCGGCGAGCCGGGTAACCGGTACCCAGAGCAGTCACCCGAATCTCCGCTGTATCCAAGTCCTCGCTACCGGCAGCGTATTTGACCGGGTATTCTTTCAATTTGGCCGAAGCATCTCTCACGACCACCGGGTGCGTCGTCAGCGGCTCTCCGGTATACGGTTCGGGCAGTAGCTCGGCCATGATCTCCTCGGCGGGTTGGTTTTACGTGTAGATATCCGACATCGGACACTAGGTTTTAACCATGCCAAAAAAGGTTTCCACTGTCAAAAGTGTCGAGCTGACTGATGACCTCCTCGAGGGACAAGCCGCGGTATTACTCCTCGTGCTCAAGTCGGCGACGGAAATCATCGCCACCACGGATCGGGTTCTCCGCAATGTTGGCTCCCAGCTGACAACTCGAGAGTGGGATGTGTTGGCTTTTGTCTCGGCCTATGGGCCAATCCGCCCTTCCGAACTGTTGCGGCATGTCGTATTGACAGGGAATCCCCAAACACTCTCCTCGATACTGGATCGACTTCAGCAACGCGAGTTCGTTTCGAGAAAAACCGACCACTCAGACGCACGCAGTGTGCTGGTCACGATCACAGAGGACGGGTCGAACGCTGTTCGTACCGTCTTTCCAACTCTGCTCCGGAAAGTCATCGAACCATTCAACCTGCATTACACCGAGGAGGAGCTCACCAACATGCGTAAACTTCTCGATGCTTATATAGCCAACTAGAAAAGCGGAAGAAGCATGCAACACATGCAGACGAGGAGAAATCATGAGTGACCGTCCAGTAAGCGATACTTCCCAGGTCAGCGGTGGGGCGATGGCGCTGACATCGTTGGCAGGGATCCTGATGACCCTGTTGGGTGGCTGGTGGATCATCACCGGGTTCGTAGCATTAGTTAACGACGATTTCTTCGTTGTCACCCAGGATTGGATCTTCCAGTTCTCTACCACATCATGGGGTTGGACCCATCTGATTCTCGGCACTGTCGTGCTTTTAGCCGGCTTCGGTCTGTTCACCGGGGCGGTCTGGGCCCGCACAGTGGGTGTGATCCTGGCCCTGGTATCAGGACTGGTCGCTTTCGCGTGGCTGCCCTACTACCCGGTGTGGGGGATCCTCTTCGTCACTATGTCGGTGCTCACCATTTGGGCACTCACAGTCCACGGACGCGACATCACCATGGGGTACGAAGATATTTAGGACGACTCCGACATCCTTTGACAAACCGGACGGGTGATGAAATAGAAGCACTCCTCGTTTGGGGAACGAGGAGTGCTCTCCGTTTTCGGTGGACGACCAACGCCACCCGCATATGAGCGCTGTGGTCTGTGGAGCAGACGCCGCCGAACGAACTCGGGCCGATCCAAAATGGAAAGGCTTGGTGCATGGGTTGCCCGCAGTGTCTGGCATCCAATTGGTGGCTTTTCACAGCCGACATCGCGTAGGCGTATCTCAGGCAGGTTCTAGAACTGATGGACGCCGCTTACTGCCGGGTTTTCCAATCAGACAAAGAGAAACATGACTGAGGAAACAGCAGCGAAGTCGCTCAGCCTTTAGACAACCAGTGGCCTCTGTCGCGTAGAAGTGACCTGCGATGCAAAGTATCGTCACACCTCAACTTGGCCTCGGCGTCCTTTGTCTCTTTTGAAAGGAGTGGGCCATGAAGCGGGGACATCATTCCCCAGTTCTCCTACGCCGCTGGTAGCTCAGGGCGTGGCCTTACCGGGCGCGTTTGGAGAAAACTAAGGAGGCCCCTAAAGCGGGGCCTCCCTGTTGTCCCGCTATGCCTTCGTCGCCGCGTCCCACGCCGTCTTATAGGCGTTGACGGCCTCGTTGTATAGGCCGGCCGCTGTGAACGCTGCGGCATCGGTCATCGCCATTTGGGCGTCGGCGATCTTGCCAGCATTGCCGACACGGGCGATCGCCGCAATCAGCTCGATCTGTGCCAGTTGCCTGTCGGCATTCACCAGAAGATCGATTGCCGCCTGAGCTGCGGCAGCCTCATTACCACCTGCGGCGACGATCAACTCGAGTTGGACGATGGCATTGCGCTCATTGTCGAACACCTTCTTGTTGGTGATGGTTTGATCGCTCGTCCACCAATCGGCATTGAGACTGGCTTCGATGGAGCTAACCGCTCGGTTGAGTCGTCGATCGGCGCTGGTGTCGCCCGTCGGCACCAGTGCAGCCAGATCTGCTGCCATTGCTTCCTTGTCGCCCATCGGATTGGCGAGATTGAGTCCGACCAATATCGGGTCGTGGTCTGAGGACCGATAAGGATTGGGGTCGTAGATATCGCCCACCGCGGACTCACGTTCGAAGGAGGCTTCACCCAAGTCCCTGATGTCGTCGTTGTAGTCAAAGACGTTGACCTCGTCGGCGTTGATATGCCAGGCAGTCACGCCGGTGACCCGTCCCAGCAGCGATGCGTTGGCGAGGGCATGATCCAGGTAGCCCAATTGTCCGTCAAACACGAAGCTGTAGTCGGTCCCTCCCGCGAACTCGGCGAGGAGATCCGTGTAGCCGGCGCCCGTAAGGGCAGCGATGGCATCTTCCTGCGCATAAGCGTTGAGGTCACCGATTATCAAGAAGTCGGGATCGCCACTGCTGGTTGGATCAGACGCCAGATAAGTGGCCAGGGCCGCCGCGGCATCCGCTCGGGTGCCGGGACAGTTCGCCTGGCCGTCGTTCAGGCCGGGATCACCGACGTCGTCACAAGGTGAACCCTTGGACTTGAGATGGTTGACCGCCACTGTGAGCGCTTCGCCAGTTTCGTTCTCAACGAAAGTCTGGATTAGCACCGGCCGATTCTTCATATCGTTGAAGGCAGAATCGACCGAGCTGTCCAGAATGGCGAAGCCGCCCAGCGGGCTGATAGACGCCGGCTGATAGATGAGGCCCACCTTGATGGCATCGTCACCGATGAAACCGGTTGCGATGTAATCGTAGGTGCCGGCCCCAACCGCGGAGTTAAGACCCGAAACTAGGTCGGCGATCGACGAATCGTCCCCGTCGTTTTCGAGTTCGATCAGACCCAATATGTCAGCATCGAGTTCGACCATCGCCGCAACGATCTTCGCTCGCTGACGGGCGAGTTCGGCCGCGCTGTCTGCCCCGCGGCAATCCAGCGCGCCACTCGGGCCGCAATCACCGCTGCTGTTGCTAGAAGTCACGTCGATTGTGGTGAAGTAGTTGAGCACGTTGAAGCTTGCCACCTGGATCGATCCGCCGACGTCGGCCGGTGAGGCCGGCTCGGGATTGACCGAAGTGAACGTGTAGTCAAACACCTGGGGAATGGGCCGTATCCGCCAAGCATCAGTCCCCGATGAACCGGCGAAGCTCCAATGCATCACACCGGTCAGGTTGGTGATCGTGTCTCCACCCCGGAACCTGTTGCCGACCGACAGTCCACCCTCGGGGTAGTAGTACGCCTCGTCGGGTCCGTCGGAAATGGCGTCGTTGTTGTCGTTGCTGTCGTCATCCAGGATGATCCGCCGCTTGGCCAGATCATCGAGGAAGGCGGCAAAGCCGGCAACGCTGGGAGCGTTGTCGTGGGTGAACTGGAAGGGTCGCGATGACTCGGTCAGCACGATCTGGCCGAACCGGGCCAGCTGGAAGTACTCGCTCACCACCAGCGTGTCAGGGAATGACACAACCATGCCCTCGACGTTTTCAAAGGTCGATTCGGCCAAAGTGCTGGCTGTCGCCGGCAGGTCGACCGTACTGGCCGTTGGAATTGTGTTGCCTGAGCTGTCAACGACAACCGAACCGCTCGTCATGTCGATCTGGCTCATGCCGAAGAAGTCGGTCGCCGAACCGGTGACGGTGGCTAGATCGCCAGGCTGGAGGCTGACCGGACAGTTGCCACGACAGAACACGAAGATGCCCTCTGACGTTGCTGAGTCGGCGTCGACGTCGGCGTCTTCCTCCTGGAGGAAGAAGCCGTCGAGTGCATCGTCTCGCTCGAACAAGCTGGTGACGATGGCCTGGACGAGTACCGGACCACTGATGGCGACCGATGGCCCGCTCCCCTGGATGTCGTGAATGAAGGCGGGGACGACGGGCAGGTCGCAGGTGGTGTTGTCGGCCCCGGGCGTTCCCCGGTCGCCGGCACCGTAGGTCGCAGTGGCTTCGCACCAATTGGCACCGTCGTCGTTCGACGTGACATCGACAAAAGGCGGATCAAGATTCATGGAGGCGCCGGTGGGATCGGGCCAAGTGGCTCCGCCGTCGTATTCGATGCGATCGAACTCCACCGCGTCGGGGCTGGTGAGGATGACCTCGTCATCGCCGTTGGCCAGGACATAGCTCGAGTACTCGTAGTTGACGGTAACGCCGCCGTTGGCTCCCGAATCGGCGTTGCGGCCCAACACGACATAGTCGCCCGCGGGGACGACGACCGTGCTCGCGATGACATGGGTGTTGGTGCCGTCGTCGGAGATGGTCCAGCCGTCGAGATCGATGGGTGCGGCCGACACGTTCTTGATCTCAAACCACTCACCGGCGCTGTCGGAAACTGCGGAGGGGTTCTGCATCACCTCGGTGATTACCAGATCGCCAACCGCCGGACCACCGGTTCCGCCATCGTCACTGGTGATCACGATGTTGCGGAACACGACCGCCTCGTCGCCACCGTTGGTGTCTGCGGTGATGGTGAAGGTGAGCGCGCTGCCGGTGCCGGCGATCGGTGCCGCGATTGTTTGTAACACGTTCGACAACTCAACAAGACCCAGATTGAGTGGATCGCTGAGGTTGACAACGGCACCACCAGCCATCGTGTAACTGCGCGAAGTAGCCTCATCGGTTGTCAGCGACCAGAGCGGCGCCGAAGCCCCGGCATCGATCGAGTAAGCAAACTCGAAGGAGTCAGTAGCCGCCTCGAAATCTCCCATCGCTCCCAGGTCGATGCTGACGGAGAGGTCGCTCGCTCCCGAGATGTCAAACACCCAGGTCGCCACAACCGCAGCACCGCCGGTGTCACCATTGTCGGTGTCGACGATGCCGAAGAACGGGGCAGGGTCGGTCTCGTCAATGATGCCCTGTGTGTCAGAGGGGAATATCGAGATTGAATCATCGAGAACTGTGAACGGAATCGTTGGCGAGACGCCGCGCTGGAATACGTTGAATCCGTCACCAGGGCTGGTAAAGGGAATAGCAGGGTCGTCTGTGAAGCTCAAAAGGTTGACGGGCGCCGCACCTGTGAGATCTGAGGCAACGACAACCGGCGCCGCCAGCGCCGGCGAGGCGGTAGCGATGGCAAAAGGCAACATCGACGCGACCATCGCCATGGCCATCAGCAATGATGGAAATCCACGTAGCGGCGGCGTGCCGAAATAAGAAGTGGTCTTAGTCACGAAGCGTCCTCCAGCGTTAGTCGAACCTCGATATACCCGGACCATACCCGATACGCGCGGAGGGTGATCCTTGGAAGGGCAGAAGACCGCTTATCGTCCGCTTCCCAACTCAGGTAGTGAGACGAAAAAGCCGACACCTAGGTAAGGATTGGCGAACTCATTGGAACGAAGGTCTCGCGGCAATGTGGCTGTGGCGCCGCTGTGGAAGGGTTTCGTTGTCGGCAATCGGATTCCCTTGCTCGGCTCTTTCGACCTCGGCAACCATGAGCTAGGGCATCTGATTACGTCGCCGTTTGGTGAGGTTGCGGCCTTTTTCATAGGAAGCGGCCTGAAAGGGCTGGCTCCGCTCGGTTTGGCCGGGTATTCTGGTCTCGGCAACACGACCGGCTCTCGGTCGGGCTACGTATCCTCCGCGGACGAGGACAGTTTGCATACGGTTTGCAATACACCAACGACCCTGGTCAGGAGACTGAGGATCGCATGCGTCGGACATGACACTCGAAGGTGTTGCTAGTGGATCGGTCAAAGTTGCTGCTCGTCGTCTAGCAAGGCTTCGAACATCGCAGCGATGTCGAGCCCGTTACCCGGTATTGTCATCGAGCCTTCGTATTCATGATCGGGAAGATGTTCCGGATTGGGAAGCTCCTCCATGGACTCGCGTGTCCGTTGGAGAGCCCTTACGGAGATGCTGACTTCGAAATGGGACGCTAAACCCTCAAGCTGGTCCAAGCTGTAGTCCCCCCGGCCACAGTCCTCGGCCTCAAACTGAATCCGGTACGAACGACTCGAAGAGATCTCGAGCGATCTCCTCATGGTCATCGGGAAGCCACGAAGAGTGTTCGTCTGCGATCTCTTGATACGCGATGACGTCCGCTGATTGAGACATCTCAGAGAAAAACCACTCATGAGTTGGTGCGGCGATCTTCAGGAGAGCCTCCTGGCTGTCCGGGTTCTGAGCAGCGCGTATGACTTCCAACCAGTCTTCCCTGTCGCCCAGGCCGAGTTGCCAGCCTTGTCGAACGTGATCCACCGCCTCGGGTATCCAGTCCGCAATGAAGATTTCCCCCACGACACAGCGTTGGTGAGAGCATCCGACACCAGGGGACCGCTACTGATCGGCCCCACCACCTCAAGCTATGCGTCGGTGTCGAACAGCGTGTCATGGGTCCAGCGACCAACCACAATGCCAACGGATGCAAATAACGTCAGAAGCGCGAACAGAGCCGTGAATAGCCAGCGATACGGATGTTCAGGCAATTGGTTGTCGCTCCGGCTCCAACCTATCACTGTTGGAACGGCACTCTCGCTGGACCAGCCGGTCATTGGGAAAACACCAATTGGTACAGCCAGGCGACCCCCTGCACCAGACGCCACCCCAGATACAATGCTGCTAGTCCGACCATCAGCTTGAAGCTGATCGGTGTCCTCAGCTCGTCGTCCGGGGGCGGGCCAGAGGTACTCATCGCCGAGCGCGGCTTCGGGTGACGAAGTGGATCGGGCTTCCCACAAAGTCGTATGCATCGCGGAGCTTGTTCTCCAGATAACGCAGGTAGTCCTCGCCGAGGTCGCCGCCTGAGATAAAGACTACAAACGTGGGAGGAGCCGTTCCCGCTTGCACCCCATAGTGAAGCTTGGGCCGACGCCCTTTTCGAACCGGGGGCGGGTGAGCTCCAGCCCAGGCCCGAATGTCCCGATTCAAACGACCTGTCGAGATCCGAGTCTCTCTCGACTCCAATACGGCTTCGATCGCTGAGCCCAACCGGCCAACACGCGCACCGGTCAGAGCTGACATCCGAAGAGCAGGAGCCCATGAAACGAAACCAAAACGATCAGGAAGCGACAACTCTGTGATCTCGCGCTGGTCGTCGTCGAGGGCATCCCACTTGTTGAGGACGATGACCAGCGAGGCACCTGCAGTAACTATCTCGCTGGCGATGCGTTGATCTTGATGCGTCACACCCTCGGTGGCGTCCACGATGAGGAGGGCAACGTCAGCATTCTCCAACGCCTCCCTTGCCCTGAGGACTGCATAGAAGTCGGCGTCTTCGGAAATCTGCGGCTTGCGACGAATGCCAGCGGTGTCCACAACGCGATATGGCTCCCCGTCGATTTCGACTTCGACGTCAATGGGATCTCGGGTAGTGCCGGGCGTTTTCGACACGATTACCCGATTCTCCCCGACCAATCGGTTGAGCAGGGTCGACTTGCCGACATTCGGCCGACCGACGATCGCCAACCGGGGCAACCCGTCGGGTTCGGCAAGTTGAGACTCCTCCGGTAGCACTTTGATCAGCTCGTCGAGCAAATCTCCAATACCTCGGCCGTGGTACGCGCTGATGGGATGTGGTTGTCCGAGTCCTAGCCCCCAGAATCGGTCAACGTTCCATTCCGAAGTGGCGTCGTCCAGCTTGTTTGCCGCCAGGATCACTGGCACTCCGGCCGACCGCAGAATCGAGACGACCCCGGTGTCGTCGTCGGTTACGTCGGTGAGTCCGTCAACCACGAGAACCACCGCATCCGCACCCGAGACAGCCCCTTCGGCCTGTTCCCGGATCGAAGCGCTCAAGTCACCGTCTGGCTTTACCTCCCAGCCGCCGGTATCTACGAGGACGAAATCCCGCCCTGCCCAATCGGCTTCAAACTCGCGACGATCTCTAGTGACTCCAGACAGCTCCTCGACCACAGCGGACCGAGATCCGATTATCCGGTTGACCAGTGTCGACTTCCCAATGTTGGGTCGACCGACAATGGCTACGACAGGAAGAGAGCTCATCGATGAATCGGACCGGTAGGCGTGATTTCAGGCAATTTCATCGTTCTGTGAAGGTAATTGTGGCTATAGCCCGGGTAAATCTTCACAGAACGGATGGTTTAGGCGCTTATGAGCCGCAACGCCTCGGTCGCGGTCCACTCCCGGTCGCGTTCCAGCCACGAGTCGCCCCCCGACGTTCTCGCAGTCACCCCGGCCTCCACGAGTTGTTGAAGTGTTTTGACGAAGGACCGCAATTGAGGTGGCAGAGGAAAATATTCCTCTTCCTCGGTGGCCCTCCACAGCTCGAAACCGTCGGTCGGGTCGAGATGATCAATTACTTCCTGAACTAGATGATCGGGCGCCGATGCTCCAGCAGTGACACCAACAACCTTGGCACCAACCAACCATTCTTCTTTGATATCAGACGCAAAGTCGATTCGATAGGCCGGCACGTTGTTTTCGTCCGATACTCGCACCAGAGCTTGAGTGTTGGACGAATTGTGTGAGCCAACCACAAGCAACATGTCACATTCCGATGTGAGTTGCTGCACAGCTGCCTGCCGATTGGTGGTGGCATAACAGAGATCAGATTTCCGAGCAGTTTTGAGGTCGGGGAAACGTTCAGATGCTTGGTCCATCACTTCCTGCCACTCGTAAAGCCCGAGTGTCGTCTGGGCTACGAGTGCAACCTTTCCTGGATCAGTAGGAGTGAATTCGCCGAGTCCCCATTCTGGCTGGACAAGAGTGATTGCCTCCGGGGCTTCGGCAACGGTGCCAACGGCCTCGTCGTGGCCTTCATGGCCGATATAGATGATGTCGTAACCCTTGCTCGACATAAGTTTCACCTCATGGTGCACCTTGGTCACCAGCGGACACACCGCATCGATCACTATTGCTGCCCGATCTTCCGCACCTTCAACCACGTCAGGGGCCGAACCGTGAGCGGACAGCATCACCGGCGCCCCTTCTGGGACCTCCGACATATTGTCGACAAAGACGACACCCACCCGCTCAAAAGCACGGACTACCCATTCGTTGTGGACGATCTCGTGATAGCAGTAGACGGGGCCATCAAATATGCGGGTCATCCAGGTGAGAGCCTTGATTGCCATCTCCACGCCAGCACAAAAACCACGTGGTTCAGCTAGGAGAACTCGCTCAACGGTCATATTCAGCAATGGTAGGTCCGATGGCGACAGTTCAGGACTTCGCGTCGATGAGGTCAACAACCTGGTCCACTACCTGATCGAGCGACAGATCTGATGTGTCGATGACAATCGAACCGTCGGCGACCGTGAGCGGTGAGGTTTTGCGTGTCGAGTCGTGGTGATCTCTTCGAGCGATATCGACAAGGACCTGATCCACATCCTCTCCAGTTTGGGCAGCACGTCTCTGGGCGCGAACTTCTGGGCGAGCATCCAAGTAGATCTTCAATCCCGCATTTGGAAAGACGACAGAACCTATATCCCGACCCTCGACGACGGCCCTCCCACCGTGCTGGTGTACCCATGTGCGCTGATGGTCGACGAGGATGTTGCGAACCGACGGGTAGGCCGAGATCTTGGAAACAGCGCCCGTCACTGTCTCACCTCGAATCTCGCTCGACACGTCTTTTCCGTTGAGACTCATCGATCCGTCGACCTGCTCGAAGACCACATTCCTCACCACGTCGGCCACCGCTTCTTCGTCGTCCAAATTCACGCTCGAACGCAGAGTTGCAAGAGTTGCAGCGCGATAGAACGCTCCCGTATCTAGGTGAGGGAAGTGGGCTCGCCGCGCCACGGCTTTGGAGACAGAGCTTTTACCGGTTCCGCTCGGGCCGTCCATGGTCACGATCAACTTGCTCACGGCGACGCAGGTTAGGAAAGCGCGGGAGACAGCCGAACATCAGGTGAGGAGCTCCGCGAACAGGGTTGGTGGGAGAGGCACCGGCCCCGGAGGGTTTGTCCTACTCGGGGGTACTTCGGACAATGGGGGCGAACTCGGAGCCGGAAAGACCTCTCCGCCACCCAAACATAGTCAGAATCCAGGACCTTGGTGCGGATGTGCGCGAAATTCATCACGACGCCATGTCAGTAAGAGCCGTCCAGAACCCCGGCCAGGTCTTCTTGACCACGTCGGGGTGAGCTACTCGGACCCCGGGAGTAGCAAGACCGACCAAGGCAAGAGACATGGCAATACGGTGGTCACCATGTGGTTCCACCACGCCTTGGTGAAGTGGCGAGGGGGCAATCCGCAGACTGTCCTCATCGACCTTCACGTCGCCGCCGAGACGCGCAATCTCGGTGGACAGCGCAACAAGGCGATCCGATTCCTTGTGACGCAGGGAGAAGAGACCTTTGAGAACACTCTCACCCTCGGCAAAGAGGCATGCAATGGCTACGGCGAGAGCACCGTCGGGAGAACCGGACAAGTCAATATCAATCGGTTGAAGCTCAATGCCTCGGGCATCTACAACCAGACCGGTGGCCCCGTCGTGAATGCGACATCCCATCCGGCCCAGAACCTTGGCAATACCCACATCGGGTTGTCGAGACGTGGCGCGCAGCCCGTCCAACTCCACGCGTCCCCCGGTTATCGCCGCCGCCACCATCGGGTAGACCGCAGCGGAGGCATCGGGGTCAACCACGAAGTCGGTTGGCTGGTATCGAATCGAGGCGATGTCGAAACCGGTGATAGTCGGCTCGACCTGTGCGCCGAAGGCCTCCATCACATCAACCGTCACGTCGAGGTACCCCGAAGAGCCTCGCAAGCCGGTGAGCTTCATTTCCGACGAGCGTGATGCCATGGGCGCGCCAAGCAGCAAGGCGGTTGCATATTGACTGCTTGCCGAGCAGTCAACCTCAATTGAGCCGCCCCAAAGCCCGCTTTGACCTCCAATGGTGACCGGAAGAAATCCTCCAGACGTGGTGATGGACACACCTTGGGCTACCAACGCTTCAACTAGCCCTCGAATCGGCCGCTCGTTGAGCCTTCCTTGGCCTTCGATGGTGGTGTCCCCGCCGTCCGCGAGGGTTGCCATGACCATCGCCACCCGTGAGGTCAGACCCGACTCACCAACGTCAACAGGCTGCTTTGGTGCACGAAGGTGTCGACCCAACCCGTCGATTGCCCACGGCTCGCTCGCCGTGTCGGCGTTGACTCCAAACCCATCCAAAGCCCGTGCCATCGCATCGGTGTCCTGGGACGCCAGGGCCCCGTAGATGTGAGACCGGCCTTGGGCCATTGCGGCACAAGCCATGGCCCGGATGGTGATGGACTTCGAACCCGGAACCCTTATGGCTGCGTCGATCGGGCCGGAGGCCGTTTCAATTTCAGCAACCCGAGTCACATCACACCTGATGCGAGCAACCGGTTGATCTCCTCAGAGCTGAGGCGCCGAGACTCCCCGGCTTTGAGTGTCCGATCCATCAGCGGACCCACCGAGGTGCGAACCAGGCTGATGACTTCGTGCCCCACTGCGGTCAGCATCCTGCGAACCTCGCGATTACGACCCTCGGTCATCACCAACTCCAACAGACACCGCTCCTCTTGCTGTTCGACGACGCGCGCCTTGGAGGCTTTGGCAGCCCCATCGTCGAGCTCGACGCCATCGGTAAGCCTTCTGAGGGTTTCCCGAGACGGAGCTCCTTCGACGAGGGCAATATACGTTTTTGTGATCCCGTATCGAGGGTGGGTCACCCTATTGGTCAGCTCACCGTCGTTAGAAACCAATATGAGCCCCTCAGAGTCGGCATCGAGCCTGCCCACTGGATAGAGGCGTTTGTCGCTATCGATGAGGTCGACCACCGTTTTGCGCCCGTGGGTATCGGAGGAGCTGCTGATCACACCGACTGGTTTGTAAAGGAGATGGGTCTCGAGACTGGGATTGACCGGAATCGGGATGTCGTCGATCGTCAGAGAATCTTTATCGACGTCCACCCGATCACCCAGTCGAACCGGGTTGTTGTTCAATTTGATCCGGTTTGCGGAAATGGCGTCTTCGGCGGAACGACGTGACATCAATCCAGCGTTGGCTATCGCCTTTTGAATGCGGACCCGTTCCGCCACGTTTCAAACCTGACCGGGACGGAGGCTCTCCTCGAGAGAGTCGACGATGGTCGCAGGTGGCACATGATCTGCGAGAGGAGGCAACTCGTCGAGAGACCCTAGGGCCAGCTTCTCGAGAAAGAGATCAGTCGTCGCGTAGACCGCCGGGTTGCCTGGGATGTTGAGACGCTCGGTCTCCTCGATGAACCCGAGCCGTTCCAGTGTCCGAACGGCGGACTCTGAGTCGACACCACGAATCTCTGATATCTGGTTTCTCGACACAGGCTGACGGTATGCCACTACTGCCAGCGTTTCCAGGGCCGCCCCCGAAATGCGCCGGGAAGTGGCCGACGTCGAGAAACGCTCCAGATACGAATAGGCGTTCGGATGGCTGTAGATACGCCAGCCTCCCCCTGTCGACCTGAGCACCAGCCCGGAGCCTCTCGTTTCCATTTCCAGGCTCAACTCATCAAGCAACTCATCAACCTTGGTTTTCGAAATCTCAAGGACCTCCGCAAGTTCACGAGCCGGCACCGGTGCCTCAGTGACGAAGAGCACCGCCTCGAGTGCCGCCAGCTCGTTCATGAGGCCCATTCTGATGTCAGGTCCAAGTTGCCGTCTTCGCGATTACGGACCGATATCGAAGAGAGCCAATCCTCCTGAGAAACTTCCACCAGGCCCCAGCGCGCCATCTCCAGCAGGGCAAGGAAGTAAGCCGCGACCTCCACAGGTCGTTCGCAGTGTTCGGTCAGCTCCTCAAAACTGGATACCGCCAAAGATTGGATACGGGCCCTCAGCTCGCCAATGGCCGCCTCCACACTTGGTAGGTCTAAATCGAGATGATCGAGATCTGGTTCTGCGTCAACACGAGTGAATACATGGACTGCGATGTCGGCAAGACCTGAGACATCCACTGGAAGGGAGACTGAAGGGGGCGCCACCTCGATGTGCTGGTCGAGTCCCGACACTCTCGGGACATACCGGTTGGTGTCTTGAAGACGCCGAAGAAGGACGGCGGCGACATCTTTGAAGGTCACGCAAACGAGCAGACGGGACAGCAGCCGATCCCTCTCCTCAATCATCGCCAACTCGTCATCGAGATCGAGCTCCGAGGGCCGGGGCAACAATGAGTGAGCCTTCAGTTGCACCAGAGTTGCTGCGATGAGCAGGAATTCGGAAGTGACCTCGAGATCGAGGTCACGCATCTCGTCCAGAAACGACAGGTACTCCCCGACCAGATCGGTAAGCCCGATTGCCGTGATCTCCATCTGATGTTTCGTGATCAACTGGAGCAGAAGGTCAAGTGGCCCCTCAAAGACCGTTGTTCTGACATGAAATGTCATTCGGTTGTCGAGGTTATCCCGGTTCGGATCAATGAACGGGGCTTTGGTGGCTGATCGGCCAATTGGAGCAGGCTCCAGGTCGTGGGATCGATGTAGGAAGGCCGCGATTCGTGGTGGTGTTCGGCGAACTCAACACTGAGTTGGTTCGCTCCCGCAGAAGCCAGTTCACGTGCGGCTCTGAGCCCGTGGTTCTTGTATACAGCCATCTTGGGTGACAGCGGAGCACCGAGTCTGATCAAGACCGAAGCGATCGATCGGCCAACGATTCCGAGACCGGCATGCCGTTTGCCAACGTCGTGCAACAGGGCAGCTTCAATAACTTCGTCCGAAGCGGAGTGATCCGCTACAACTACCAAAGCTGCGTGATAACCGTGTCTCTGATCTTCCGGTGGCTGGTCGAAGAAGATCACAGCGAGAGCCGGCCCGAGCCAGTGCTCGACTGCACGGACTTCGGTGCCACTGAGTGGCTTGCTCTGCAGAACATCGAAGAACCTCGCAGATAGGTGGCTCAGCGAGCCGGGCATGGGTCAGCCAGCCGCCTTGGACTTACAATCCACGCACAGCACTGATGCTGGGCGAAACATCATGCGGTCGGCCCCGATCGCCTTGCCACAGTTGTCGCAGGTCCCGTAGGAGCCGGCAGCGATATGGGCAAGTGCCTTGTCAACATCATCGAGCTGGTGTTTGAGCGACTCCACCAAACCCAGCACCTCGGTCCGCTCGGCAGTGACGGCCGCAGCATCGGCGAAACTCTCCCCGAAGTCGAGGTCGGACCTGAGATCACCCGATTCGGCAGCGCCGAGATCGTCCAACTGATGGATCAGATGAGCCCTCTCCTCGCGGAGGGCCTTCTCTGCACCTGCGATATCGAGCGTCATCACCTACTCCTTGGGTGTGCCTGAACGTAGATCTCCATCACATGGGCGGGGCTGACCCTCGTGTAGACCTGAGTGGTGCTAATCGTAGCGTGCCCCAGCATTTCTTGAACCGTTCTGAGATCGGCGCCTGCTTCGACCATGTGTGTGGCTGCGGAGTGTCTGAGCACATGAGGAGAGACTTTGGCTGGGTCGATATTGGCACCAAGCGCATGTTTCTTCACGATGTCGAAGGCACCTTGCCTACTCAAGCGTCCACCCCTCAGATTGAGAAATACAGGATCACCCGAGCCGCCTCTCTTTGCAAGGTCCAGTCGATCGGGAAGCCATTCTTCAATCGCCGCAACGGCCTTGCTCCCCAGGGGTACCAACCGCTGTTTCGACCCCTTGCCGGTCACAATCACCACCTTGTCGGCCAGATCGAGTTCGTTGAGATCGAGGCCAACAGTCTCTGAGACACGAGCCCCTGTCCCATAGAGAAATTCGAGAAGCGCGGCGTCTCGTCGACCCGGTCGCGTTTGCGAGTCTGGCGTCTCCACCAGCCGTATCGCTTCGTCTACCGTCAGTGCCTTCGGGAATGGATCCGGTCTCCGCGGTGCATCTATCAAGATCGTTGGGTCCACAGACCACATACCCTCTATCACTAGAAACCGATGCAGTCCCTTGACAGCTGCGATTTTCCGACTGATCGTGGAGTCAGCGAGCCCCGTGCTTCGCAGATCACTGACGAACTCCGCAACGCCATCGTCACCTGGATCAGAACCGCTAAGAAAGCTTAGGTACTGGCTTAGGTCGCGCTGATACGCGGCGATGGTGTTCGCGGAAAGCCCCTTCTCGACCCGGAGCGCCACCAGATATTCATCGACACCCTCAGCCAGAGTGGTCTGCGCCTGGCTCAAACTCCGATAAGAGCCTCGCTTGGCGGGACATAAGCGACCCCGAGGCTCACGGCCACCGCCGGATGACACACCTTGTCGTCCACGATGTTTACGCCCCCCAAAAGCTCCGGCTGTTCAGCCACAGAGTCTCGAATACCGTTGGTTGCGAGACTGACGGCGTAACGCAGCGTGGCGTTGGTGAGGGCGTATGTCGAGGTGTGGGGCACGGCCCCTGGAATGTTGCCCACCGCGTAGTGGAGTACCTCGTGAACCAAATACACCGGGTCGGTGTGGGTGGTCTCCTTTGATGTCTCGAAGCATCCACCCTGGTCGATAGCCACATCAACCAGAACCGATCCACTTCGCATTGAGCGAACCATGTCGTCGGTGACCAGCTTCGGTGCCGAGGCCCCGGGAACCAGAACTGTTCCAATCACCAGATCGGCCTCGAGGACCTGCTCTTCGAGTGACAACCGGTTGCTGTGAAGAGTGACGATGCGGCCTTGATGGAGCGAGTCGATAGCTCGCAGCTTCTCGATGTCGGTATCCAACACTGTGACATCGGCCTGCATCCCCATCGCGATCACGGCGGCATTTGAACCTGCCATCCCGCCACCTACGACGACCACGCGCGCCGGGGCCACTCCGGTGATGCCACCGAGGAGAACGCCCTTTCCACCCTTTGGCTTCTCCAGGAAGTAGGCACCTGCCTGGGTGGCCATACGCCCAGCAATTTCGGACATTGGGGCAAGAAGAGGGAGAGACCGATCAGCCATCTGCACTGTTTCATACGCTATTGCGACGATGCCCCTCTTCAAAAGGTCGGCGGTCAATTTCGGATGCGCGGCCAGGTGGAGATAAGTAAAGAGAATCTGCCCTTCACGAAACATTTCAACTTCTGACAGCTGGGGCTCTTTGACCTTGAGGATCAGGTCCGATCCTGCGAAGACCTCTCCGGCCGTGGACACGATTGTTGCGCCCTGGGCCTCATACTGACCGTCCTGAATCGTCGAGCCCTCCCCTGCGCCCTTCTCGATCAAGACTTCGTGACCTCGATCGACAAATTCGCGAACACCGATCGGTGTGATGGCGACACGATATTCATCGGCCTTGATCTCTTTGGGAACGCCAACAATCACCAGCACTTCCTCCTCATGAGTCGTCCGTCAGGCTCTATCAGAATACGCCTGCGTTGTTGTCTATCGCCCAAGATATGTGGCTGTTTCGGCGACAGGCCACTAATGGCGCTCTCAGTCGACCGCTAGTTCGGCGTTCTCATCCAGCACCACCACTGATCCACTCGCCCGTTTTCTGCCAGCAGCCTCGATGAGACCGGAGAACAATGGGTGTGGCCAGTCAGGACGCGACCGAAACTCGGGGTGAGCCTGCGTCGCCACGAAGTACGGATGGTCGACCAACTCGATGTACTCAACCAGGTTGTCGTCCGGCGACAACCCCGACAAACGCATACCTGCTGACTCGAGATCCTTCCGATAGGCGTTGTTGACCTCCCAACGGTGGCGATGGCGCTCATAGACCAGCTCTTCCCGGTAGAGGGACCGCACGACAGAGCCCTCGGCAAGCTTGGCTGCATAAAGCCCAAGACGCATGGTGCCACCCATGTCCTCAACATCGGACTGGCTCGTCATCAGGTCGATGACCGGATGTGGCGTGGACGGATCAAACTCGGTGCTGTTTGCATCACTGTGGCCGAGCACATCGCGTGCAAACTCGATGACGGCGCATTGAAGACCGAGACAGAGACCGAGATAGGGCACGCCATTCTCCCGTGCATAGCGGATAGCCTGGATCTTTCCTTCTACACCCCGGTAGCCAAAGCCACCAGGAACAACCACCCCGTCGAGATCCTCGAGGTACGAATCCGCCAGCAATCCGGTCAGTTCATCGCTCGGTATCCATCGAAGATCCAGTTTGAGACCATGGGCAGCCGCACCATGACGCAAGGCTTCGGCCACTGACAAGTAGGCATCGGGCAGCTCCACGTATTTGCCGACGATGCCAATCGTGACCGGATCGGTCGCCGCGAAAGCCTTATCAACCATTGCCTGCCAGGCGTCGAGGTTGGGTGGTCCGGTGACGATGCCCAGGTGGTCGCAAACCACGTCGTCCAACCCACCTTCGTGCAATACAAGTGGTACCTCGTAGATGTCTCTTGAATCGGGTGCCGCGATGACAGCCCGCTCCTCGACATCACAAAACAGGCTTATCTTGCGGCGAACCGCCTCGTCGATGTCTCGATCGGAGCGGACAATGATCACTTCGGGGTGGATGCCTTTGCTGCGCAGTTCCGCCACCGAGTGTTGTGTTGGCTTCGTCTTGAGCTCCTCAGACGTCGCAATATATGGCACCAACGTGACGTGCACGAACAACACATTCTCCCGACCGACGTCCTTGCCGTACTGGCGGATCGCCTCGAGAAAAGGGAGGCTCTCTATGTCGCCAACAGTCCCGCCCACTTCGGTAATGACCACATCAACATCCTGATTGGCCACCCTTCTGATTCGTTCCTTGATCTCATTTGTAATGTGAGGAATCACCTGAACCGTGTCACCCAGGTAGTCGCCTCGGCGCTCCTTTTGGATCACAGACAAATAGACAGATCCTGACGTGACATTTGACGTTCGTTTGAGATTCTCGCCCGTGAACCTCTCGTAGTGCCCGAGATCGAGGTCGGTCTCCCCACCATCGTCGGTTACAAACACCTCTCCGTGTTGGAAAGGGTTCATTGTTCCCGGGTCAACATTGATGTACGGGTCGAGTTTTTGATTGACCACCTTCAGTCCGCGGGCCTTGAGCAGCCGCCCGAGTGACGAGGCAGCAATCCCCTTTCCCAAACTGGAGACAACACCACCTGTTACAAAGACATACTTGGTCTCAGACGGTGCTGCGTTGGACTCGGCTATGTTCGACTCAGGCTCCGATTGAGAGAAAGAATCGGATTCTGGAGTGAAGAGGGGCCCGTTCATGACGGGATTCCACAGTAGCACCCGGTCGAGCCGACGCCACCTATTGACACGATGAGGTGGTTAGGAGAGAGCACTACCACCAGCCATCGCCAGCAGCTCGGTAGCTGTCTCGTGGCTAGCCATCGAGTCGGGCATTCCGGCGAGCATCCTCGAAATCTCGGCAACACGCTCCCCTCCGGCTACCAGCCGAACCTGTGCCACTGCTTCGTGACGTTCGACAACGTAGTGAGAGTTCGCAAAGGCAGCGATCTGCGGAAGATGGGTGACACAAAGCACCTGGGAGTCCCGGGCCAGATCAGCGATCTTCTCGCCGAGGGCCAGAGCCGTCGCTCCTCCAACACCTGCATCGACTTCGTCGAAAACCAGCGTTTCGGTCTCGGGGGCAGTCGTTGCGAGCCGGATGGCCAGAACCAATCGAGAGAGCTCACCACCCGACGCTACGGACGAGATCGGTCCCGGGTCAAGTTGCTGGTCAGAGCTGAAGACAAACTCCACACGCTCAGTGCCGGTTGGTCCAGGTGCCTTTTCATCAAAGACGAATCCAACCGACGCCCGTTCCAAGCCCATGTCGGCAAGATGGGTTACCACTTCCAATTCGATGTGCGCGGCAGTCTCGTGACGAAGTCCGGCAAGGGTTTCGCCCCGGCGACCCACCTCGGATCGAGCGGTGTCGAGTTTCGATTCGATCTCGCTCGCCTCAGACAAGAGTCCCGTGAGCTCCTCGAGACGTGAGGACGCCTGGTCCCGAAACTCGAGGATCTCGGAGATCGACTGTCCATACTTTCGTTTTAGATCCCCGATCAACGTCAGTCGTCGGTCCAACGTCGCCAGAACCTCCGGATCAGAATCCACCAGATCTCGGTGAGACCGCAAAGCAGTGTTCAACTCTGCAGCGTCAACGAAGACACTTTCCGATTGCGCAACCAGCTCCCTTGCTCCCGGATCGAGCTCAACAACCTTGCGAAGGTGAGAAACCGCCTCTCCGGCTTGCTCACCCAGCGATTCCGCCAAACGCGACGACGCGGCAAGGTGCTCGAGAATCTCCTCAGAGTTGCGCAGTCTCGAAGCCTCGTCCTCAGCCGCAACATCGCAGCCCGGCTCGAGGCTGGCGCCGTCGATCTCGCTGGTCTGATGGGTGACCAGATCGAGCTCTCGACGCAGGGCCATCTCGTCACCTCCAACGAGTTTCTGTCTTGCCACGAGGGCCTGGAGCGAGTCCCACGAGTCGCGATAGTCCTCCAACGCCCGTTGTCCTGACTCATCGAGAGCGGTGTCGAGCAGCGCCAGAACGTGGTTGGCTCGTTTGAGACGTAACTGATCATGCTGGCCCACAATCTCTACGCGATCACCGACTCGCTCTGTCAACGCAGCAGCAGAGACGATCGAGCCCTCCAGATGAGCCTGACTCCTTCCGCTCTCTGGGACAATGCGACTTACTCCCAGTTCCTCGTCTCCTTCGTCAAAGAGCCCATCAGCTTGGGCATGGTCTCTGATCGCTCCCACGAGCGACGGATCCGATTTCTCGCCGAGGACAAGACGGAGTCCTCCGATGAGCAACGTCTTGCCTGCGCCGGTCTCTCCGGTGATGACTGTGAAACCCGGCGATGGCTCGATAGATGCGTCGACGAGAACACCCAAGTTTCGAACCCTGAGGTGCTGGAGCATCAGTCGAGGCCGAATTTTCTCTTGACAACTGTTGGGAAACTTGAGGCTCCGAAGGAGACAAATCTCGCGGGCCGCTGACCCCGTTCGATGCGAACTGTCTCGCCCTCTCCGAGCTGACCAAGGTCACATTTGTCAACGTTGACTTTCACCAGTCGATCTCGGCTCACCGTGACATCGATCTTGGAGGAGCCTGGTAACACAAGTGACCTATCGAAAAGAGAGTGTGAAGCGACCGGCGTCATGATGATTGCGTCGACCTCCGGCGCCACCAAGGGGCCACCGGCTGAGAAGGAGTACGCGGTAGAGCCTGTCGGCGTAGCGAATACCAGACCATCCGCCCGATAGGTCGTAAAGGGTGAGCCATCAATCACCACGTCCAGGTTGACCAGTCTTGTGGTGTCGATCTTCTCGACAACCACATCGTTTACACCGAGCGCCGTGACCTCGTTGATGGTGGCCGCAACGGTCATACGCTCCTCCACCTCGAAATCGCCGCCCACCAAGCCGGCAACCACGGGCTCCAAGTCGGTTGCCTCGGCCTCGGTGAGGAAACCTAGTGTCCCAAGATTGAATCCGAGGACGGGCACATCCCAGGCGACCGAACGCCTCACCGCCGCCAGCATGGTGCCGTCTCCGCCCACGGCGACGACGACATCGGGTGCGGTTTCCATGTCGGCAACCACCTGGGAGCCATGACGTTCAATCTCGGCAACGAGACGGTCCGCGAACTCCATCGCGGCCGGCCGTCCCGCCCGAGTTTCGAGTGCGAACTTCACGGAGCCCCCTGCGGGTATGCCTGTGGGATCAACTCCATTTGGTCAGGATCGACGCCCATTTCAGGTCGGTTCCAGGTCGTCGAGGATCTTGTTGAGGAGTTCGGCGAGTTGGGATGCCGGCTCGGGAAGACTTGCGGGGTCAACCGCCTCCAGTTGCTCCAAAGCCGTTTCGAGTTCCTCAATCTGTGATTCAGACAGGTCCATTTGTCAATTATTGCTTGTGATCGCCGTCTAAGACCAGATCTACGGCAGTCTTGAAGTCGGCGGTGACGTGATCAGCGTCTACTCCAGCCTTGCCTTTGGGTGTAACTCCAGAGAGCACTAACACCGATCGCCACTCGGTTTCGAACGCAGCCATCTCGATATCGGTGTCAACCCTGTCACCGATCACCCAGACGTCGGGGCCAACTTTTGTCTTGATCAAGTCTCTCATCGCAGTGTGCGGTTTTCCGGCGACTTCCGGTTCTCGAGCGGAAGCGACAGCAATCGCGGCCACTATCGCACCGGCCCCCGGTGCCAATCCTCCAGCCGTTGGAAATGTGGGATCGGTGTTTGTCGCAATGAAGCGCGCTCCGTCGCGGACCGCGTTGGCAGCGTCAGAGAGAAGCCCATAAGACAGATCTCGACAAAGTCCAACAACGACGACACCGGCTGATTCGGATGTTTGGGTGACCGCGATCTCTGCGTCGGTGAGGGCATGTTCGATCCCACGTTCCCCCACAACGAACACCGGACCGTCAACAGTCGCAATGATTGAGGCAGCGGCCTGTGATGATGTCACGACCTGATCTGGATCCACCTGCACGCCTGTGATCTCACGGATCTTGGCGGCAACGTCATCCGGCGCGCGTGTGGAATTGTTCGTCGCAAACAGTGTGTTGACTCCTGCAGATATGAGCCGTTGAAGCCCGTGGTCGGCCTCAGGAATCAAAGATTGTCCTCGATAGATGACCCCGTCGAGGTCGCATATGACGTCCGTCAAGGCTGGAGAAATCTACGCAACACCTGGTCGTAGAGTTCGGTGGTCCGTCGCACCGACTCGACAGACACCCGTTCGTCGTGACCGTGAAACAATGAAAGCATCTCGGAGAAGCTCATTCGATCATCGAACCTGCCGACCCCGTACGCAACGGTTCCCTTCGGCCTCCAAAAACGGGCATCTGTGGCCACGTTCATCAGTGATGGCAGCAGATTGCGATGACCCTCGAGGTCGTGTACGGAGTCTGCGATAGCGTCCCACAGCGGGTTGCCGATAGTGCTGATCGTCGATTCCTTGTCCTGAATCGGAACGATCTCTACTTCGTCTCTTGCCGAACCCATTGCTTTCATCAGGTGCGAATCCACAAAACCGCGGTCCATGCCCGGTAGAGCGCGGATGTCAACCGATGCCTCCGCTTCTGCCGCAATAATGTTGGCCTTCATCCCAGCGTCCAACGTATTTGGAGAGATTGTGAGATGAGTGATGGCATGTGCATATCTCGCAAAAAGCGGATCGCTCACCGCCAGCTCATCGATCGCATCATCGACCT
Organism: uncultured Acidimicrobiia bacterium; assembly: GCA_964195405.1. GTDB lineage: Bacteria > Actinomycetota > Acidimicrobiia > Spongiisociales > ZC4RG35 > CAXMPK01. Next base: position 23,483 of record CAXMPK010000231.1, read on the forward strand.
GATCTGGGTCGGTGAGGGCGTCCTTCACCTTGTCGTCGAAAGCGAGCGCAGACACGAAGGCCGTCCATTCCGGCGTAATGGACACCGGCGCCGGAGTATTGAAGATCCCATCCAACGCGGTGACCATTTTCTTCAGAGCATTATCTGATCCATATGGTGCCGAACCATGTCCAGGGGTACCGGTCGCCTTTAGCGCGGACCAGAAGGCTCCCTTCTCCCCTATCGCAACTGGTATCACCGGCTCGACGGTGTGGGCCAGGGGAGGATAGGCCACCTCTGTGAGAAGGAAATCCACTTTGACAAGGTCCCAACGTTGCTCGACCAGAGGTTGCGCACCGTGTCTTCCGCCGCCTTCCTCGTCGGCGACCGCGGCAAATACCAGGTCGCCCTCAGGTATGAGATCGCCGATTATGTAAGGACGGGCCGCCACAGCCATGGCAGCAGTGACGTTGAGCATGTCAACAGCACCACGTCCATAGACAAGCCCATCGATGATCTCGGCGCCGAATGGGTCCTGAGTCCACCCCGATTCGTCAACAGGCACCACATCGAGATGAGGCACCAAGGCAAGCGACGGTGCTTCGGAATTGGTCCCAGGTATTCGATAGATCAGCGACTGGCGCCCTGGATGCGGCTCGAAGACTTCACCGTCGACACCAAAGAAGTCGAGGAGAGTCTTTACCGAACGATGTTCATGACCGCTGTCCACGGTGCCGTCGTTCACACATTTGTTTTGGATAAGCGTCTGGAGAAGGGTTGTTACGTCTGTGCTCATGTGGTCAAGGTTTCTATCAGGTCGTACATCGTTGGCGTAAGCGGATGATCCCTTGCCTCCCCCATTGGGACCCAGCGAGCTTCGTCAGCATCTGAAGACGCCTCCAATTCGCCGCCCACAACCGATCCGGCGAAGTCGATGAGAACGAGATGATGGTCACCGTCGATGATCTCGCCAACCCAGACGACTTCACCGACCTCCACGATCAATCCTGTTTCTTCCAGAATCTCCCTTCGAGCGGCCTCTTTCATCTCCTCACCGAACTTTACCTTGCCCCCAGGGACGGCCCAGAGGCCCTTATTGGGCTGGCGACCTCTTTTGATCAACAAGATCTTGTCATCGGCGATGGCAGCGACGCCAACACCCACGATCGGGGCGTCACTCACGATGGTCGTCATGATGCATCACGATTGATCGGGCGCTGAACCCACCGGACTCGAAGAAGTTCTTGGCCAGACGATGCCCGGGAAGTACATGGGCATCAAACTTGGTAATTCCCTCGTGACGCAGTTCAGCAAGCGCTTGCTCCCTCATGGTCTCGGCGACGGCCACTTCGCGTGCGTCTTGTTCGACGTATATGAAGCGGATGACCCCGACTTTCTCACCCTCAGCTTGTGCCAACATCGACTCGACCTTCGCGATCAGAAAACCGAAGGGGTATCCTTCAACAGACCCGATCAGCACCAAGGTATCACTGTCGCTGATGGCGTCCTCGAGGCTGGATGTGATCGGCTCATCGAGTCCGTCAGCTGATGGCCACATCTTGTGGAGTTCAACCATTTCTCGCTCTAAGGCCCGATAGAGATGCTCGAGGACATCGAGATCATCGGTCGTCGCATGCCGTGACGAGACATTCATCGGACGATCTTCTTCCAAAGGCGGCCGATCCCCCAGACCGTTACCAACCACATTGCTTCACCGACTATCGCCAATCCCATCTTCGACTCCCCACGCGTTCGATCGCGAAACGCAATTGGCACCTCAACGATCTTGAGGTCGAGCTGTGAGGCTCTCCAGGCCATTTCCACCTGAAAACCGTAACCGGAGGCCTCGGCAGACCCATACGGAAGCAACGACAAGGCTTCCCTGCGAAATGCCCTGAATCCTGCCGTTGCGTCATGGACAGAGATCCCGAGCATGACTCTGGCGTACAGGTTGCCGCCCTTGGAGATCAGTCGCCGAATCAACGGCCAGTCAGGAGTCGAACCACCCGGCACATATCTCGATCCGATTGCCAAATCAGCCCCGTCCGAGATCGCTGACACCAGACGTGGCAGATCGGAAGGATTGTGGGAGAAATCGGCATCCATCTCGATTATCACCCGAGACTCGCCGGCAACCAGCCTGTCGAACGCCTCGGCGTATGCAGGTCCCAAACCTTGCTTGTGAGATCGATGTATCACCGAGATCAGCGAGTCAGATTCGGCCAGCTTGTCGGCGATGTCTCCGCTGCCATCGGGAGAAGCATCGTCGACAATGGTCAATCGGTACCCGTGGTCGGTTACGGCTGCCGCGATTTCTGCGATGTTCTCATATTCGTTGTAGGTAGGTACAACAACCGTTACCTGGTCAGGCGACACAATCCTGGCAGATCATCTTGCGTTTGTTGGCCAGCTGGCTGGTTTTCTTGACCATAAAACAGTTCTGGCAGACGAATTCATCGGATTTTTGGACCCGGGCATCAACATTCATGGTGAGTTCCTCGCGACGCATCGCTCTGAGCTCCTCGACCTCGTTGACGAGAAGAGCTTCGGTGGCCTCCTCGTCGAGCAGCTGCAACTCCTGGCTCTCTAGCTCTTCGAGGGCCTCTTCGGTCTCTTCGGCGTGATCGTCGTCATCGTCATCGTCATCGTCATCATCGTCGTCGTCGTCCGACGACCCTGAATCTTGGGAACCGTCGTCTTCGGCCTCGTAAGCGTCGTCAACGTCTTCTTCATCAACCTCTTCGACCTCTTCGGTTTCGTCGGCCTTCTGGTCGGGTGTTTCTGTGAGTTCTTTTTGTGCCATGTTCCTTGTGTCGCCTAGCCCTACGGAGCGCGGGAGTATAAGTCAAGCGCGCTCAGATTTTGAGACGTATCGCGGCGGGAACAACCCGACCACTGACGGTCGTATTCCCGACCAGGTCTCCGTCGGCTTCGAGAGGCCAGATC
>CAXMPK010000232.1:0-9311 GCA_964195405.1 uncultured Acidimicrobiia bacterium
CAACACCCGCGTAATCGCAGCAGTCAACGTCGTCTTCCCATGATCAATATGACCCATCGTCCCCACATTCACATGCGGCTTCGTCCGCTCAAACTTCGCTTTGGCCATCGTTTGTATCTCCTAGTTCTCTTCTCTTAACCCTCAGACTTCACCACGACGATGCGCCACGATTTCCTCGGCGATCGACGCAGGAACGTCCTGATACGAATCAAATTGCATTGAGTAGTTGGCGCGGCCCTGGGTCTTGGAACGCAAGTCGGTGGCGTAGCCAAACATCTCCGACATTGGTACCTGGGCCTTGATGACCTGGCTGTTGCCCCGCTGGGTCATGCCTTCGACTTTGCCGCGGCGACCGTTGAGGTCGCCGATCACATCACCCATGTATTCCTCGGGTGTGGTGACCTCAACATTCATGATCGGCTCGAGTAGCTTGACGCCGGCCTTGCGAGCGGCCTCCTGAAGAACCATCGATCCGGCAATCTTGAAGGCCATCTCCGAAGAGTCGACGTCGTGGGACGACCCGTCGACGAGGATCGCACGAACATCTACCAACGGGTAGCCGGCGAGGATCCCCTGGTCGAGTGCTCCTTCGATACCAGTGTCGACCGACGGAATAAATTCACGGGGCACCGAACCGCCCTTGATCTTGTCAACGAACTCATACCCGCCGCCCGGGCCGGTGGGCTCGAGATGAATCATCACATCGGCGTATTGACCTCGTCCACCGGTTTGCTTGATGTGTTTGTAGCGAACCTTCTCGACACCCTTTCGGATGGTTTCCCGATAAGCAACCTGCGGGGTTCCAACCGACGCGTCCACGCGGAACTCGCGGAGGAGGCGGTCGACCAGGATCTCGAGGTGTAACTCCCCCATTCCCGAGATGATGGTCTGACCGGTTTCTTCATCGGCGCGGACCAGGAAGGTGGGATCCTCTTCAGACAGCTTGTGCAGCGAGGTGGACAACCTCTCTTCGTCAGTTCTGGTCTTGGGCTCGATTGCCACCGAAATCACCGGCGCAGGAAACTCCATCGACTCGAGCTGAATCGGCCTGGCGGGATCGGAAAGGGTGTCACCAGTGGTTGTGTTCTTGAACCCGATCCCGGCGATGATGTCACCGGCGAACACGTCGTCGATGTCCTCGCGTGAGTTGGCATGCATCCGAAGAATTCGGCCGACCCGCTCCTTCTTACCCGTGACGGTGTTGAGGATTGTGTCGCCCTTGGACATGTGTCCGGAGTAGACACGGAAATAGGTGAGTTTTCCGACGTGAGGGTCGGTCATGATTTTGAATGCGAGAGCGCTGAACGGCTCCATGTCATTGTGGGCGCGCTCGATTATGACTTCCTCATCACCTGGCTTGAAACCCTCGGTTGGGGGTAAGTCGGAGGGGCTGGGCAGATAGGCAACAATGGCGTCGAGCAGAAGCTGGACACCTTTGTTCTTGAATGCGGTGCCACAAAAGACCGGGGTGAAGTAACTGTTCAGAGTGCCGGCGCGAACACCCTGCTGAATCTGCTTCGAGGTGAGGTCGCCGCTCTCCAGATAGGCCTCGAGCAAATCCTCCGAGGTCTCGGCAACAGCCTCGAGAAGTGTCTCGCGATATTCGGCAGCCTTATCGGCGAGATCTGGCGGGATACTGTTGGTCTCCCAATGGGTGCCGTCGTCTCCCTGCCAGACATGGGCTTCCATCTCGACCAGGTCGACAACACCGACGAAATCTCCTTCGGAGCCGATGGGAAGTTGCATGACCAGAGGGTTGGCACCGAGACGCTCGACAATTGAATCGACATCAAAGTAGAAATCGGCGCCTGTGCGGTCGAGTTTGTTGATGAAACAGATCCGAGGTACCCGGTAGCGATCGGCCTGACGCCACACCGTCTCCGACTGAGGCTCAACACCGGCGACACCATCGAAAACGGCGACGGCGCCGTCAAGAACACGAAGGGAGCGCTCGACCTCAACGGTGAAGTCGACATGGCCGGGAGTATCGATGATGTTGATCGAGTGGTCATGCCAAAGACACGTCGTGGCGGCTGAGGTAATCGTGATGCCACGCTCTTGCTCCTGCTCCATCCAGTCCATGGTCGCGGAGCCTTCGTGGACCTCACCGATCTTGTAGTTGCGGCCGGTGTAGTAGAGAATTCGCTCAGTCAGAGTCGTTTTGCCCGCGTCGATATGGGCCATGATCCCGATATTTCGGGTACGGCTCAACGGGACTTCCCGCAGATGATGCAGCGCGTTGTCGTTACTCATTTCGTCTCTATTACTCCGTCAATACTCCGTCGCTATGCAGTTGTGTACGTCCCTCGTCCGATGGTTCGGGCTCGGAGTTTTCGGGCCCGCCTACGCCTGTCCACTTCGTGAACAGGTTGCAGATCACGCGGCGACTAGGTCGCCGTTATGAACTGCCCGGAACGTTCGGTAATTCTTTACTTGTTACTAGGACAGCAGTCTCACGCAGCGAAACTGCAAACGCCCTGCCGGCGACCTTCGGTCGCCCTCGCAAAGCGCGTCACCATCTGTAGTGGGCAAAAGCCTTGTTGGATTCGGCCATCTTGTGGACATCTTCTTTACGTTTGATCGCGGCACCTGTGTAGTTGGAAGCATCAAGAATCTCGTTGGCGAGACGTAGTGACATCGTCGTCTCGCGACGCTTCCTGGCAAAACTGACCAACCAGCGGATTGCCAGGCTTGTCTGGCGACGCGGGGGAACCTCCACGGGAACCTGATATGAGCTTCCACCGACACGGCGGGCCCGAACCTCCACCTGAGGCCTGATGTTGTCGACGGCACGCTTGAGGACCACTGTTGGGTCCTGGCTGGTCCGTTGCTCGATGGTTTCGAGAGCGTCGTACACGATCGACCGGGCTAAATCCTTCTTGCCCTTGAGCAGAACCTTGTTGATCACCTGGCTGACGAGAAGCGAACGGAACACGGGGTCCGGTTCGATCTTTCGTTTTTGGGCTGGTGCTCTGCGCATCAGGAGCCCTTCTTCGTCCCATACCGACTGCGGGATTTCTTTCGGTCGGCAACGCCAGAGGCGTCGAGGGTTCCTCGGATCACCTTGTAGCGAACTCCTGGGAGGTCACGGACCCGGCCACCACGTACCAGCACGATGCTGTGCTCTTGGAGGTTGTGGCCCTCACCGGGGATATATGCGGTGATCTCGATACCCGAGGAAAGACGGACACGACAAACCTTGCGAAGCGCCGAGTTGGGCTTCTTGGGTGTGACTGTGTAGACACGCGTGCAGACACCCCGTCTTTGCGGGGCACCGGCGAGACCTGCGGTCTTCGCCTTTTTCTTCTTTGGCTTCCTGCCCTCACGGACAAGCTGCTCAATCGTCGGCATTTCTCTCCTTACGCGAGGAATCGGCGTGGGGAAAGCCCCAGACGCCGTTCCTGTTGTTAAAACCTGCGCACCAGGTGCGTCAATGCACCCGGCTCGTTCCCTGACTCTTGACGGGTCGACCAATCGTGGCGGACGTGTCTCGGGATCCAGACAGATACTACGTGTCTGTCTGCGCGCGTACCAAATCGACCGGATCGACCGGCCGACGTATCGGCACGATACCACTTGAACGGGTCGGTGATTCCGGCGTCCTTTACCCCGAATCCGACCCAAACCACCGTTCTGTGAAGATTTTCACGGGTATAGCCCCCAATTCCATTCACAGAACGGCTTGACTCTTCACTACTCGTAGTCGTTACTCACTCTTCGTGAGAATGAGTCCTCCGGCCTATAAAGGCAAACGGGGCCCTCTTAGCCTTTTACCACCGCTGGTCGGCGTGGTCTGCAAAGACGGCGGTCAGGTTGTTCCACACCCAGTGACACTCGATGAGGGGCAGGAGGTCACCTGCACGGTCACCAACAACGACCAGCCAGGTGCGATCAAGGTCATCAAGCAATTCGCTCACAACACCAACGCGGTCCCGGGCGACTTCTCGCTGACCCTCAACGACGATCCCGTCGTATCTGGCATATCCAACGTCGTTCCCGGTAACGCCACCTACATCGCGGCGAGAGCCTGCTCGAAGGCTGGACACAGATCAGCCTGGCCTGTGCCGAGGGCGAGCAAGGTGAGACACCGGTTGATCATCCGGTCGAGTTGGCCAACGGCCAACGGGTGATCTGCATCATCGTCAACGGCGAGATCCCAACCATCACGGTGGAGAAGGTCGCCATCGGCGACGACGAGGCGATCTTCGACTTCACCGGCGACCTGGGAGACTTCTCCTTGACCGAAGAGGGTGGGTCGGAAACCTGGAATGTCGATCCCGGTGAATACAACGTGGTCGAGACTCCGGCCGAGTTCTGGGCTTTGACAGGAATCGAGTGTGAAGGCGGAGCATCGGGCGACCTCAACAACGCAGTGGGGTCCTTCGAGCTCGGTTATGGCGAACATCAGAAATGCACGTTCACCAACGAGCAGCTTCCAGAGTCGATCGAAGTTCTCGTGCAGGGAGTCTGCGAAGGTGACGCTCCCTACCTGAAGTGGGTAGTCAACCCGGTCAACTTCAATGGCACCGAAGTCACCATTACCTGGCTTGACATCGATCCCGGCGATCCGCTCTACCGGTCATCCGGCCACGCATTGCAGGGAATGATGTTGTGGCCGGGCGCAGTGCTGGACGCCGACGGCAAGATCATCGACTGGCCCGGCTGGATCAATGCAGACGGTATCTGGAGTCAGGGTGACGATGGATATCAGAACACCCTTCCGACCGCAACGGTGATGTTCACGATCAACCCTGACATCGTCGTTCAAGTTGAATACGCGGACTGTGGTGGCCCACCTGCTCAGATCATTGTCAAGAAGCAGGTCACCGGCGAAGCGTCGCAGGAGTTCGCATTCGTGTTCAACACAGTTGGCTTCGAACTCGACGACAGCACACTCTCACATGACGACCAAGGTGTCTCCGGCGAGCTCGAGCCTGGTGACGGCTACTCGGTTTCCGAAACCCTTCCTGACGGCTGGGAACAGGTGAGCGCGATATGTGACGATGGCTCGGACCCGCTCAACATCCAGCTATCCATCGGAGAGACCGTTACCTGCACATTTGTCAACACCATCCCCGATGAAGTGGAACCGGTCGAGATCTTGCCTTTCACCGGCATGTATGCCGATGAGATGGCGGCACTGGCAATAGCCCTGACGTTCGCTGGGTTGTTGGCAGTTATTGCGGCCAGACGACGCAGGGAGGATAGGTTGGACAGCTGACCACAGGTGCTGATCGAGAGATAGAAGGGCCGCCCATTTGGCGGCCCTTCTTCTATGAAACCCGCGGTGGTGTGGGCCGCGGGCCCGCTACTTTCCTGAGGTTTCCGCCTCGCAAGCGAAGCCGCCTGTTCGTCAAAGCCGAACGGGCGATTATTCCTCTTCGTTGGGGTCGACGCTTCCGCCCAACGATGCCAACCACTCGGCCGGGTCGTCGGGGAGACCGTCGTCTTCCGAAGGCGGTGCTACCCCATCACCCAACAGACCAAGACTGGCGACCGTGGTGGCACCAGGCAGCGACGGATGAAGCGTCTGGTACTCGGTGGCACCAGTACCGGCCGGGATCAGCTTGCCGATGATCACGTTCTCCTTGAGCCCACGCATGAAGTCCGAACGACTCTGGATGGCTGCATCAGTGAGGACCCGCGTGGTCTCCTGGAACGAAGCCGCCGACAGCCACGAATCTGTCGCCAGCGAGGCCTTGGTGATCCCCATTAGCTCGGGACGACCCTCTGCGGGACGTTTGCCATCGCTTACAAGTTCCTTGTTGATGTCACGGAACGTCTGATCATCGATCAGCGCAGCCGGAAGATGATCCGACTCGTTGGGCGCAACCACACGAACCCTGCGCAACATCTGGCGCACAATCATCTCTATGTGCTTGTCGTGGATCTCGACACCCTGAGAGCGGTAGACCTCCTGCACCTGATCTACCAGATACTGCTGAGTGGCCCGGACACCACGAATCTCGAGGACTTCTTTTGGATCGAGTGGACCTTCGGTTAGCTGGGCTCCGGCGTCGATCTCGTCGCCATCCGTGAAACGGAGTTTGGCGAACCGGGAGATCGAGTATTCCACCTCTTCATCGCCCGATGCCACAACAATGCGACGTCCTTCCTCATCGTCGATGTGAGCAATCACGCCCGACATCTCGGAGAGGATGGCCTTGCCCTTTGGGGTACGAGCCTCAAACAACTCGACCACACGAGGCAATCCGTGCGTGATGTCCTCACCGGCGACGCCACCCGTGTGGAAGGTCCGCATGGTCAACTGTGTACCCGGCTCACCGATGGATTGAGCCGCCATGATGCCGACCGCTTCACCGATTTCGACTGTCTTACCGGTAGCAAGCGAAAGTCCGTAACACGCCTGACAAACCCCGCCCCGCGTATCGCAGGTGAGGGGAGAGCGAACCCGGATAGTCTCGACATCGGCGCCCTCGATCGCATGCAATTCCTTGGTGGCGATGATCGTCCCTGCGCGAAGCTTGGTGCCATTCTCGGTGGCTACCAGAGTGCGGCCTTCTTTGAGATCGTCCGCCAAGGCCCGACCGAAGGACCGGGAGCGGAGGTTCCGAATCTTATCACCACGCTCGTCGATCACGCTGATGACGATGCCGCGATCCGTCTCACAGTCAACCTCGAGAATGATCATCTCCTGGGATACGTCGACAAGGCGACGGGTGAGGTAGCCAGAGTCGGCGGTCCGAAGTGCGGTGTCGGCCAGACCCTTGCGTGCACCATGAGTGGAGATAAAATATTCCAGAACGGAAAGACCTTCGCGGAAGTTAGAGATGATCGGACGTGGGATGATGTCGCCCTTCGGGTTGGCCACCAGCCCACGCATACCGGCAATCTGACGGACCTGCATCATGTTTCCACGAGCGCCAGAGCCCACCATCATGTCGAGTGAGTTGAACTTCTCGGTCTTGAGCCCAGCCTTCATGGCGTCCGTCACCTTCTCGGTGGCTTCCGTCCAGATCTCGATCAGCTCCTGACGCCGCTCATCATCAGTGACCACCCCTTTTGCGAACAGGTTCTGTACCTTTTCGGCCCGATCCTCATACTCGGCGAGGATCTCGGCCTTGTTGTCCGGTGTGCGGACATCGTCGAGACCAATGGACAGCCCGGCCTTAGTTCCAAAGCGGAATCCAAGATCCTTGATGTTGTCGAGGGTGTCGGCGACCGTCGAACGGGGGTAACGCTCGATGATGTTCTCGATAAGCACCTTGATGTCGCTCTTGATGACGACCGAGTCGACGAATGGGAAGTCTTCGGGAAACGCCGTGTTGAGCAGGGCTCGGCCGAAGGTCGTCTCCGATATTCCATCGGTGGGGAATGGCTCATCTTTTACCAGCTTGCCCAAGGTCCTTCTGAGGTCCTTGTGGAGCTTGGGATCACCGGCCGCAGGCCCAAGACGGATCTTGATCGGTGCGTGCAACGAAAGCTCACCGAGTTCATAAGCCATCAGGGCCTCGTCGATATCTGCAAAATAGCGACCGGCGCCAGGAGCCTCCTCGACGAATTCGGACAGGTAGTAGATCCCAATGACCATGTCCTGGGCAGGTGTCACGATCGGACGACCGGAAGCAGGCGACAACACGTTGTTGGTCGACATCATGAGCACCCGGGCTTCGGCCTGGGCCTCAGACGACAGCGGGAGATGGACAGCCATCTGATCGCCGTCGAAGTCAGCGTTGAACGCCTCGCAAACCAGCGGGTGGATTCGGATCGCCTTGCCCTCGACGAGAACCGGCTCGAACGCCTGAATACCGAGGCGGTGAAGGGTGGGAGCGCGGTTGAGGAGCACGGGGTGTTCCTGGATGACGTCGGAAAGCACGTCCCAGACCTGAGGCCGCTGACGCTCGACCATTCGCTTGGCAGCCTTGATGTTTTGGGCCAGATCGAGGTCGACCAGCCGCTTCATCACAAACGGCTTGAAGAGCTCTAGCGCCACGATCTTGGGCAAGCCGCACTGATGTAGCTTCAGGCTGGGGCCGACGACGATGACAGACCGGCCTGAGTAGTCAACGCGCTTACCGAGAAGGTTCTGACGAAAGCGACCTTGCTTGCCTTTGAGCATGTCAGACAGCGACTTGAGGGCGCGGTTACCCGGCCCGGTCACGGCGCGACCACGTCGGCCGTTGTCAAACAGAGCGTCCACAGCCTCTTGGAGCATTCGCTTCTCGTTGTTGACAATGATCTCCGGAGCACCAAGGTCGAGCAGACGCTTGAGGCGGTTGTTCCTGTTGATCACACGTCGATAGAGGTCATTGAGATCGGATGTTGCGAAACGGCCACCGTCCAGCTGCACCATCGGGCGAAGGTCAGGCGGAATGACAGGCACAGTCTCGAGAATCATGTCCTCGGGGCGGTTCATGCCCTCCCAGAACGGTTTGACGACTTTCATCCTCTGAGTAGCCCGCTGACGCCTCTGTTGGGACGTCCCATTGAGGTTCTCCTCAAGACGATCCATCTCATCGTCGAGGTCGAGGTTGTGAAGGAGTGCCTTGACCGCCTCGGCGCCCATGCCGCCTTCGTAGTAGTCGGCGTAACGGAACCAGATCTCACGCCAGAGCTGCTCCGACTCGACAAGTTCCTTAGGACCGAAGGTCCGGAATGTGTCGAAGGCTTCCTGGATCAGCTCGAGTTCCCGATCGCTGCGCTCCTGTCGTTCTTTGATCTCCTTCTCGACTTCTTTGCGTCGTGCGTTGATCTCTTGAGTCTTGGCGCCGCCTTCCTCCATGCGCGCCAGCTCGTCCTCGAGTGCTTCGAGCCGGACCTCATGCCACTCGTCGAATTCGGACTTGACCAATTCGATCTCGTCACCCATAGCGGCCTCGAGCTCGGGGAGATCCTTCTGACGGGTCTCATCGTTGACGGAGGTGATGATGTAGCTGGCGAAGTAGATGACCTTCTCCAGCTCCTTCGGCGACATGTCGAGGAGATAGCCAAGACGGCTGGGAACACCCTTGAAGAACCAGATGTGGGTGACAGGGGCAGCAAGCTCGATGTGACCCATGCGCTCGCGACGTACTTTGGAGCGGGTTACCTCGACACCACAGCGCTCACAGATGATCCCCTTGTAGCGGATCCTCTTGTATTTGCCGCAATAACACTCCCAGTCCCGTTGGGGACCGAAGATGCGTTCGTCGAAAAGACCTTCCTTCTCAGGGCGAAGGGTTCGGTAGTTGATTGTTTCCGGCTTCTTGACCTCACCGTATGACCAGGCGCGAATCTGGTCGCTCGAGGCGAGACCGATCTTTAGTTCATCGAATAGTTGCTGTTGTGCCATAAATCCCTACTCAGAATCC
>CAXMPK010000233.1:0-15317 GCA_964195405.1 uncultured Acidimicrobiia bacterium
GTTCCTCGGCCCCATCGTCGGTGGAGCGCTCGCCGTGCTCGTTGCATTATTGAACGGTGACCCCTGGCAGGCGGTTTGGGCTGTTGTCATATTCGTGATCATCCAACAGATCGACAATCACATCATCACACCGATGATCCAGAGGACCCGTGTGCAGCTCTCACCGCTGGTGATTGTTCTTGCGTTGGTGATCGGAGGAGCCGTGGCGGGACTGTTGGGTGTCCTCATAGCGGTCCCGCTGACTGCTGCGATTCGCATTCTCGTTGGGCACGTATGGCGGACTCGAGTTCTTGGTCAGTCGTGGAAGGAAGCAAGCGATGCCATGATCGAGGTGACGGAGCCACCCGAGCGTCTGGCGAGAATCAGCCGGAAGGCCCCTACCAACCAGAGCAGACTCTTCGACACCCAGGAGACAATCCTTCCAGACGAGGATTCCGACCCCGAGTCCTAGTTGTATGTGCACAACGGATCGGAATCCGCACCATCTTGCTATAGCAACGGTTCGAAATGTGATTTCGTCAGACTTCGCCGAGGTACGCCTGACGCATCTGAGGGTTGTTGAGCAGACCCTCAGCGGTGTCACTCAAGACGATCTTGCCGGTTTGGAGCACGTAGCCCCTGTCAGCGATCGACAAGGCCATGTTGGCGTTTTGCTCGACAACGAAGACCGTTGTGCCGGCTTTGTTGATCTTCTCGATGATGTCGAAATTCTGTGCCACCAAGACCGGTGCCAGGCCCATCGAAGGCTCATCCATCAAGAGCACCTTGGGTTGAGCCATCAGCGCCCGCCCCATCGCAACCATCTGCTGTTCACCGCCGGAGAGTGTTCCAGCCTTTTGGCTTAGCCGTTCCTTGACTCTGGGGAAGAGCTCGAAGATCCGGTCGTAATCGTCACTGAGATCCTCTCCGGGTCGGAGGTAGGCCCCGATCTCCAGGTTCTCCTTGACGCTCATCCGCTTGAACAAGCGGCGATTCTCGGGGACCATGGTCACGCCCCGGCCCACACGCTCCGCCGTGGTCCACTCGTTGACTTCTTCTCCATTCAGAGTCACCGTGCCGTGGGTCGGCTTGACGTATCCGAGAATCGTCTTGAGCGTGGTCGTCTTGCCCGAGGCGTTGCCACCCAGCAAACAGACCATCTCCCCTGGGTAAATGTCGATGTCGACATCTTTGAGGATGTGAACCACGCCATAGTGGGTGTTTACCCCCCGAAGCGAGAGTATCGGCTCTCTATTCGTCATCGGGTTTCTCTGCGGGACGACCCAAGTAGGCCTCGATGACGTCCTCGTTGGCTGCCACGTAGTCGTAGTGGCCCTCCGCGATCTTGACGCCATGGTCGAGGACCACTACCCGATCCGATACGTCTTCGACGACTTTCATCTCGTGTGAGATGACAATGACTGTCAGCCCTCGTTCGTCCCTCAGTTTCCCGATCTGCTCGGTCAGCTCAATTGTTTCCTTGGGGTTCATTCCAGCGGTGGGTTCGTCGAGAAGTAGCAGTCGGGGCTCGGTGGCCATCGCTCGGGCAATCTCAAGGCGACGCCGGTTGGCGTAAGAAAGGGCAAAGGCCGGTTGATCGAAGCGATATCCGGCCAGCCGGGTCCCAAAGAATGAAAGGATTTCTTTGGCCTTTTCCTCGGTCATCTTCTCTTCCGCCCGCTGCTTCGTTGTTTGAAGAATGGCACCCCACATCCCCGCCCGCGTTCGACAGTGTTGTCCCACCATCACGTTCTCGAGGACGGTGAGGTTGGGGAACAGCCTCACGTTTTGAAAGGTGCGAGCAATTCCACGTCGGGTGATCTCGTTTGGGAGGTGGTGGGCGAGATTGTCACCATCGAAGATGATGTCTCCTTCGTCGGATGGGTACAAACCTGAAATGACATTGAAGAACGAGGTTTTCCCTGCGCCGTTTGGTCCGATTACCGAGACGATTTCACCGTCATCGATGTGGAAATCGACACCCCCGAGAGCCTGAACGCCACCAAAGGCTTTCTTGAGTCCGACGATGTCGAGAAGTGGCATCAGGTGGTGGCCTCCACTTCGTCGTTTCCGAAATCGCCACCTTTGTCGAGCCAAGCATCTTGTTCGAGCTCTTCGAGATGGAGCTCACGCGATCGGCGCACGGAGGGGAGTAGACCTTCCGGGCGTTTCAGCATCATGAAGACCAGGAGAGCCCCATAAATCAACAACTTGTATTGGGCGAACTCGGCGAGAAGACCCTGCGACTTGGGCCCTCCGAGGATTCCGATCAAGACGAAAGCCCCTACTGCTACACCGGGAATGCTTCCCATCCCACCGACGATCACGACCACGAGAATGATGATGGACACCAGAACATCAAAAGAATTGGTGAAGATGACGCCGACCTTGGCCGCAAATAACGCACCGGCGAATGAAGCGACGATTGCCCCAGTGACGAATGCAAGCAATTTTGCTTGGATTGTGCTGATGCCTGTGGCTTCGGCAACGTCCTCGTCTTCACGCATCGCAGCCCAAGAGCGACCTACACGCGAGCCTTCTGCTCGGTAGGAGATGTACGCGGCTATTGCTACGAAAAACAGCGTGAAGTAAATGAAGTACTGGGGGTCGATACCGCTGATTTCCGTGCCAAAGAATGGAATGCCTGGTATTTGTCGAACACCTTGAGCACCGCCGAAAATGGGCGTTAGCCAGTCGGACAACAAAAGAATCCGCACGATTTCGCCAAAGCCGAGGGTCACGATTGCCAGATAATCCCCCCGCATTTTCAGGACCGGCGTTCCGACTACGAGACCGGCTAAAGCAGCCAGAGCCATGACGATAGGGAGTGCGACCCACCAGCTGAATTCCGGGTTGATCGTGCCACTGAGTGGAGAGGTGAGTACAGCAATTCCGTAAGCACCAACGGCAAAAAAGGCCACATAACCAAGATCCAACAGACCTGCGTAACCGACCACGATGTTGAGGCCCAGACCTAAGAGAACGAAAAAGGCCACGTTGATGAGGAGTTCGTTGACGATGCCGCCCAGCACAAAAAGTGGAAGCAGCAGTACAACTACCCCGAGTAGATATGTTCCCCAGCGGATACCGCTCCACTTGTCGGCCTTCTGGACCTTCTCGACCAAGATCTTGGACTTTCCCTGGAAACGGCCCGATAGCCACCAAGCGACGGCTCCAATGACGACGGCGGACCACGGCAGAAGACCCCCGTTGGGGGCGTAAATCACATCGAGGACAGGATCGATTTCGAGGATGTCGTTCACTACTCCCTCAAACAGAGCGAAACCAAGGACCCAAATCGTCGCTTGTCCGATCCCTCTCCGCACAGAATCGGATTGTCCGAATATGAACCCGCCCAGACTGCCGGCTACGCCCGTCACCAAAATGAGAACCAGAAGACCGATCGGCACGCCGAAACCGAAGGTCATGATCTCCACCATTGCGGGTCTCATGTTGGGAAAAAACTGAGTCATGTCGAAGGTGTCCACTATCAGCACAAAAACGGAGGTGACCAGTCCGGCAAACAGACCAGCTATGAGCCCGGAGACTGCTCCGGCCCGGGAATCTCGGATCGGCTTCTCGAGTGGATTGGGCCGTCCGCGTGCCGAAATCAGCCCCACAAGGATGGGAACGCCCAGCAGGACGACATATCCCATGAGAATGAAGGGTTCAACGAGGACTCTTTTGTTGAAGTTCTCGATCATTCCTATAGCCGCCGTGAAACTCATGGTGATCCCTGCGATAAGGCCGAGACGCCTGGTGAAAGCGAAGTCCTTCACGCTCGGTCCTCCGAACCGAGACGCTCACCGAGGAGACCTGACGGTCTGAAGATGAGGACAAGGAAGAGAGCGGCAAAAGCGACCGCATCCTTGAGCTGAGAAACGGCCGGAATGCCGAGACCACCAAGGACCAGCAACGGCCCGACACCTTCGAAGAGCCCAAGCAGGACCCCTCCGAGCATGGCGCCGGGGAGGTTTCCGATGCCTCCCAAAACGGCTGCAGTAAAAGCCTTTAGGCCGGGGAGAAATCCAGTTTGGAAGTCGACTACCCGGAACAGTAGAGCCCATAAAAGTCCAGCAACGCCTGCCATTGCTCCACCCACTGCGAACGTGACAACGATGGTGCGATCAACGTCGATTCCCATCAAACCGGCGATCTCCTTGTCTTCGGCCACCGCCCGCATGGCTCGTCCGGACTTGGTCCTGGTGACGAAGTACCAGAGACCGACCATCGAGACCATCGCCACGACGAATACCAGGACTTTGGTCCCCTGGATTGGGATGCCAAAGATGATGACGTCTTCGCCCAGCGCTCCGGGAGCGGGTGGGTAACTCTGGGAGGCGACTCCAAATAAGCCTGCGAAGGCGTACTGAAGGAAGAAGGAAACACCGATCGATGTGATGAGAGGGATCAGTCGAGGGGAATTGCGCAGTGGTTTGTATGCGATTCGTTCGACGAGAACTGCGACAATCGTTGAGGTCATCATTGAGATGATCAGTACGAAGAGGACCGCTGCGAAAGGGTTGGCGTCCCAGAATCCGTTTTCGAAAAGCAGTGTTGCGGCGATGAACCCAACCATGCTCCCGGCCATGAACACTTCCCCGTGGGCGAAATTGATAAAACCGAGGACTCCATAGACCATTGAGTAGCCAAGGGCGATCAGCCCGTACATGAGGCCGGTGCTTGTAGACGAGATAACCAGATCACGCCACTGAACCGCCGTAAGTCCTTCACCGGCTATGTAATTTTGGACCGATCCAGTGATGCCAACGACGATTGCTATCAACGCGGCGACGCGAATAAACCAGAGAAATCCGTCTACCCAATTGAAGCGGAAGCGACGTGCGGTGGGCTTGGTTTTGGCGGGGCTAGATGACACTTGGCTCGTGGAGCATAAAGAAAAGCTCCGGTCCTTGTGGACCGGAGCTTTTCAGCTATTTAGATGTGTCCTCAGGCTGTCGGATCGTAGGTGTACAAGATGTTGGTCTTGGACGCCAGGATGTCGTCGAGGTTGTCGTGTTGGAATATCGAAATGACCGGTACTCCACAATCTCCGAACTCATCACAAGAGATGCTCCCGATGATTCCGGCGAAGTTCGATGTGGCGGTCAATTCGTCACGCAGCTTCTGCCGATCGATATGGAGTTTGTCCCCATCGACTACGCCCACGGCTTCGATCGCCGTTAACAACATGGTTGTGGCGTCATAGGCATGCGCCCAGAAGTCCGCACCAGGGTCTTCCCCGTAACTGGCGCTGTAATCAGCGAGGAAGTCCGCACCGGTCTTGCCCGTGGCTTCGTTCACATTGCTGAGGAACTGGGTATTCGGTCCAGAGAAGTACATACCGAGTGACTCGGGAAGCTCCATGAAGTTCTGGACACTAAGACCGTCAGCACCCATCATAGCCACGTCTTCCATGCCTTCAGTGCCTGAAGCCTGCTGAAGGATGGCTGTTCCCTCGTCCGGGAAGATCGGGAAGAACAGCAACTCTGGCTCACTGGCTGCGATCTCAGCGAGGATGGGGCCCATGTCGACGTCACCGACAGCGACGGCAGTATGAACCGTGATAGTCCCACCCATTCCGATGAAGTTCTCCGCGAAGGCGTTGGTTAGCCCGTTGGTGTAGCTGGAGCCGTCGTGAACAAGCGCTACCCGGGTCAGACCGAGAGTCTCAGACACGAAGGTCGCCGCCCCAGCGCCCTGGAAGGCGTCGTTGTGAGCAGTTCGGTAGTAACCGGGGAGATTGTCCTCACCCGCTGTTCCACCGAGGTCAGAAGTGAGCGCCGGCGAAGTGTTCGAGGGTGAGAGCATGACCATGCCAGCGTCGCTTATCAGCGGCATGGCCCCTTGAGCAGCGCTGGAACAACTGGTGCCGATAACACCAACAATTGATGTATCAGCGACAATCGTCTGCGCGGCCTGTTGTCCACCATCTGATGAACAAAGATCGTCGAGTGGCGTTCCCATGGTGACGTTGTGACCTTCGATGACCCCATAATCTTTGATGGCAAGTTCGATACCACGTTGGTTGGGTATCCCCAGGAACTCGACACCACCTGAGATCGCGTTGAGAGACCTGATCTGGATGTCCTCGTCGCCCTCGACTGTTACCGCACCGAGTGGTCCGGCTTCGAAGTCAGCCCCACTGCCACAAGCGGCGGCGACAAGGGCAAGGGCACCGAGAGCCGCGACTAAACGCATACTCGTCTTTTTCATCAAAATATTCCTCCGTTGATAAGACAAAAGCACCGAAGTGCGCTGTCGTCGCAGGACTTTAGACCCAATATCGGGACTGAGACGCCTCGAGTGGGGCCAGATGCCACCGAATCGCCTACGGTTTGAGTGTGACAGGCGATATCCGGGTCATCGAGGACGGTGCCGATCGACGTACGCGAGAGCGACCACCAACTCCTCCCTGGGTTTGGATCCTGGTCGGTTTGGCTATCGGGGTCGGGTTTGCAGTGGTCTTTGCGACACCGTCATCGACAGATCCGGTACCCGATGCGGTTGTCGACACTGTTGATGAATTCGCTCCTGTTGCCCTCTCGGATTCGCCGGTTGGAGTCGCTGGTTCGGTTCCCGGATTCCCTGACGCCATCGTTGCAGTAACTCGGAGCGGACGTCAGAACCTGGAGCACCTGCTTTGGCCTGTGGCCGGCAACCCCGTAATACGGCCACTGCCGGTTGGGGCATTTGGCGACGCCAAGTTTGATGTGACCGGCACCTGGCTTGCCATCTCCACACGTGTCCCAGACACGGGTGAGACATTTCTGTCGATGGGAAAACCTGCGTCTCTACGACCTCTAGCTTCGGACGTTGGAGGTTTCGCCTGGCACGACAGCCAATCAGGTCTGCTGGCTTACACCCAGGTCAGCGACGAGGGCCGGCAGCTGAGAGTGTCGAATGCCGGACGCGAGCCTCAAATCGTCGTCGCCGATATTGGGGCCACAGGTCAAGTGGCCACGTGGGGTGATTGGGGTTGGGCCCTTCAAGACGAGTCCGGTCTAATCACCATCCTCAACCAAGAAGGTGAGATAAGGACAACCCAAGGAACGGTTCTCGACTCTCACCCTGACGGCTCGATCCTGGTTTTCGACGAACAAGGCGCAGGGTTGATATTGCTCGGCGCAGACGGCACCTCCCGCACGGTTGACATCGACCTGTCAACGATGGGCGGTGTGTCCGCTGGTGCGATTTCTCCCGATGGCAACAGTGTTGCCGTCATAGGAAGTCTGGGGCTCAACGTCACCGCGATCGCCGGGGATGGGCCCGAAGTGAGAGTTCCGTTCACCTCGAGCATCAGCAAGGTCAGCTGGTCGTCTGACTCTGGGTTTGTGGTGATCCCGTTTCTTAGTGGTGTCATTATTGTCAACATCGACAGCGCCGAGACATATGAGATGCTCAGGGAACACACGGTGATCGAGGCATCGGTGATCCCGCTCAGTCGCTGACGGTTTCCGGGGGCTCTCGCCCTAGGGTGCCGCCAATGTCTAACGCTTCGCCACGCGTTCACGTCCTGACCTCTGGATATGTTGGTCCACGGACCGCCTCGACTGTATCCCTGATTGAAGCAGTCGATGGGCTGGTAGTGGTCGATCCCGGGATGGTCTCGGCGCGTTCGGTGATTCTCGATCCGATATCGGCCCTGGGCCACGTTCCCGAAGACGTCACAGACGTGGTGATCTCACATCATCACCCCGACCACACCATCAACATCGCCCTCTTCCCCAACGCCCGTGTCCACGATCACTGGGCTACCTATGAGAATGATGTGTGGACGAGTCGTCCCGCTGAGGGCTTCGAAGTGGTCGATGGAGTCACCCTCTGGGAAACACCTGGCCACACACCCCAAGACATCACCACCATCGTCGAAGAGTCTGATGGTCTGACCGCCCTGACTCATCTGTGGTGGTTCACCGCCGGGCCCGAAGAGGATCCTTTTGCTACCGATTCCGGCGCTTTGCACGAGGGCCGTAGACGGGTGCTCGAGACCGCGGCCAGGATCATCCCCGGTCATGGTGAGTTGTTTGTCCCCGACGAGGGGACACCCCGCTGATGGGGGTCACGTTTCTCAATGCACCCTTTCGAGGGCTCACCTGGAAAACAGTCCTCTTTCACCTGATCGCCTTCCCGGTTGCGATTTTCTACTTTGTGTTGACCGTGACCGGTATCGCCCTGTCGGTGGGTCTCCTCATTGTTGGAATCGGGTTCTTCCTTGGTTACGGCGTGCTTTGGCTGATTCACGGTATGGCTCCTGTGGAAGGATGGTTGGTCTCCAAACTGCTCGATACCCCGATCAGAGCCGGCCTTCCCGAGCCCAGCGGTTCCTTTTTGCAGCGGTACAAGAGGATGTTCAGCTCTCTTTCGACATGGTCAAGGGTTGCGTATGTTCCGCTCAAGCTGCTCACCGCGGTGGTCGGGTTTGGCTTTGCGACAACCGCGGTGTCATCGCTTGCCCTGTTGGCGACACCGTTTCTCTATCAGCGGGAATGGTTCGATATGTCGATCACCAGCAGTTGGAGCGTCGATACCCTGAGTGAGGCGATCTTGGCCGCCTTGACCGGTCTCGTGGTCAGCTGGATCTTCTTCTATCTGTCCAACCTGACCGGTCGCCTGACTGCGGTCTTGGCCAGGGCGATGATCAGCGATCCAACCGGGGTGGTGCTTTGATGGCCGGTCGTGCACCCACCGAGGAGATCGCTCCAGTAGACGCATATCAATCGGCGGCGGAGGGCACCGTTGTAGACGTGGGCGACGAAGGGATCTTCCTCAATCGCACCGTTTTCTATTCGCGTGGTGGAGGCCAGCCCGGCGATGTGGGGACGATCACGTGGTCGGGCGGTTCGGTGGAGGTCATCGACACGTTTCGCAAGGATGGAATGCCGTTTCATCAGGTTGCCGTAGGGGCTGTCCTCCCCGATCCGGGAACACCTGTTGAAGGTGTGATCGACTGGGAAAGGCGCTACATGACAATGCGCACCCACACTGCCCTCCACGCACTGTCTGGCGTGGTCTACCGCGACTTCGGCGCCAAGGTGACCGGTGGGAACATGACGCCAGGCGAGGCCCGGATGGATTTCGAGCTCGATTCGATTTCGGTCGAGTTCGGGCGGGACGTCGAGCGCACTCTGAATGGCGAGCTCGTGAAGGGGTATCCAACCGAGATCGTGGTCATGGCACGTGAGATCGCCCTCCAAGACCCCGACCTGATTCGCACCAAGGTCAATCTCATCCCCGATTTTGTCAAAGAGATCAGGGTTGTCGACATCAAAGGCCTCGATCGACAGGCCGACGGGGGCACCCACGTCAACTCGACGCTTGAGGTGGGGCGTGTCGAGGTTGTCAAGACAGAGTCGAAGGGCAAAGCCAACAAACGGATGCGAATCCGTGTTGTCGATATCGAAAGCTGAGCTGGGCACAACAACTGTTGAATGCCCGGGTCTAGAGACGGATATCTAGTACTGATTACCACCACATGCTCGACTTTGTCCTGGGACTCTTTCTCGCCGCCCTGCTGGTTCGAGGATGGGTTCGTGGGTTTGTCCGCGAGATCCTTGACCTGGTCGGGTTGGTCATAGGTCTGTGGATCGCCTTCAAACTCAGTGCTCCTTTAGGCGACTTCATCACCGGTGCCTTCGGCACGGCTCCCGAAGTAGCCCGGATCGGTGCCGGGATCATCTTGTTTGTTGTCTTCGGCGCGACGATGGGTGTGGCCGCCCACTACCTATCGAAGGTGATGAGGCTCCCAGGTCTCAACATGGTCAACCGTGTTGGAGGGTCGGCCGTTGCCATTGCCTGGGGCGTGGCCGTTGTCCTGGTGATCGTCAACGTGGTCCGGGTCTTTCCCATACCCGACAGCTGGGAAGACGAGCTGGATGAATCGACCGTGGTCCAGGCAATAGCCGGGCCCGGCGCGCTCCCACAGGAGTTGTTTGAGCGTTTGGCCGGTGACAGTGTTCTCAGCGCTCTGGCAACAATTCAGGGTTTGTTTGGGACCAGTCGGGTTGTTCCCGAGCCACAGGAAATCGTTGAAATGCCGGCGGCCGATGGTGACGAGATCAGACAGGTCCGCGACGAGGCCGAGGACGTTCTGACCCAACTCAATGAACTTCGTGCCGGTGTTGGGGTGGGGGCTCTTCAGCCCAGCGCGGCTCTAACAGCCCTCGCCGAGACGAGGGCGTCAGAGATGTATGTCTCTGGGGAGCTGTTTCGTTCGGACTGTCGTGCCGACGCCGGTGTCAATGGGGTACGGGTTTTGACCTGTGCCGATGTCGTGGCCCTCGCCGGAACAGCGTTGGGCGCATTTGAGGGCATGAAAGAATCCGACTCGGCCAGGGGGGCGTTGGTGGAGCCGGCCTCCGACCGCACCGGCATCTCCGTGGTGGAAGGGCCAACGGGTCGGCTCGTGGTAGTGGTCCTGGCCAGTTGAAACCTCAGGAGGTTGCGCCCACTTCGTGGGCAATGGAGTTTCTTTCGGAAACTCCGGACGTGGCGCCTGCGGGGCGCATCCGCCCAGCTACGACTCCAACACCGGCTCGCCCGAGCGGACGGGTCGAGAGCGCGTCTGGGTGATCGCGACGAGCCCGACACCCATCAGAACGATCAGGGCTCCCGCCAGCTGAAGGCCCGAAGGCCGCTCGCCAAAGATCATCGCCCCCCAGATCATGGTGAGTGCCGGCTGGATCAGAACAAATGTTGATGTTTCGGCTGCAGGAAGCCGGGGTAGTGCAAAAGTGATCAGGAGCCAGCCGGTGAGGAACCCTCCCAACGCCAGAGCGAGAAGCCATCCATGGGCTGGCCACGTGGGCGAGAAGTCGATGCCCGGACCCAGTGCCCCCACGATCAGTGTCATCACAAAGGCGCCGGCCGTTGCCTCCATCAGCGGGCCCGCTGCCGGAGCCTTGATACGATTCGACTGTCGGAAGAGCAGCAAGAACGCGGCGTAAAAAACCGCTGCGACCATGGCGAGAATGGTCCCCAGAAGCGGATCTTCGCCAAATGCCGCTGCTTGACCGATCCCCGATACGAGAGCAACTCCGAACAGCAATATCGGAATTGCAATCTTCAGACTCTTGCTTGGCACTTCACCGAGGAGCAGCCAGGCCAACACAGCAACAATGACTACTTGCAGGTTGGCGACAAGGGTCGCCAGTCCGGTACCGATGTAGTCGATGGACGTCTGCCAGGCGATCAGGTCGAGTGAGACGATGAGGCCGGCCCCAAATGCCATCCAGCGGCTGCGCCGCGGCCGATGGTCATCGTGTCGTCTAAACCACCACAGCACGAACAAGACGGGAAATGCGTAAGCAAGTCGGAAGAGGGTCCCTGTTACCGGATCGACGCCGGAAAGGGCATAGAAGATCGCCGAGAACGAGATGATCACCGCCCCGCCAATTGCGGCGAGCCTGGTCACGGCATAGGAGCCAGATGGGGCTCAATCCACTCCCGCCTGGCGGTCGGATCGTTGACGTGAGACCAATGTCGGTCGGGATCTTCATAGGTCTGAGCCTCATTCAGCAGGGCCCACCCCAATCGAAGATGCTGTTCGTGCCCGAAACGTCCTTCGCCCTGGTTCGCGTTCAATATCCGCGGACCATCGGCCAGATCAAGGGCAGTCATTCCGACCCAGCGGCCAGCTTTTGAAGTTCGTGGAACGAATCGTGAATTGTATTGAGGAACACGCCGGTGTCGGGCACAGCGTCGTAGTCGGCCTGAAGACCCCAGAGAAGCTGGCCGTTGTACGAGAAGAGGGCTACCCCGATGCCGTGCTGGGCCCAGAGCGGGACCATGGGATAGTTTGCCTGCATCTGGGCACCAAGTAGATACATCGGGAATTGAGGCCCCGGGATGTTGGTCACGGTCATGTTGAACGGCCTGATCTTTGACCCAACGACCCTGTTGGCCAGCGACAGGAGGGTTATCGGTGTCCCCGAGCTGACCTCCACCAGAGTGGCGGCTCCCAGAGCCTGATCGGTCTTCTTGAGATGAGCGGTGCGTTCCTTGATCAGTTGGTAGCGGGCTGCCGGGTCGGGCTCATCGATCGGAAGCTCAACCAGCCACATCGCAACCTGATTGCCCAGCTTGCCGGCCTGACTGGCGCTTCTGGTCGACACGGGATTCATGATCCTGAACTCGGAATCGCCAGGGTCGTAGTCGCGGTCTTCGGTAAGGAAACTCCGCACCGCCCCCGCGGTGATCGCGAGTACGACATCGTTCACCGAACCGCCCAGCGAGTTCTTGATCGTCTTGACGTCATCCAGCTCCAGCGCTGTCCAATCAAAACGTCTGTTGGGCCCGATGTCAGGATTGAGGGGTGTTCGGTCCGCAGCGGTAAGCCAACCTGACCTGAGAGAAGTGAGCGCGGCGATCGATTTGTCGATGGTCCGCTCGCTTATCGTCTTGCCGTTTTTCACTTTCTCGCCGAGATTGCCAAGGCCGTCGATCAGCCTGCGCGTGAATCTGGCCGCCTCCGCAACTGCGAGTTGACTGGAGGTCGGTGCCGGTCGCGGTTTCCACTCGGGGATCTCCTCGAGCGTGGTGTCAGGGATGACATTCATCAGGATCGTTGTCAGATCGACTCCGGAGATGCCATCGATCATGCAGTGGTGAATCTTTGCGATGATGGCGAAGCGGTCTTCGCTGAGCCCTTCAACTACCCAAAGTTCCCATAGGGGTTTGTTGCGGTCGAGCTTGGTCGAGACGATTCGCCCGGCCAACTGTTTGAGCTGCTCGTCGGTACCGGGCCGGGGGAGCGAGGTGTGGCGGACGTGATAGTCGAACGTGAAGTGTGCGTCATCGATCCACACAGGACGACGGTCGTAGGGCACCCACTCCAGTCTTTGCCGGTAGCGAGGGATGTATTGGAGCTTCGATTCAATGTGGGCTCGGACTCGCTCGATGTCAATTCCACCGTCTTCGGCCTTGAGAGGAGATCCGTCGAACAGCGCTACGCCTGCCACATGCATGTGACTGGTGCGGGACTCCAGAGCCAGGAAGGAGGAGTCCAAATAGCTGAGCGGCTCGTAAAAGAAATCGGTCATATCGCCCCGTGGGAAGGGGGTAAGGATAGATGTTGTAAGAGGTCACCGGTCCAGATAGTTGCCGATAGACGGAGGCGCCCTCGGGAGGACTCGAACCTCCGACACCCGGTTTAGGAAACCGATTCATCCTGCTTCGTGACCAGGGCATTCATTGAGAATCAAAGACCGAGCTTGACTTTTGCATCGCGTGCGTTCTGAACATCTGTCGTCAGTTTCTGTTGTCTCGCGGACATTTCGCGGACAAGAATGTCTGTAGTATTAGTGGGTTGAAGGCCTCAGCCCCTCTATTCAAACTTCACCGGGCTGAAACTGAGTTTCTCCTTGGAAATCGGTCTGTGAATCAGCCACAAAAAAGTCTCTACAGACCGAACATGTCGCCGATTATGAACCGGGCGTGAAACTGACTCTGATAACCAAAGAAATGGTTCGCCGCTATTCGATCCCCGGTGATTCGGTGTCTGTTGCGTGCTTTCCGTGTTCGCCATGAATCGGCTCGCCTACGGCGTCTGCTGTGGTTTTTCCTGTTGCAACAGGTAAGGCCAATCCAAGGGCGACTGTCAGTAGACCAATAACACCCATCAGAACCGCCAGGGCTGATATTACGTCGGCCGCTTGTACTGCTGACTGGTTGATCGAAATCTCCAAGAGAGCGTTGTTGTACCAAAGGGCAACCACTTGTTGCTGCGGTGCCGAGTCTGCCAAGGCCTCGTTGAGGTCGTTGGTTGAACCTGCTGCCTCAACAGCGGCTTCCACCGTATTGCTACTTCCAAAGAATAAGACTGCAGCAAGCAGTATTGCTAGCCCACCCGCTGCGATTAAAACCGTCCTACGCATCGCATACCTCCGGTCAACGATGATCGGTTTGCAACCTAGTCTTCAGAACGAAGCGGTAGTTCAGCGTTTCGCCGGCCAATTGTCCTCGCTAACTACCAATGTCTCACGTCATCTATGGGTAACGCGTGTCTTCGGCAGACCGACATCAGTCGGCTCAATGTCAGCCAAGAAATCATGCGATTGAGAACCGCACATAATGCCGGTTATGGGCGGCTTGGATGTTGGCTGCCGCCGCCTTTCTCGCCCGATCGGTAGCCTCGTCCGATGCGGTCAGTATGGCGCCGGTTCATATGCTGGCCGTTGCGGCGTGGATCGGGGTCGTACCGTTGAGGCTTTCTGATAGACCAGGATCCAAACCCATTTCGTCCTACCGAAGGCAAACAGTCCTCCCCCAGTGTTGGCAGTGCCGGGCTTGAGGTCGGCCCCCACAAACCCGTACATACGGCACTTATGTGCGGCCGGGCATCGGCGGTTATGGGCGCTGGTCTTCGACCGATCAGCCGTCGGGCGTTTTGGCCAGTTTTCCGTTTGCCAGCCCATTGACGCACCAGACCAGAGTCCGAACCATCCTCCTGTGGGCTGTCACAGGTGTCGAGGGGCCGATTGCTGTCTCGTAACAGTCGTACGTATTGACAAACGGACTGTGCGGGGGAGAATTTGGTGGACTACCGCCATGTTGGTGGTCGAGGCGAAGAAAACACTTGGGAGGCATCGAAGCCAGATCCTCATTCGGTCACCTGGGTCTGGTGGAGCTAATGGTGAGACCGGCCCGTCCCAAGACAGCGAAGGGATGGGATTGTGAATCGACATGTAAGGGGTCGTCACGTACGTGGCAGTCGTATCGGTTTGGGCGCGGGCACGACCGCGCTTGTTGTCGGGTTGGTGGGGTTCTTAGTCGCTCCGATGGCTATCGCTACACATGTGCAGCCTGAGCTGATCACCGCCACCGCTAATCAGACTTGCGACGATCTGGCGGAGGCTTTCTCGGGGACTGTTGGTGCTGTGAGTTGGACTGAACTGAAACAAGACCCTCCCGGCGACGGCGAGGAATCAGACGGAACGCTGACGGTGACGATCACCAACTTCGATGGAAAGTCTTTCGACTGGTCGTCGAACATTGGAGTGGATGCTGTCTATGTGAAGGCAGGCTCGGCCGGTTCATATCTGTATATCTACGAACCACCAGCGGAAAGCACCGGCGATACTGGTTTGACGACACCGGGCGACACAGGAAATGCGATCAGTCATATTGCCTTTTGCTCCGACCTCGAAGACACCACAACGACGGTTGATGATTCGTCTACGACGACGGTTGATGATTCGTCTACGACGACGGTTGATGATTCGTCTACGACGACGGTGGATGATTCGTCTACGACGACGGTGGATGATTCGTCTACGACGACGGTGGATGATTCGTCTACGACGACGGTGGATGATTCGTCTACGACGACGGTGGATGAT
>CAXMPK010000234.1:0-7394 GCA_964195405.1 uncultured Acidimicrobiia bacterium
CCGCGACGCGTCAGTACCCAAAACGGCCTCCGCACCATCACTCAACCCATCACCATCACTATCAACACTGAACGGATCAACCTCAGACACCGGAACCGGAACAGGATCCGGAGCAGGAACCGGAACAGGAGCAGGATCCGGAGCAGGAGCCGGATCCGGAGCCGGAGCCGGAGCGCTGGTCGGATCGGTCCCGGCGATCACTTCTTGGCGGTCACTGATCCCATCACCGTCGCTATCACGGCTACGCGGATCAGTACCCAAACGGCCCTCAACATCATCGCTCAACCCATCACCATCAGAATCGGTATCGCGACTACTACCAAAAGGATTGAAGCTCCGAGTCGGATCAGAATCAGCCCCGTCTCTGATCCCATCACCATCACTGTCACGATCCAAAGGATCAGTACCCCGACTGATCTCCTCACGATCACGGAGCCCATCACCATCACTATCAGCCCGCGACGCGTCAGTACCCAAAACGGCCTCCGCACCATCACTCAACCCATCACCATCACTATCAACACTGAACGGATCAACCTCAGACACCGGAACCTCCCCTGGAGCGTCGATCGAATAGTGCCATTGCCTGTGTCTCCTCTATCGGTGATGCTGACGCCAAGAAGCGCACCGGTGCCCAACGTCGAAGAGCCCCCACGCCTGACCCGTCGGAGCGGGATTGGCTGCGGCCCAACAGTAGCTTGGATGGGAACACAGCATGAAGGCTCGACACACCACCGTCGCGTTCCTCATCGCTGCGGGTGCCCCTGTGTGGCCCAGCCGGAACGATCGGACTTTACGCAGTTCGGCAAACTGGCCCTGACCTGGGGATTTATCGGTGGGCGAGGGGGACTTGAATCCTCACCTCTGCCGCGTGAAGAAAAGACTCATTACACGCGTTCCGATCGGGCGGGAGCCGGTAGCCAGCGAATGCCGACCGCTCAAACGGAGCGGGCACAGCGCGCGATGAGGGTCAAGCATCTCGACACCCTCGCGGCGAATCACACGACCGAGGGGCAGGTGCCGTGAATGGGGTAGGGCGACGACCAATCAGGCAGCGGATTGACCGTCACCGGTGGTGAGCCCTTGTAGCGATACAGGAACGTTGCCAACTCGCCCCGGGTCACGGCCCGATCCGGCGAGAACGTGGTTGACGAAGTGCCCGTTGTGATGCCGTTACTAAACATCCAGCCGACAGCGGAGACCTGCCATGTCTTGACGACATCGCCGAATGCCGCCCCGGAGGCTGGGCTGCCAGCAAGACGATAGATCATGGCAGCAACTTCGCCGCGTGTAATCGTTCGATTCGGAGAAAAGGTTGTGGCAGACGTGCCGGTCGTTATGCCCTTTGCCTTCAGCCACGACACGGGCGCCTGCTGCCATGCTGCTGTCACATCGTTGAATCCATGGGCCGGTGAACCGGTGGGGCTACCTTCCATGCGATATAGCATCGCCGCCATTTCACCTCGCGATGCCGCATCGCCGGGTGCAAAACACTCCGCCGATTTTCCGAAGACGATATTGTTGTCGACCGCCCACTGCACCGGCGCCGTGTAAAACGCTCCTGCCGGCACATCGCCAAAGCCAGCTACTGCCGAAGCCGTTCCGGTCGGAAACACCGTCGCCGCTACGGTAAGCGCCGCAACAAAAATCACTCGAAGGGTCCGCACGGCTCATCTCCTCGTTGGTCGCTTACAACGTACACCCTGGTGCCGATCGCGCATAGCTCAGACACGCGCAACCTCGCCGGTGTCGATCTGTGGCCTTGCCAGTCGCGTTCGCCATGCCAACTATTCCTTCGAATACTCGCCGTACTCCCCGTAGGCGTAGCGATATTTGTAGCCTGAGTTCTTGCGAGTGTCGACGGCGTTCAGGACCGTACCGATCATCGGCGCATCGATCTGGGCAAGATGTTCCGCGGCATCAGTTACTTGTCTCACATCAGTTGAGCTTGCCGCCGCCACGAGAATGACACCATCGACGTGAGCCGACACCACCAGTGGGTCTGGTACGACCAAAACTGGAGGTGAATCGACGATCACCACATCGAACCGTTCGCGGAGCCAGGAGAACAAGTTTCCGGTGCGCTCTCTCCCCAGGATCTCCGAGGGATTGGGCGGGATAGGGCCGGATGTAATTACGCTGAGCCCTGGAACTTCGAGCACCGGCTGTAGCGGCTCACTTTCAGTCATCTTGCCCACGACGGTGGTAAATCCACTTTCGTTTGGCAGATCAAATACCTCGTGGATTCTTGGCTTGCGCAAGTCGCAGTCGACCAGCGCCACGGTCTGACCTGAGAGCGCATATACGACGGCGAGATTGGCTGCCGTGCTGGTCTTGCCGTCGCCGGGCGTCGGGCTGGTCACTTGTATGACTCTGAGTTCGCCCTCGATCCCAAGGAATTGCAGCGATGTTCGTAAACCTCTGTATGACTCCCCGATTGCGCGTAACCGGGGGTTGAGGACCATTGCCTTGTTTGGGTCATCCTTGCGCCCCAATTTTGCTTTCGGAATCACGGCCAGTACCGGCAGTCCGGAGGCCTTCGACAACGCCTCTGGCTCGCGAGTCGAGTTGTCGCGATATTCGGCTAGCAGAGCCAATCCGATGCCGACCAATCCCGAGACCACCAGTGCCAGAGCACCATCACGCAGCGGCTTGGGTGAGTATGGATCGGTGGGGGTCTGGGCGGCGTCGATAACACTTGCGCCCGTCGAACTGGCCAAGCTTGCGGACGCGGTGAGGGATTCCAGGTCACGTTGATATTGGTCCTGTTGGGCAAGAAGCACCGTGTCGGTGGATCCGTCGGCGGTGCTCAGTTGTTGTGTCACCTCATCAAGTCGCGAACGAAGCACGGCGGAACGGGCGTCCAATTCCTCGACGAAAGCCTTGCGACGCACACCTACATAAGTTTCTACGTAGGCGTTTGCCGCGTTGGCAGCGCCGTTGGCATCCCTGCTGGTGGCGGTAAAGACAAGAACATCAACGTCTCTGGCTGCAGCCAATTTCACGCTCAGTTCGGGTTCTTCACCGATCTCCTCGCGAACGAGATCCTGCAGGGTCGAGCCTTTCGCTCGTTGGAGTTCGTTGTTGATCAGCCTTCCCGACACAACATTTTCAAGCTGGTCGATCGAAGATGCCGAGGCAGGGTCTTGCACCAAGACGACTCCGCTGGCGCGGTAACGATCGTTCTGGGTGACCGAGAAGGAGACAGCCGCCCCGGTGATCACCAACACAGAGATGATTATCCACCATTTGCGTCTGCGCAGAATTGCGGCGTAGTCGCGCAAGCTCAGTTCGTCATCTTCCATTTCTGGTCCGAGCTCCGTAGACGCCAAAGGTCACCCGCTTCGAGCCGCCACCATAGCGACCATCGCGGGGCCAGCCACGACTGGAGGAGCATGAGCTCGGGGCCTGCTCGGGCCGGATCGGCCAATGCCCGCTCGAGTGCTCCGAGTCAACTCCAGGTAGCTTCGCATCCGATGTCACGCTTGGTTATACGAGTCTCCCCCCGACAGACGCGAGTTGTTCTGGCATCGGGTCTCATAACCGGCGCCGCCATTTTCGCTGCTGGCCCGCGGCCCACCGGCACCCTGTTGATCGACGCATTTCTGGTCACACTCGCCGCAACATTCATCGTCTGGTGCGGTGCCACTGCACCTTGGTGGAGTCTCATGGTTCTCTCGGGCGCCTCCTCCTTGCTGGTGATTCCGCACTTGACAGTGGCTGCGGGAGTGGCTGTCTTCTTGGTCGCCATATGGGTTGGCACAAGGCAAGAGCCACAGATCATCGAGCGGGCGATCGTGGTCGGCGCATCGCTTGTCATAATTGCGATGGCTGGATCGGTCGCATTTTTCGGTTTCACTTCACTCACCGCTGTAGCCCTGAGCGCGTTCGTTGCCGTGCCCGGGATACTGCGACGACCCAACTCCGAGCGTCGTATTGCGGCGTGGATGGCGGCCGGATCGGTCGCCTACTGTCTGATCGCGGTCACATTCATGGCCCTTACGGTCCTGTCGGTTCGTGGCGATCTTCGTGGGGGCAACCAAGCCGCACGCGAAGGTCTCGATCTGCTGACACAGGGCGAGTTTGATAGCGCCCAGTCGTCATTTGCCGAGGCGGCAAGACAATTTGGTAAGGCGGACGACGGCCTGGCCAAACCATGGGCGCAATTTGCTCGTCTAGTTCCGATTGCCAACCAATATCGCCGTGCTGCCGACGAACTGGCTGGTGCTGCCGCCACTGCCACCCGTGTCACCGATGTCGAACTTCGCAAGATAGACATCGACGACTTTCGGTTGGTGGAAGGACGGATCGACCTCGATGCCGTGAGAGCACTGCACGAACCGATGCAAAATCTCCAGCGCGCCATGGCGATATTGGATTATTCGATCGGCAAATCGCGCAGTCCGTGGCTTGTGAGCCAACTACAGGTTCGCCTGGACGAGCTGAGCATCGATATCCGTAGGGAGATCGACCACGGAACCAAAGCGTTGAAGGCAATCGAGTTAGCCCCCGCGATGCTCGGAGCCGACGGCGAGCGTGTCTATTTCGTCATGTTCACAACACCAGCCGAGGCCCGCGGTCAGGGTGGTTTCATGGGCAACTACGCGGAGTTGACGGTCGATGATGGTCATATTCGGATGACGGCGTTTGGCCGTCACTCCGATCTGTCCGACCAAGCAGCTGACGACATCGTGATCAGCGGCCCGCAAGACTGGTTGGAGAGTTACGGAAAGTTCGGCTTCCAAGTCGGACCTGACAAGACCTTCGACCCGAGGGCGTGGGCCAACATCACCATCTCACCGGACTTTCCCTCGACCGCCCAGGTGGTAGCTGAGCTGTATCCGCAAAGTGGAGGCCGCAGAGTCGATGGAGTGATCAATCTTGATGTGTTCGCCTTGGAGACGCTGATCCGCTTCGTGGGCCCGCTCGCGGTAGTCGGGGCGCCCGAACCATTGACCGGTTCCAACACTGCCGACTTCCTGCTTCGTGGGCAGTATCTCGTCGAGGGCCAGTCAGAGCGCGTCAATATGCTGCAAGAAGTGGCTGAGATGAGCATGACAGCTCTGCTCAGCAAGAGCCCTCCGGACCCGATCGACTTGGGCCGGGAGTTCTCACCGCTTGTTTCACAAAGACGGGCGATGATGTGGGCACGCGATCCCGGCGAGCAGGAGATGTTGGCGCTGGTTGGGCTTGATGCATCGTTGCCGACCAATCTCAACGGAGCAGACGCTCTGGCGGTAACGGTAAATAACGCCAGTGCCAACAAGATCGACGCATACCTGGAGCGACAGTTCCGTTACCGCGTGGAGGTAGATCCTGCGGGCGACATTCATGCTTCGCTCACGTTGAGTTTCAGCAACACCGCCCCCGCCTCGGGCCTGCCCGACTACGT
Organism: uncultured Acidimicrobiia bacterium; assembly: GCA_964195405.1. GTDB lineage: Bacteria > Actinomycetota > Acidimicrobiia > Spongiisociales > ZC4RG35 > CAXMPK01. The sequence goes on from CAXMPK010000234.1 coordinate 5,393, forward strand.
GATATCAAATGCGCTCGGTGTTGCGAAGGGTACGAGCAGACTCTTGGTGACGATATTCACTCCGTATGATCTGGTGACTGGCTCGATTGACGGCCGTGATCAAGGATACGAACCCGGGACTGAGGCAGGTTTACGCACGTACTCACAATTCATCGATATTCCAGCGGGATCAACCGTCACGGTCACCTACCAACTGACAGGTCGCCTTGGTGACGGGCCGTATCATCTGACACTGCTGCCTCAGCCGTTGGCGAACCCAGAAACCTGGTCACTAGAGCTACCAAACGCTTCGCAAGTCGACTAGCAACTGCTAGCAACCGGTGCCGGCACCTAGCGAGATTGCCGGACTCGCAACACGGCGAGCGGAGTTCTGAAGGCGATCTTGATATTGATCTTCCGTTGACCTGCCACAGGCCGGTAATTCCTGGGCGGCTGGAATGATACAAATCTTGGTCCCGGGCACCCCAAGAGCCAGGCCTCGATCGACTCGCTCTACACAACAGCGTGTTGGGGTCGCCGAGTTTTCGCCACGACCACCAGAGCTATCCCAATGATCATGGCCCCAGCAGCCAGATATAGAGGGTAATTGATCGAGGTGCCCGTAAACGCCAGCGGGCTGTCACTTGTAGCCGAGACACTGAGGACGAAGTTAAGCACAAATCCGCTCGACTCGAGGTCGGCGGTGCCGCTGTAGCTTCCGGCCGCGTTCGGAACTGTGAGATTGGTTGCTGCTTCTCCGTTATCGTCGCAAACGACGACGGTCGAAACATTTCCCTGCAGATCAAATGTGACATTCTCCCCCGGCTCACAGCCGCGGACGGTCACAGTGGTGCTCGACCCCGCTGCGGGCGAGGCATCAACTTCAACAAGTGGCGCACCCGGCGGATAGGTGGTGGCGGCGCCCATCGTCAGAAGTGCTGTCATCGGCAGAGCCAGAACCGCCATAAATCTTTTCATACCATCCACTCCTCAACCCATCGGGTAGACGCGCACATGAAGGCCAAAGCTAGCAGGGGACGATGGAATTGAATGAGTGCGCTGGATGCTGGGCAACGCAGATGGGGGTCACTGCCCTGAGGCGCGGATCACTACCAGGAAGGTCCGGAGGATGATCTTTATGTCAGTGGTGTAGGTCAGGTCCTGAACATATTGCGCGTCGAGGTGGACGTTCTCGTGGACGTAGCCAGGCCGGTTGGTGGAGACCTGCCAGGGGCCAGTCATCCCCGGCCTGACCTCGTGACGCGGATGATCGAGGATGCCGTGCTGCTCGGCGATGGCTCTGAACTCCGGTCTCGGCCCCACGAGGCTCATGTCACCCCGGATGACGTTCCAGAGCTGGGGCAGCTCATCGATGGAGAGCTTGCGGAGTACGCGCCCTAATCGGGTGTGGCGGGGGTCATCAAGGCTCTGGCCCAGCGCAACGAGGACGGAGATGTGCACCACGACGAAAAGCGGGGTGAGCACGACCGGCAGGGTGACGGCACAGAGGAGGTCGAGAGCGCGTTTGAGGTATCGCTTGTAAGTCGTCCGGTCGCGCTCGATGACGCTGATGCCCGGAATGTTGTCGAGGCAAATCTCTACCACCGGAGCAGGCCGTGAGCGCACTCTTGGCTGGGCAGCCGCCCGACTCGATCGAACTCGGCCAAGCGTTTGCGCCGCTGGTGCGTGAACGGCGAGTAATGATGTGGGCCCGTGATCCGGAGGAACAGGAGTTTCTGTCAGAGGCGAAGATTTCGGCCGAATTGTTACCCGACCTGAACGGCGCCGATGGCTTGGCGATCATCGTGAACAATGCCGGCGCCAACAAGATCGACACGTTTTTGGAGCGGCAATTCCGATATCAAGTCAGTGTTGACGACACAGGGTCTCTTAGCGCCACACTCACGCTCACGTTCATCAATAATGCGCCATCGACGGGGCTTCCGGGCTACGTGATCTCAAATGGTCTCGGCGAAGACGACGGCACGAGCCGTCTACTTGTCACGGTATTTTCCCCATCCGT
>CAXMPK010000235.1:0-2527 GCA_964195405.1 uncultured Acidimicrobiia bacterium
CGATGAGCAAAGGCCAGCCCCACTGTCGTCCTCGTCCTGCATCCACGAATATCACGCGCGCAAACATGCCGAGGCCGCCGTAGATAACGATGCCGCCAGCAACCGAGGTGAGGAGTTGAGCGAAGATCTCTGCCGCCTTCAGCCAGGTTCCGTCGTACTTATCTTTCGTTCGCTCCCATTGCGCTTTCACATCCACAGTGCGTCTCCTCGATATACAGGGAACGTTAGGCAGCGTGAACCTTCCGCGGGTGTCTAGGGGTGTCCGAGGCTGACCTAACTTCTGCAGGCGTAGGGTTCGACCACGCGCAGGAGGGGATGTGGCATGCCACCCGACGACACCGCTGGACCTGACTGGAGTGACGCCGAGCTCGACGAGTGGTTCGAAAACGACTTCGGTGGCGACAGCGCGTTCAACGACTTCTACTACGACGGTGGCGGGCACCGCCTCGATCCAGATCTTTACCCCGACCTGCATTTCGGACTGACTGCTTACCGGCGACTCGCCTACGACGACGAAACAGAGTCAGACGGCGAGAGGGAGCCATGGCGCGTCCTGAGTCACGAAGGGAAGAGGCGGCTTCGGCGCGGCTGGGAGGACTCTCAGGCCATGACCGAGTCGGTGATCGGTGATCTGGCTCCTTACGATGCGATGGGCACGTTGGTCGATGCCCGACATGAGCTCCCGCCGCCCAAGCCGCCGTCGCCCCGGTGGATCTTCGTGGGTGGGGGCTTCGGGATTCTTGGTCTGGTGCTGATGGTCGGTTTTGTGCTCAACAGTGGTGACGACGACACAGTCGCGGTCCCTTCAGAGACTCCTGTCGTGGAAACGGCTGCACCAAACACCGAGGCGGTTGTTGTGGACACGGAGGCTCCCACCGTTGCAGTGGAGGACGAGCCTGCGGCAGTTGTCGTTCCTGAGGCGCACACCATCGATGTTGCGGGTGAAGAGGTCGACCTCACGGTATGGATGGCGTCCACCGCCACCCACGTGTTGGTGGCTGCTCCCTCACTGAATAGCAATGTCGATGACCTGGCCGGGTTGGCCGTCACTCTCGCCGGGCAGGACTGCGCCAATGTCGTCGCTTTCGACAGTTCCCTGACAAGCGCAGACCTACCGATCTTCGACGAGATCATCGACAAATGGCTCGATGGTTTCGGCTTTGATTCCGCCGCAGGGTTCTCGACTCTTGGATCTTCTGCGACCGCTGTTGATGCCCTCATCGCGGGCATCAACTTCGGCGCTGTGGACGTTCTTGTGTTCTCTCCTTCCGATCCCTTCGACTGGGAGTCGATCTCGCCGCCCATTGGAATTACGTACGCCACGCACGTGGTGGCCCGTATCACCACAGGCGACTTGCAGTACCGGCCCGTATTCGATGGTTGGATCGAGGCGGAGCTGCCGACGAGTTTCGAGAGCTATATCGTCGACGGTGAGAGCCATGGGACCGCCTTCTTCAATGAGGCGGCGGCTGAGCCGGTCCTCAACGAGGTCACCGACCACATTTGTCACTTCGTACACGATGATTTTGAGTTCCCTGAGGGCTTCGAGCAAGGGGACACGTCCGCATGGCGGCGATGAGCGTCGCATCACTGCGCGACCGATCTTCTACCGAACCACGCGTAGCCATGCGATTTCAGGCGTTACTGCTGTAGAGCGTCCGGGGGTGTCCGAGGCTGTCCTAGCTTTTGTCTAGGAGGAGCTGTCTGATACCGGGGGAAATCTCAGGGCTTTCTGAGTCGAGGACACGCAGGATCGCTTGGACCACCACCGTTAGGTCATCCAATTTGTTGCCGATCGCCTGGATCGCCAAGTTGAGGGCCTTTGCCTCATCGTCGTCCATAGTTATGTATCGGCAACACCTTTAGTACCTGATACCAACCAGCTCGTCGACTGATTAGTCACTTTGGAAAATGTCAGATGATCTTTGACTTTCGGCCGCTCCAGGTCGATATTTCAGGTGATGACCCAGATCAAGCAGATTCCCGGTACGAACACCGAGTTGACCTCGGCAGAAGCTATTGACACTGAGGCTGCGCCCAGGGGCTTGGGATCGGTATGAGCGAGAGAACCACGAACACCCAGGTCGGTACGTGGGTCGCGTCGGTGTCCTTGATCGCGCTGGGACTGCTCGCTGTCTTCTTCCCCGCTGGCGCCTATGGCCAACAGAGCTTCTACGGCATGCTTGCGCTTCCGGTGGGTGTCACCGTTCTCATGAGTCTTCTGATCGAGCGATGGTGGCCGGTGCTGGGTCAGCAGGCTCGGTAGTCGCTGTTCCGCTAGGCGTGCGCCCTTGGCTTCGATTTCGGCTGTATCGCTTAACCACAGGGTGCGGCGTATCGTTGAATAAGAGCAGCAAGGCGGGGGAACAATGTTGGTGCAGCAAAATCCGCTGACGAGGTTGAGAGACCGCCTCGATGACTTCTTCGACAAGCATCCAATCCTCGGTCTGATCGCTTTCCCGATCGAGATAGTGGTTGTGCTTCTAGCCATGCTGCTCGCGGGGGTGGCCATCGCCCTCTCCTGGGG